>JBIIXY010000131.1:0-5942 GCA_044347105.1 Prochlorococcaceae cyanobacterium
GTTCCGACACGGTGGGCAAGCACTGCATCCTCGAGCTCTACGGCTGCGACAGCGCCAGGCTCAACGACGAAGCCTTCCTTAGGGACACCATCACCACCGCCGCGAAACGGGCTGGTGCCACCCTGCTCAACCTGATCACCCACGCCTTCGATCCCCAGGGCGTGACCGGTCTGGCCCTGCTGGCCGAATCCCACATCTCCATCCACACCTGGCCGGAATCCGGCTATGCCGCCGTGGATGTGTTCACCTGCGGTGACCACACCATGCCCGAGCGGGCCTGTGCCGTGCTCGCCGCCGAACTGGGCGCCGCCGAGCACAAGCTCACCAGCTTCCGGCGTGAAACCCCGGCCGCCATCGCCGGCAGCGAACGGGAGCCCGCCCTGGCGTGCTGAGCCTGGCGGCCCGGCTCAGAGCTCCCGGTTCAGTTTGCCGCTCACCAGGCCCTCGAGATCGAGGGCCACGGCGGTGAACCCCAGGGCGAGGAACCCGTCCACCAGATCCTGCCGGACCCGGTCATCCGCCCAGCGTGCGAACGCCTCAGCAAGACGGGCAGCTGGCAGTTCGATCCGGGCAGTCAGTCCCTGGCTGCGCACCCGCAGCTCACGCCAGCCCTGCTGGCGGAGGAGCTCCTCGGCGGCCGCCACCTGCCGCAGCCTGGATGCCGTGATCGGCTCTCCGTAGGGGAAGCGGGAGGCCAGGCATGGCTGGGCGGGCTTGTCCCACCAGGGCAGTCCCAGGGCCCGGGAGATCTGGCGCACCCCGGCCTTGCCGATCCCCAGATCGGCAAGAGGAGAGCGCACATCGAACTCCTGGGCAGCCCGTATTCCCGGCCGATGATCCCGCAGATCATCGGCATTGACGCCATCCAGCACCCGGGCGGCACCCGCCGCCCGGGCAATCGGCACCAGCAGCTGGTGCAGCTCCCGCTTGCAGGCGTAGCAACGGTCGCTGGGATTACTGGCATAGGCCGGGTCGGCCAGTTCAGCCGTGGGGATCTCCTGGTGGGCCATCCCCAGCCAGCGGGCCTGCTCAGCCGCCTCCCGGCGCAGGTGGGGTGCCAGGGCGGGCGAAACCCCGGTAATCGCCACCGCCCCTGCCCCCAGCTGTTCGGCAGCGATAGCGGCCACCAGGGCGCTGTCCACGCCTCCGGAATAGGCCACCACCGCCCTGTCCAGGGCCGCCAGCTCGGCGCGCAGGGCGACGAGGGCCTCCTCCAGGGGCAGCGGCAGCGGCTCCAGCAGGGATAACACCATCAAGCTGGACCGGGCCCTGGGCGGTGAAATGATCCTGGCAAACTCCGACACGAGCTGAAGCCCCAGCGCCGCAGGCCGTAGCCCAGCGCCGCAGGCCTTTGCCCCGGTGGGCCCCGATAGCATCGGAGCACGCACCCGCCAGCCATGAGCCCCAGCAGCACCCAGACGCCGCAGCGGGGCACCGGCCGGGGGATCGGCATCCGCACCGCGGCCGGCAGCGATGAACGGGCCCACGGCCAGCTGCACGTGTACGACGGCGACGGCAAAGGCAAGAGCCAGGCGGCCCTGGGAGTCGTGCTGCGCACGATCGGGCTGGGCATCTGCGAGCAGAAACGCACCCGGGTGCTGCTGCTGCGCTTCCTCAAGGGCCCAGGCCGGGCCTACGACGAGGACGCCGCGATTGAGGCTCTGCAGCAGGGCTTCCCCCACCTGATCGACCAGGTGCGCACCGGCCGCGGCGACTTCTTCACCGCCGAGGAGGTCACCAAATTCGACCGCCAGGAGGCTCAGCGCGGCTGGGACATCGCCAAGGGCGCGATCGCCTCGGATCTCTACTCAGTGGTGGTGCTCGACGAGCTCAACCCCGTTCTGGATCTGGGTCTGCTCGACAGCGAGGAGGTGTGCCGCACCCTGGCCGCCAAACCCCCCGGCATGGAGGTGATCTGCACCGGCCGGGGCGCGCCGCGGCAGCTGGTGCAGCTGGCCGACCTGCACTCGGAGATGCGGGCCCACCGCCGCCAGGGGGACAGTGGCGCGCAAGCCGGCCCTCAGGGACTCGACGGCATCGAGATCTACACGGGCGAAGGCAAAGGCAAAAGCACCAGCGCCCTGGGCAAGGCTCTGCAGGCCATCGGCCGCGGCATCTCCCAGGACAAGAGCCACCGGGTGCTGATCCTGCAGTGGCTCAAGGGGGGCAGCGGCTACACGGAAGATGCCGCCATCGCCGCCCTGCGCGAGAGCTACCCCCACCTGGTGGACCACTTGCGCTCGGGCCGCGACGCGATCGTTTGGCGCGGCCAGCAGCAACCGATCGACTACGTGGAAGCTGAGCGGGCCTGGGAGATCGCCCGGGCGGCCATCTCCAGCGGCCTCTACAAGACCGTGATCCTCGATGAGATCAACCCCACCGTGGATCTGGAGCTCCTACCCGTGGAGCCGATCGTGCAGACCCTGCTGCGCAAGCCCGCCGAAACCGAGGTGATCCTCACCGGCCGCTGCAAGAACCGACCCGCCTACTTCGATCTGGCCTCCGTGCACTCCGAGATGGTGTGCCACAAGCACTATGCGGAGCGTGGCGTGGATCTCAAGCGCGGGGTGGACTACTGAGCACGCTGCTCAGTAACGCTGCACCGAAGGATCCACTTCCTGGCTCCAGGCGTCGATGCCGCCGCTCACATTCACGCCCTCGATGCCATGGCGGCCCAGGGCGATCAGGGCCTTGGCGCTGCGGCCGCCCAGCTTGCAGTGCACATACAGTCGCTTGCCCTCGGCCAGGCGGCGCACGTCTTCGATCGCCTCGCCGCTCTCGATCCGATCGAGGGGCACCAGCACCGAGCCCGGGATCACGGCAATGTCGGCCTCCTGGGGGTTGCGCACATCCAGCAGCAGGATGTCTTCGATCTGGCCATCGATCACCGTCTTGAGCTCGGCCACGGTGATGCTGGGCACGGCGCCTGCCTCCTCCTGCCCCGGGGCGGTGCCGCCCACGCCGCAGAATTCCTGGTAGTCGATCAGCTGGTCGATCACCGGCCGCTCGGGGCTGGGCCGCAGCTTGAGCTCGCGGAATTTCATGCCCAGGGCATCGAACAGCAGCAGCCGGCCGCTCAGGGTGGTCCCGATGCCGGTGATGATCTTCACGGCCTCGGTGGCCTGGATCACGCCGATGATGCCTGGCAGCACACCCACCACACCGCCCTCGGCGCAGGAGGGCACCATGCCCGGCGGCGGCGGTTCGGGAAACAGGTCGCGGTAGTTCGGGCTCCCGGCATCCAGGTTGAACACCGTGGCCTGACCTTCAAACCGGAAGATCGAGCCGTACACGTTGGGCTTGCCCAGCAGCACGCAGGCGTCATTCACCAGGTAGCGGGTGGGGAAGTTGTCGGTGCCGTCGCAGACCAGGTCGTAGGGCTCGATGATCGCCAGGGCGTTCTCGCTGGTGAGGGCCGTCTCGTAGAGATCCACCTGGCAGTGGGGGTTGATCTCCAGGATGCGGGCCTTGGCCGATTCGATCTTGGGTTTGCCCACCCAGCTGGTGCCGTGGATCACCTGGCGCTGCAGGTTGGAGTGATCCACCACATCAAAATCCACGATGCCGATCCGGCCCACACCGGCCGCGGCCAGATACAGCAGCAGCGGTGAGCCCAGACCGCCGGTGCCCACGCACAGCACCGAGGCAGCCTTGAGCCGCTTCTGCCCCTCCATACCCACCTCCGGCAGGATCAGGTGGCGCGAGAAGCGGGCCACCTCATCGGGGCTGAGCTGAACGCCGCTGATATCGGGAGGAAGCAAGGCCTGCGGGAGCAATCAATCCTCCATTCTCCATGGCAATAGGCGAGGCTGACGATCGCCGTCCTCCAGCCACCACGCCGACAGGTCCCCCTGCTCGCCCTGGATCACCATCAGGGCCGGCGGCACACAAAGGCGGCAATCGGTGCTGGAAGGCACGGCCGCGCTGGCGGGATGGCGATGGGCGACCCCGAGCACCTGCCAGCCCCGCTGCCGGGCCCAGCGCTGGGCCACCAGCTGCTCGCGGGGATCGATCGCGAAACGCTCACTCCGCTCCTCCAGCTGGGGCCACACGTTGCAGCAGGGCCACAGCTTCCGGATCCGCCAGAGTCTGCTGCCGGCCTGGCCCAGCAGTAGAGCACAGCCCTCCTCGGGGTGAGCAGCGGCCAGGAGTCGTCCGAGAACGATCAGCAACTGCCCATCTGCCGCCAGGTGTGTTGGCGCGACGCTGGTCACACCGATACCTTATGGAGCATTCTCACGGCTTTGCTGCCCAGGTCCATGACCGAAACCCCCGTCACCAGCCCGGATCAGGACGCCGTGGACCAGACCGCCCAGGCGGTGGGTGACACCGCAGGGGAGGGTGAAGCTGCCGGTGTGAACTTCAGCGAGCGCTACAGCGAGATCCTGGGCAAGGTGAACCAGACCCTGGACAAGGTGGACTGGAGCCAGATGGGCCGCATCGGCAAATCGGTGGGCATCCTGCTGGCGGTGATCATCGCCCAGGTGCTGATCAAGGGCGTGCTGGACACGATCAACCTCCTGCCTATCGTGCCCGGCCTGCTGGAGCTGCTCGGCCTGGTGCTGGTGGGCCAGTGGAGCTGGAAGAACCTCACCACCAGCGAAAAGCGCAATGCCGTGGTGGCCAAGCTGCAACACCTGCGCCAGGAATATCTGGGTTGAGCCAGCCATCGGCTGGCTGGGTCCGCTCCAATCGGGCCCCAAGCCATCCTTCTCAAGAGCGATCCAGAAGCAGAATCGAGCGGATGCTCCGCTGCGCCTGCTGCCAGTAGTCACCCCCGAACAGGTTGGCGTGATTGAGCAGGTGATACAGGTTGTAGATCCTCTTGCGCTCGCTTGCCCCCGGCGGCAGCGGCCAGTGGGCTCCATAGCCGGCAAAGAAGGCAGCTGGGAAACCGCCGAACAGCTGCGCCATCGCCAGATCCACCTCGCGGTCGGCCCAGTGACACGCTGGATCAAACAGGGCTCCAGCACCACCCTGCAGCAGAGCGGCATTGCCGCTCCACAGATCGCCATGCACGAGCACCGGCTCGGCCCCATGCCCATTCAGCCACTGGGGCAGGAGCTCCAGCAGACGCTCTGCCCCCGGGAGCGGCTGGCCGGCAGCCGCCGCCCAGGCGAGCTGGGGCTCCAGCCGCTCTGAGCGGAAAAAGCGGGCCCAGTCCCTTTGCCAGCCATTGCGTTGGGGCGAAAGGCCGATGAAGTTGTTGTGCTCCAGGCCATAGCCACGCCCGCCATTGCCGCTGGCACTGGCCCGGTGCAGGCGGGCCAGGCCCTCGCCCAGCTGGCCCCAGCCGGCACTGGACCCGGCGCCGGCGTTGATGTCCAGCCAGGAGAGCACCAGCACGGCCTGGCCCTCCTGGATGGTGAGGGCGAGAGGCTTGGGCAGCTGCAGCGGCGGCTGGGCCCAGGCCGCCAGGGAGCGGAGACCCTCCATCTCCGCCTGCAGCAGGGGCAGTCGCTCAGCCGTGTTGGTCTTGGCGAACAGCTGGCGGCCGCTGGCCAGCCGCAGCCGCCAACTGCTGTGAATGCACCCCCCACCCACAGGCGTCGCGCCCAGCAGCGTTTCATCCAGTTCGCTCGCCAGCCAGGCAGCGAGTGCGGGTGTGGGAAGGGCAGCCACAGGCGGCGCGGTGCAGGGGCCCAACTGCCAGCATGCCGCCATGGCGGAGAACCATGAGCCGGTGGTGGTGGTGGGGGCCGGCATCGCCGGGCTCACGGCAGCGGCGCTGCTGGCCAACGCCGGCCTTGATGTGGTGCTGCTGGAGGCCCACCACCAGAGCGGCGGCTGTGCCGGCACCTTCCGCCGCGGCCCCTACACCTTCGACGTGGGCGCCACCCAGGTGGCGGGTCTGGAACCCGGCGGCAGCCACGCCCGGCTGTGTGCGCACCTGGGTGTTCCCCTGCCGGCCGCCACCCCCCTCGACCCTGGATGCGTCGTTG
>JBIIXY010000040.1:0-18280 GCA_044347105.1 Prochlorococcaceae cyanobacterium
TCAGACCGTGGACGATCCTGCGGCCAACCTTTTCTCAGAGGGACTCCCGAACTTGCATCAGCCCAGCCACTGCGGTAGCCGTGGAAGGCATCACTGGCTCACATCGGGCCAGCTGATCCGTCCGGTATCAGCATCACCGGCGCAGCGATTCGCAGGCTTCCCCGTCATTGTTGCTATCGAGGTAGGTGTGCCCCTGGCGCAGCAGTTCCTGGGCGCGGGCATAGGAGCCGATCTCGCTGCAGCGGTAGCGGCGGCCGCCAGGTGTTGTGCCATCGGGGATCACCGCGGCGCTGCGGCCCCTGCGGAAGTCCCACGGCCGGGTGATGCCGCCCTCCACCTGCCAGACCCCATAGCGGCGGCGGCTGGCCCGATACTCAGCATCGAGATACTCCTTGGCATTGCATCCCCTCAGGTACTGGCGGAACACAAAGGTCTGGCCGTCTTCCACCAGCGCCAGGTTGATGTTGATCTCACTGATCACCTCTGCCACCAGCCGGCCGTAGCGATCGGTGGTCTTCTCGTCGAGCCTTACGGTGCTGCCCACCGCCAGCCGCTGCTGGAGGTACTGCCGAGACTGCTGGCCATAGGGGCTCTGGGCCGTCTCGGGGGCATCGATACAGGCCAGCCGCACGGTGATGGCCTTGCCGTCCTGGCGGACGCGGATGGTGTCGCCATCACCGATCGAGAGCACGGTGGCCTCAGGCCTGGGAACAGCTGCTGCCGGAGCCAGGGGCAGCAGGGCCACGGCGACAGCCAGGGCTTTGGCGGTGCAGACACATCGGGACATGGCTCGACTCTGCCCGAGCCCATCTTTGATGCAGTTTCTGCATGGTTTCTGTGGGCCGGGCGGAGCTGGGGCAGGACAAGTGGCGTGATCGCCAGTGCCAAGGCCTGCCCTCGATTCGCCAAGCCAGCCTGATTCAGACGGCCCAGTCCTCCAGCTGCAGCCCCTCCACCCGGCTGCACGCGCTGATGTTGTGGCTCACCACCGTGGCGCCGATCGCGAGCGCATGACAGGCGATCCAGAGGTCGTTGGCGCCGATCGGTGTGGCACAGCGCTTCCGGGCGGTGGCCTGAACGGCGTAGTGCTCGCAGATCCCTGGACCATCGGGATACAGCACCGGCACCAGCCGTCTCAGGGCCTCCAACTGCTGCAGGGTGGCCTCCCGCCGCTGGCTGCCCTCTGCCCCACGCAGCAGCTCGGCCCAGGTGATGAACGACATGGCGATGCTGTCCTCGTCGCTGAGGGCATCGATGCGCTCGGCCACCTGGGGCGGACGGTTCTTGCTCAGATCGATGAGGATGTTCGTATCGAGCAGGTAGATCACAGGGTTTCCCGGTCCTGCACCAGCAGCTTGTCGGCTTGCTGTTGCTCCAGCGCCTCCACAAAGTCGGCATCAAAGCCGCTGAGCGCTTGCAGCAGGGCCTCCCCACGCCTGCTGGGATAGGGGTGAATGAGCAGATCGCCTTCCGGGGTGCGGCTGATCTGTACCCGATCACTGCTCAGGCGGAATTCCGCGGGGATGCGCACGGCCTGGCTGTTGCCGTTCATGAACACCCGGCTGGGCAGCACATCCATCGGATCAGGCCTCACGTGTGTACTCAAGTGTATAGACAGCATGTGCCTGCCCTGCTCGTTGCGAGGGATCTCCACGGTCCAAGCCACAGCTGAGCAGACCCATACCCAGGAGCCTCGACCCGGGCTTTGTTGTGGCAAGCGACGCGGTCAGCCCGCAACCGACCGGCGCTTCTGCGTGCTGGAGATCGCTGCCCCGCCAGCAGGCGCACCGGCCCGAAGGCCAGCTCGTGCTGCAGCGGCCGACAGGCGCGGCGCAACAGGGCCTGCAACCGGGCGCGCAACAGCTCCGGGTCGAAGGGTTTGGCCACATAGTCATCGGCCCCCTCCTCGAAGCCCCGCACCTTGTCTGCCCGCTCGACCCTTGCGGTGAGCATCAGCACCAGAGGCTGATGCATAGGGAGGCGGCGCAACTGGCGGCAGAGGGAGAGGCCATCGCAATCGGGCAGACCCAGATCGAGCAGCACCAGATCGAACAGCTCGCGCTCCAGCCAGCCCAGGGCCTCTCCGGCGGTGGTGGCCATCTCGGTGGCATTTCCCCACTGACTCAGAAGCCGCAGCAGGGCTGACTGCAGCGGGGGGTCGTCTTCCACCACCAGGAGCTTCATGGCGCCTCGCCGCTCTCCAGCTGCAGGGTGCTCTTGCGGATGCCCAGCTCCGCCAGCCTCGCTCGCGCCAGAGCCAGCAGCTGATCGCGGCTGAGTGCTTCTGTGGCCAGCCGCTGCGGATCGATCACCACGTGGGCGGTGAGCGCCGTGTGCGAGGTGCTCAGCCCCCAGACGTGCAGCTCCTCCACCTCCAGCACGGCGGGCAGCGAGGCCAGGGCCTGCTCCACCCTGCCGAGATCCACATGGCGGGGCGCGGCATCGAGGTTGAGGGCGATCGCCTCGCGCAACAGCCCCAGGGCGCTCCAGATCACGGCGGCTCCCACGCCGATGGCCGTGACCGCATCAAGCCACAGCCAGCCGGTGGCACCCACCACCAGGGCGGTGAACAACACCGCCACCGACACGGCCGCATCGGTGAGCAGATGCAACACCGCGGCGCGCTGGTTGAGGTCGTGGTGGTGGTCGTTGCCGAACAGGCGGGCCGAGAGCAGGTTGATGGCGATGCCGGCCGCCGCAGCCCAGGCCACCGGACCGGCTATCAGGGGCACAGGATTGAACAGGCGCTCGATTGCCTCCACCACCACCACGGCCCCTGCCCCGAAGATCAGCAGCCCGTTGATCAGCGAGGCCATCTGGGTGCTGCGCCCATAGCCGTAGGTGAAACGGCCTCGGGCCGGCCGGCGGCTGAGCCGATCGGCGCCCCAGCCCAGCGCCAGCCCCACCACATCACCGAGGTTGTGCAGGGCATCACCGATCAGTGCCAGCGACCCGAAGGCGAAGCCGATCACCAGCTGCAGCGCCGTCAGGCCGCTGTTGAGCACGATGCCCCAACGGAAGGCGCTGCCGGACCTGCTGCCACTGCCCTGCTGTGAACTGTCGTGCCGTGAACTGCCTTGCTGGTGGTGTCCATGGCCGTGGAGGATGCCGCCCATGACCTCAGCGTTCCGGCTGGGCCGCCAGGTAGGCAGCGATCATCTCCTCCATGCCCTGCTGGGTGCGCCCGTGGGGCCGCAGGCCTTTGGCCGCCCAGACCCGATCGAGCTCCATGCGCAGCTCCTTGGGGATCCAGCATGAGAGCAGCACCTTGCCCTCGCGGCTGGAGGAACAGCCCTTGGCGGCCATCGATGCCCGACACAGATCACCAGTATGTATACAAGTACGCGACTGTGATCGCCGCCATCCTGGAAGCAGATGCTCTGCGGGAATGGAGTTGCACACCAGCGCCTTTGACCATGGCGCCTGGGTCCCCCGGATCCACACCGGGGAGGGCGAGGATCTCTCCCCGCCCCTGCAGTGGCGGGATGCCCCGGCGGGAACGGTGAGCTATGCGTTGATCCTGGACGACCCCGATGCTCCCGCCGGTCTGTGGATCCACTGGGTGCTGTACGACATCCCAGCCAGCATCTCCGCCCTGCCACAGGGATTGGAGCGGGTGGATGTGCTGGCTCATGGAGCCCGCCAGGGGCGCTGCTGGGGCGTGAACCACTTCAGCCGCCGCGGCTATCACGGTCCCCAGCCCCCGCCGGGGCCTCCGCACCGCTACCGATTCCAGCTCAGTGCTCTCGATACCCGTCTGGATCTGCCGGCGAGCGCCACCGCTGCCGACGTACGGCAGGCCATGGCCTCCCATGTGCTCGACCAGGCCGAGCTCATCGCTCTCTACCAAAACCACTCCAGCTGTTGAATCCGCGATGACCACCTCTTTGCGCCACGGCCTGCGCCTGATCAGCCTCTGGCTGGTGTGGCTGCTGGCAATGCTGTTTCACGTGGATCTGGGCCTGATGCCGCTGTTCCACGGCCAGTCGACCGAAATCCACAGCCAGGTGAGCAGCGAGGTCCTGCCCTGGCTGTTTGGAGCCATGCTTGCCTACTTCCTGCTCCCTCTGATCGCGATCGTGCTGATCGCCTACGCCTGCACCTCGGCCGCACCACCCCAGCGCTGGCGCGCTTGGCGGCGCCTGCATTTCTGGTTCAGCGTGGTGTATTCGATCACCAACCTGCCGCACCTGATCGCCGACATCCTGGTGCCCGACTCGCGCGCTGATCAGATCGTGCTGATGGGGGCCCTGGTGATGTTCGGACTGCTGATCAACTGGGAGGGCTGGCGCTGGTGGCGGGAAGAGGGGCACGACCCCTTCTGAACTTGCGGTAAAACCAGCGTTTGGCCAGCTCGGCGCTGGCGCCGTAGCCCAGCACGATCAGCGCCAGGATCGCCAGGAACCGCTGCGGCAAGGGGACAAAACCCAGCAACCCCGCCATCGGTGTGTAGGGCAACGCAACGGTTCCGGCCACCACCAGCAGAGTGGCCAGCAGCAGCAGGCGTGATGGGCGGCTCTGCAACAGCGGCCGGCGCGTGCGCACCACCAGCACGATCAGTGCCGCCGACACCACCGATTCCACAAACCAGCCGGTGCGGAACTCGGCCGGCCCGGCGCGCAGGCCCCAGAGCAGCACCGCAAAGGTGAGGCCGTCGTAAAGCGCACTCACCAGGCCGAACAGCACCATGAAGCGGCGGATGAAAGCCACGTTCCAGCGCTGGGGTCGCTCGATCAGCTCAGCGTCCACCCGGTCGGTGGCGATGCCCAGCTCCGGCAGATCCGTGAGCAGGTTGGTGAGTAGCACCTGCTTGGGCAGCAGCGGCAGAAATGGCAGCACCAGCGACGCGGCCGCCATCGACACCATGTTGCCGAAGTTGGCACTGGTGGCCATGAAGACGTACTTGAGCGTGTTGGCGAAGGTGCGGCGTCCCTCCCGCACCCCCGCCTGCAGCACGTTGAGGTCGCTGTCGAGCAGCACGATATCGGCCGCTTCCTTGGCTGCATCCACCGCCCCCTGCACGGAGATCGACACGTCGGCGGCATGCAGGGCCGGGGCGTCGTTGATGCCGTCGCCCATGTAGCCCACCACATGCCCGGAGCGCCGCAGGGCCCGCACGATCCGCTCCTTCTGGCTCGGTTCAATCTCCGCAAAGATGTCGGTGTCGCGGGCCCGGGCCGGCAGCGCCGCATCACTGAGTCGGTGCAGATCGGCGCCGGTGAGCAGCCGCGGCCGAGCCAGGCCCACCTTCTCTCCCACATGGGCTGCCACCAGGGCGCTGTCGCCGCTGATGATCTTGAGCCGCACGCCCAGCTGCTCCAGCTCCGCGAGGGTGCGGGCGATGCCGGCCTTGGGCGGATCGGCGAAGGCCAGCAGACCCAGAAAGACCATCTCGGCTTCTGAGCTGTGTGCAATCGCACCCGCACCATTCAGCGGTCGCAGGGCCAGGCCAAGGGTGCGATATCCCCGCGTGTTCAGCTCCCGGGCGCGCTGTTCGATCTGCGGGCGCAGCTGCTCCAGGGGCACACCGCTGCCATCGGGCCGCTCGGCGCTGCTGCACACCGCCAGCACATTCGCTAATGCCCCCTTGGTGATCAGCAGGGCCTCGCCGCCCCGCTCCACCAGCACACTCAGCCGTTTGCGGGCGAAGTCGTAAGGCAACTCATCCCGCTTGCGCCAGCCATCAGCGGCGGGCGCGCCGTGGCGGCGGATCGCTGCGTCGATCGGATTGGCAAATGAACTCTCGAAGCTGGCATTGAGCCAGGCATGCAGCAGCACCCGCTCGCTCGGGTTGCCCTCCACATCGAGGGCGGCCTCGAGCCGCACTTCGCCTTCGGTGAGGGTGCCGGTCTTGTCGCAGCAGAGCACGTCCATGCTGCCGAAGTCTTCGATGGCGGCCAGGCGACGCACGATCACCCGCTGGGCTGCCATCCGCTGAGCGCCCCGGGCCAGGTTCACGCTGATGATCGCCGGCAGCAGTTGAGGCGTCAGCCCCACCGCCAGGGCCAAGGCGAACAGGAATGACTCCAGCACCGGCCGCTGCAGATAGACGTTGACCGCGAAGATCGTGATCACCAGCACCAGGGTGATCTCCAGCAGCAGGGCGCCAAAGCGTCGCACGCCATGCTCGAACTCCGTCTGCGGCGGCCGCAGCCGCAACCGCTCAGCGATCTGCCCGAATTCGGTGGCGCGGCCGGTACGCACCACCACGGCAACGCCGCTGCCGCTCACCACATGGGTGCCTAGCATCAGCACGTTGCTGCGGCCCGCCAGCGCTGCCTCAGGGCTTACCACCCCTGGACTCTTGTCCACCGGGAAGCTCTCGCCGGTGAGCGCCGCTTCGTTGACGAACAGGTCGCACTCCTGAAGCAGCCGGCAGTCGGCCGGGATCCCGTCCCCGGCGCGCACCAGCACCACATCACCGGGCACCAGCTCGTGGGTGGGAATGTCAAGCTCGCGGCCCCCACGCCGCACCCGGGCCTGTAGCTCCACACTGCGCAGCAGCGTCGCCATCGCCTGGGCTGCGCCCCGCTCCTGCCAGAATCCCAGTAGACCGCTCGCCACCACGATCACGAGAATGATGGCGCCATCGCTGGCGTCGTTGAGCGCGAACGAGAGCAGCACCGCCACCATCAGGATCACCACGATCGGGCTGCTGAACTGCCGCAGCAGCAGCACCGGCACATCAGTCCGCTGCCTTTCGACCAGCCGGTTGGGTCCCTGCAGGGTCAGGCCCGCTGCCGCCTCCGCATCGCCCAGCCCCCGCTGGGGGTCCGTGCCCAGCTCCGCTAGAACCCGGTCTGCCGGAAGGCTCCAGAAGGGAGCGGAGGCTTGGTCCCTTGCGTTGCGTGGGGCCATCGGCAACTGGGTGGACTGGCGTCTCCATCGTGATCAGATCTCCTGAACCAGGCCTTGAACTGGCGCTGTGCATTCACACGGCAGCATCCGCGCAGCTGCTCCCACGATGGGGGCAATCGAGCGGGGTTGGCCGTGAAGGTGATCGTGGATCTGTGCGTGGTGCAGATCGGTGGCAGGACTCACGGTTGGGCCTCCGCACCTGGTTTGTTGAAGGGTGCCCTTCAACCGTGGATCAGCGGTTGATCGTGGCCTGGTTGCGATGCTTGCCCGCCAGCCAGATCAGCGCGGCCTGGGTGCGGTTGCTCACCTGCAGTTTCTGCAGCAGCACATGCACGTGGCTGCGCACGGTGCCCTCGCCGATCCCCAGCCGCTGGGCAATAGCACGGTTGTTGTCGCCAACCGCCAGGCAGGCCAGCACCTCCCATTCGCGTTGGGTGAGGTCGCTGAGCCGCTCGCTCTGCTCCGATGTAGCGATCGCCTGAAGGGGATCCGAGCGCTGCAGCGCCGCCGTGGCCTTCTGATCCCACCAGCTGGCTCCAGCCAGCAGCGAGGCCAGCGCCAGCTCCACCTGTGCCAGTGCCCGCTCCTTGTGCAGATAGCCACGGGCGCCAGCGTCCCAGATCCGCTGCACCCAGAGCGGATCCTCCTGGCTGGTGAGGATCAGCACCGGCAGGGTTGTGGTGGCGGTGATCCGGCGGCAGGTGGCGAGCCCGCCCAGCCCCGGCATCACCAGATCGAGCAGCACCAGATCCACCGGCCGGTTCGCGAGCAGCTCCAGACCCTGCTCGCCGTCATCGGCGACCCACACCTCCCGCACGGCGGCCAGCTGGCGCAGATGGCTAGCCATCGCCAGCTGGTACGCCTGGTCATCCTCAATCAGCAGCAGATCCATGGCTGGCTAGCTCACAGGCTGCGGCAGCCCAACCTCAACCCTGGCACCACCGCCGCTGATGTTGCTGGCGTGGATGTGGCCGCCGTGGGCCTCCGTGATCAGGCGGCAGAGGTAGAGGCCCAGCCCTGCTCCAGGGGTCCCATGGCCCCGTGGGGCAAACCGCTGAAACAGCTGCGGCAGCTGCTCCGGCGGGAATCCCTGGCCGCCATCGCGCACGTCGATCCAGCAGGCACCCTCCCGCTGGCTGAGTTGCAGCCAGACCTGCTGGCCGCGCAGGCTGTGGTGCACGGCATTCAGCAGCAGGTTCTCGATCAGGCGCTGCAGCAGCGAGGGGTCGGCCTGCAGATCCATCCCGCCTGAGCCCTGCTGCCGCAGCACCAGCGCGATCTCCCGAGCAGCGGCGATCGGCTCCACGGTGCCCAGGGCCTCCTGGGCAATCGCCAACAGATTGCAGGGCTGTCGCTGGACCTGCAGGCCCTCCTGCTCGGCCCGGAACACCTGCAGCAGGTCGTCGATCAGGCGCAGGCAGCGTTGCTGGCTGCTGCGGATGGCCTCCACCACGCCACCGCGCTCCAGCAGGGACAGGGAGGCCAAGGTGCCCAGCACCGGCGTCTTGATGTCGTGGGCAAGGGTGGCGATCACGTCGCCGCGCAGCTGCGCCTGCGCCAGCTCCACGTCCAGGGCTGTGCGTTGTCTCTGCAGAGTCTGGTTGCGCTCGACCAGCGCGGTGGTCACGCCCAGAGCGAGGCAGACCAGCAGACGATTGGTGAGCACCACAACCAGGTTGTGATCGACCGGCCGTGGCAGCAGCAGGTTCATCAGGGTGGCCAGACAGCTGATCAGCAGAAAGCGCCAGGCCTGGGCGGGGCTGCGCTGCGAGGCCCCGAGCAGCAGCGGCACCACATAGAGGATGCCGAGCACGACGGCAGGCGGTGTGGCCAGCTCCAGCAGCAGGATCAGCAGCCAGATCAGCCACACCAGGCCGATCGGTGGCCGGAAGAACCTCACGGGCCGTCGTTCTCCTGGGCCTGCGTCGGCAGCCCCTCGGAGATCAGGTGCAGATCGATGCTTTGGCCGCGCAGCTGATGCTGCAACCGTTCGGACAACGGCCGGCGGAACAGGGCCTTGAGGCGTGAGCGCATCGTCTGGCCCAGCACGATCTGGGTGATGCGCCGCTCCTGGGCCACCCGGGCGATCGTCGGCAGGATCTCGGCGCTCTCCTCGCGCAGGAACGTGCCACCCACGTCCTCGCAGAGCTGGCGACATTCCTCCTGGATCAGCGATTCCTCGCGGCTGAGGAAGCGGTTGGGATCGTGCACCGTCAGCGCCAGCAGGGGGGCATCCATGGCGGCGGCCAGGCGGGCGGCGCGGCGCAGCAGGCGCTTGCTGGTGTGATAGTTCGCCAGGCAGACCATCACTCGCTCGCGCAGGGGAGTGAGGGCAGGCAGGATGTCGTTCTCGACCCGATCGGCCACCTCCCGCAGCGACAGCTCCCGCAGGGCCACCAGATGGCGCCGCTGGAAAAAATGGGCCAGGGCCTGGCCCACCTTTTCGGGGGCGTAGACCTTCCCCTCCCTGAGCCGCTCCTGCAGCGTTTCGGGGGTCACATCAACCAGCACCACTTCATCAGCGAGTTCGAGCACGCGGTTGGGAATGCGCTCGCGCACCACCACGCCGGTGAGTTCGGCCACCAGGTCGTTGAGGCTTTCAAGGTGCTGGATGTTCAGGGTGGAATACACGTCCAGGCCGGAGAGCAGCAGCATCTCCACGTCCTGCCAGCGCTTCTCCCGTTCGCTGCCCGGCACATTGGTGTGCGCGAGTTCATCCACAAGCACCAGTTGGGGCCGGCGGGCGAGCACCGCCGCCACATCCATCTCGTCAAGCTCCACGTCCTGGTAGCGCACCCGTTTGCGGGGGATCTGCTCCAGTCCCTCGGCCTGCTTGGCGGTTTCCTGGCGGCCATGGGTTTCGAGCAGGCCCACCACTACATCGGTGCCCTCCCGAAGGGCCTCCCTGCCCTCCTGGAGCATGCGGCAGGTCTTGCCGACGCCGGGCGCCATGCCGATGAACACCTTGTGGCGGCCGCGCCGATGCGTGGAGCGGATCATGGCCGGCTGGTGCCGGTCTGACGCGGGGCCGGGGCGGCCGCAGTGAGCTGATCGAGCGCCAGATTGAACGCCAGCACGTTCACTACAGGCTCGATCGCCTGCAGGCTAAGAGGCCCCTGCTGGCTGCGGCGCAGCAGATCCTCGAGCCGGGCCATGGGTACCTGGCGTTCGCGGGCCAAGCGCGGGAGCTGCTGGCGGGCCGCCGCCAGGCTGATGTGGGGGTCCACGCCGGAGCCTGAATCCAGCAGCAGATCCGGGGCGGGTTGGCTCACGCCGGCAAGCTCCCAGCGGCTGGAGGCCTCAGCTACGCGTTTTGCCAGCTCGGGATTGCTGGGAGCCAGGTTGGCGCCGCCGGCCGGCCGGCCCTGCAGGTAACGCGCGGAGTTGAAGGGTTGGCCGATGAGGCGGGAACCCACAACCTGATCACCGCTGTGGAGCAGGCTGCCGCTGGCGGCATCGGGGGCGACCAGCCGAGCCAGGCCGAGCACGGGCAGGGTGACCACCACCACGGTGAGCAGCCAGAGCACGAGGGTGACGCGCACCCCCCTGAGCAATTGGGCAGTGAACGACATCAGAACTTCTCCGGTTGGGCGATGACGGCGAACAGATAGGCCGCAAGGGCCGTGGTGCCGCACAGCAGCAGGGCCAGGGTGTGGCTCTGCAGGGGCGGCTGGCTGCTGCGAAACAGCGGGGCGATGAGCAGGGTGCCGGCCACCAGCAGCAGCGGCAGCCAGAAACGGACGTAACGAACGCGGAGCATGGAGTTCCCTCAGATGGAGGAGCGAGTTAGATCAGGCGCAGCGCACCGATGGCCAAGTCGATCACCTTGATGCCGATGAATGGCGCCACCACACCGCCGGCGCCATAAATGAGCAGGTTGCGGCGCAGCAGTTGATCGGCGCTCATCGGGCGGAACTTCACCCCCTTGAGGGCCAGGGGCACCAGGGCAGGGATGATCAGGGCGTTGAACACCATCGCCGAGAGGATCGCTGATTGCGGTGAAGCCAACCGCATCACATTCAGCGCCTCCAGCCCCACACCCGCAAACAGCGCCGGCAGGATCGCAAAGTATTTGGCGATGTCGTTGGCGATCGAAAAGGTAGTGAGCGCCCCGCGGGTGATCAGCAGCTGTTTGCCGATCGTCACGATGTCGATCAGCTTGGTGGGATCGCTGTCGAGATCCACCATGTTGGCGGCCTCCTTGGCGGCCTGGGTGCCCGAGTTCATCGCCACGCCCACGTTGGCCTGGGCCAGGGCCGGGGCGTCGTTGGAGCCGTCGCCGGTCATGGCCACCAGCTTGCCCAGCTTCTGCTCCTGCTGAATCACGGCGATCTTGTCTTCCGGGGTGGCCTCGGCGATGAAGTCATCCACACCCGCCTCCCGAGCGATCACGCCGGCGGTGATCGGATTGTCTCCGGTGAGCATCACGGTGCGAATGCCCATGCGCCGCAGTTGATCGAAGCGCTCACGAATGCCCGGCTTGATGATGTCCTTGAGGTAGATCACCCCGAACACCTCATGGCCGCGGCACACCGCCAGGGGCGTGCCCCCCAGCCGCGACACCTGCTCAAAGCACGCGTCGAGTTCATCGGGCACGGTGCCGCCGCGGGAACGCACAAAGCCCTTGATCGCATCCACGGCGCCCTTGCGGAACTCGATCCCATCGGGTGTGTCCGACCCGCTCATGCGGGTGCGGGCGGAGAACTCGATCCCGGTGGCCTGCTCAGGCGTGAACGGCAGGGCAGCACCGAGTTTCTCGGCCAGTCGCACGATCGAACGCCCTTCCGGTGTCTGGTCGAAACAACTGGCCGCGAGCGCCACCTCCGCCAGCTCGGCAGTGGTGTGGCCGCCCACCGGCATGAACTCCTCGGCGAGGCGATTGCCCAGGGTGATCGTGCCGGTTTTGTCGAGCACCAGGGTGTTGATATCGCCGCAGGCTTCCACGGCACGCCCGGAGGTGGCGATCACGTTGAACTGGGCCACCCGGTCCATCCCGGCGATGCCGATGGCACTGAGCAGCCCTCCGATGGTGGTGGGGATCAAGGCCACCAACAGGGCGACCAGGGTCACCACCGAGGGGGCCTGGCCGAGGACATCCGCCACGGGGGGCAGGGTGGCCACGGCGATCAGGAACACCTGGGTGAGCACCGCCAGCAGCACGGTGAGGGCGATCTCGTTGGGGGTCTTGCTGCGCTCGGCCCCCTCCACCAGGGCGATCATGCGGTCGATGAAGCCCTTGCCCGGATCGGCGCTGATGCGCAGGGTGAGCTGGTCCGAGAGGATCCGGGTGCCGCCGGTCACCGATCCCGCCACATCCGAGCCGGCCTCCTTGAGCACCGGCGCTGATTCACCGGTGATGGCCGACTCATCCACCGAGGCAACTCCCGCGATCACCTCGCCATCGGCGGGGATCACATCTCCGCCCTGCACCAGCACCACATCGCCTTTGCGCAGGGCCGAGGAATCCACCAGCTCGATGGAGCCATCAGCCATCTGGCGCCGGGCCTGGGTGCGGGCCTGGGTACGGCGCAGGGCATCGGCTTGGGCCTTGCCCCGGCCTTCTGCGAGGGCTTCCGCGAAGTTCGCGAACAGGAGTGTGGCCAGCAGCGTGAGGCTGATCAGGGCGTTAAAACCCCGCTCGCGGGCACCTGCCTGGGCATCCAGGAGCCGAGGGTCGAGGGTGAGTGCCAGGCAGAGAACCGTGCCGCACCACACCACGAACATCACCGGGTTGGCGATCGCCAAGCGGGGATCGAGCTTGCGAAAGGCTTCCGTCACGGCCTGCTGGACCAGCCCCTGCTGGCGGGGGCGTTCGAGATAGCGCCGGTCTTGGCGCGGGCCCCGCGGCATGCGGGGGAACATCACACGCGTTGAGCTGGTCATGTCAGGCCACCAGGGTGAGGGCTTCCGCGATCGGCCCGAGGGCCAGCACCGGGAAGAAGGTGAGGGCACCGAGAATCACCAGCACCACGGCGGTCACGCCGGTGAACAGGCCGGTGTCGGTGCGCAGGGTGCCGGGGCTGGGCTCAAGGGCCGGCTTGCGGCGGAAGCCATCGGCAAGGGCCAGCAGCGCCGCGATCGGCAGGTAGCGGCCGCCCAGAAGACTGAGGCTGGTGGTGAGGTTCCACCAGGTGGTGTTGTCGCCGAGGCCCTCCAGACCGCTGCCGTTGTTGGCTGCCGCCGAGGCGTACTCGTACACCACCTGGCTGATGCCGTGGGGGCCGTGATTGCTGATGCCCGCAAGCGAATCAGCACCGGCCAGGGTGAGGGCGGCGGGAATCAGCACAAAGATCGGGTGGATCAGCAGGATCAGGCTGGCCCACACCACCTGGGCTTTCTCCACCTTGCGGCCCAGGAATTCCGGTGTGCGCCCCACCATCAGCCCGGTGAGAAACACCGCCAGCAGCACGAACACCAGCAGGTAGGCAACACCCGTGCCCTGACCGCCGAACACCACCTGCAGAAACAGGTTGAACAGGGTGATGAGGATCGTCGGCGGCATGGTGGCGTCGATCATTCCGTTCACCGCACCGGTCATGGTGCCGGTGGTCACCACCGACCACAGACCGGTGAGTTCGGCTCCGAAACGCACCTCTTTGCCCTGAAGGTTGGGCCCGCTGAGCCAGCTCGAGAGCACCGGGTTGCCGGCCTGCTCCGCTGCCATGGCCACCACGGCCCCGATCAGCAGCAAGCCGAACACCAGGGCCAGCAGCAGATTGCTCTGGCGCCGGTTGCCCACGAACCGCCCGAAGGCATCGATCGTGGCCGCCGGAATGATCAACATCGCCCAGGTGCTCACCAGGTTGGTGAGCAGGGAGGGGTTCTCATAGGGGTAGGCGGAGTTGGCACTGAAGAAGCCGCCGCCGTTTTCACCGAGCTGTTTGATCGCCTCGTAGAGGGCGATGGGGCCTCGGGGCAGGAGCTGCTTGGGGCCCTCCAGGGTGGCGACCTCCAGCGGCGGCGCCAGGGTCATCGGCACGCCGCTCACCAGCAGGAACAGGCCCAGCAGCAGGGAGATCGGGATCAGCACTCGGGTGAGCGAGCGCAGCAGATCGCGATAGAAGTTGCCGATCGGTCGGCCCGTGAGCCCCCGGATCACCGCGATGCCCACCGCCAGACCCGTGGCCGCCGACACGTACATCAGGAACTGAATCACCCCCAGCTGGGCCAGGTTCCCCAGGCTCGTTTCGGGAACCAGGTGCTGCTGGTCGGTGTTGGTCACGAAGGAGATCGCGGTGTGCAGAGCCAGATCCCAGTTCAGCCCCTTGAAACCCAGTGGGTTGAGCCAGCCCGGTTGCAGCAGCAGCAGCGCCAATCCCAGCAGGCAGAACAGGGCGTTGCTGATCAGGAGGGGTCTCAGGTAGGCACCAGCGGAATCGGCGCTGCGGCCGGCATCACCGATCCATCGCAACAGGCCCGATTCGATGGGGTTCAACCAGCGATCCCAGGCCGGCTGGGGCCGGTCGTCGAAAACGTCGAACAGGTGTCGCCCCAGCAAAGGGGCCATGAGCACAACCGCCGCCAGGGTGACGGCGGCCAACAACCAAGGGAGCATGCGGGCGTACGGGATGGTTCCAACCCGCTCAGCCTCGCTGCGTTCCCTCTGCGGGCACAACTACCAATTGACATAGGCAGGGGCCCGGTCCGGTTCCAGCGGCGATCACCCGCAATGCAGTCGCCCGGCGGCTGGGGCGGGATCAACAGCGCCCCCAGACCCACAAGTCCTGCTGGCGTTTCTGGGCCCAGAGCATGATCGCCTGCTCACGCGTCAGCTCCCTGCGCTTCTACCGCTGCGCGGAAGGCTGTGCCTAGAGCAGTGGCGGCTCACCGCCTTGCATCACCTCCCCGAAGGTCATTTCAAGGCTCTGCCCCCAGCGGTCGTAGCGCAGGGGCCTGAAGTGCAGCACCTGCCCGCCATCGCTGATCCAGCCCTTCTGAGGCGAGAGCGGCGGGCAGCCGGGCCGGTCGACGACGTTCATGGGCCGCTGCTGCTCAGGCCACCTCCGGCGCCCAGCCGTTCTCGCGGACCATGTCGTTAGTCCAGCCCTGGCAGCGGTTCACCAGATGCTCGCCATGGGCGATCAGCCCCTGGTGGAGCTGACAGGTGAGCACCGGGATGCAGTTCACGCCCGCGTGGTGCCTGAACCAGTGGCAGGTCATGCAGACCTTGCGGCTGCGGGTTTTTACCAGGGTGCCCTCATCGAGGTAGGGCCAGTCTTCGATCGGGGTCTCAAGCCGGGCGGCCAGGGCCGCTGGCCGGGGGAGAGGGACACCCATGGGCCGCTCCAGATGCGTACACCTGTACTAGCACGGGTTCGGGCTTTCGGCTGCCGCGGTTTTGCTGAGCCGACCTCGCGACGGTTGATCCGCCTGCTACCTTTCCAGAAGCAACACCCCCCAGGCCTCTGTCGGTCTCCGGCATGCCCAAACAGGGGGGTCACTCTTACCAGCGGACCTTTGTTGAGGTACTCCAAGCCTCCGCTGAACATTCCAGACCAGCTTCAGCAGTTACGCAATCGAGGTCTGCTGGTCCGTTCAGACGACTTAGCGCTGAACGCTCTCGAGCTGATCGGCTACTACCGCCTGAGCGCGTATTGGCTGTTTTTCGAAGAACCTCCAGCGCCAGGAGAGACCAGGGGCCACCGTTTCAAGCCTGGCTCCAGTTTTGAGCAGGTGATTGAGCTCTACAACAGGGACCGTCTGATTCGGTTGCTGGTGATTGACGCGATTGAGCGAATCGAAATCGCCGCCAGATCAGCCTGGGTTCAGGAAATAAGCATGAAGCATGGGCCCCACTGTTACCTCGACCCGCTGCTATTCCGCTCTGACTTCAATCACGCCGAACAGCTCGAGCAACTACGTAGTCAGCTTCAGCAGAGCAATGAAACCTTCGTGATCCATTGCCGGCAGACTTATTCAGAGCCTGAGTTGCCGCCAATCTGGGCCATGACCGAGCTGATCTCCCTTGGCACGCTGCGCGCCTGGATTGCTGCAACAGAGCTGGACAGCAAGACCAAGGTGGCGCGATCCCTGGGAATGCCGTCGGCCCAGGTGCTGAATGGTGTCTTGCACTCCTTGAATCTGCTTAGAAACATCAGTGCCCAACACGGCAGGCTGTGGAATCGTCTGATCGTCAAGCGGCTCCCGAAGATCAAGAAGCTCCAGAACCTCCTTGTGCTGGAGGATGTTGACGGAGAAGGGGTGCAGCCATCCAAGAAGCTGTACAACTACCTTTTCGTGATGGCCATCATCGTGCGCAAGGTTGCGCCTCTCAGCACTTGGCCGTCTCGGATGGCTGTCGTCATGTCAGAAATGGCGCCCGAGCAACAGGGGGCCATGGGCTGCCCTGTTGGCTGGCAACAGCAACAGATCTGGAGCTGATCGGCATCGCCGAATCGAGGGTGTTTGATCAGTAATCCTCCGGGAACAGGACCGTCGTGATGGGACCGCCTGCTTCGCCGCGCAGGTCTTCTGTGATCACCCAGATGGTCCCGTGTTCCTCGGTGTCGTAACTGGAGAAGAGCCGGCCTTCTGCGTAGCTGTGATCGGCGTCATTGGCGGCCTTGTCCTCAGCATCGAGGTCGCCCCAGTCGCGGGCAACATGGCGATCGAGCAGGCCGACGATCACGGCTTCCGGAACTGATGCTGCGACGGCGGCGGTGGCGACGACCCGGCCGAGGGAATGACGCATGAGGATGAAGGAGTGAGGCCGCAACTGGCTGCTGCGGCCCGATGGGGGATGGTGGAAGTTTGATCCGCTCAGCCTTGCGGCGACTCATCGTGCCGCTGGTGCTGTACCAGAAACGCTTCGATCCAGTCGTGGTGACGCTTCTGCAGGATCCGATCGGCGATCGTCGTGGCCTCCTCAGGGATGGAGAAGCGCTTGCGGAATCCCTGGGTGAGGGCCTCCAGCAGGGGCCGAGGGAGCTGGCGGATGGCGCCGTGCAACGTGCGGATCGTGGCCGCATCGAGGGGGAACAGCCCCGGATCCTGCTGGGATGCAGGGGCGGCAGCCTGAGCCGAGGGCTCTGCTGCTGTCGATGCCCTTGCCTGGTGCTGCGCAGCCGGCTGGGCCTGGCGGGGCTGGACCGCTGGGAGTTCTTGAGCCGCTGAGCTGGTGACCTCGCGCTGGCGTTTGTCGTAGAGGGCAAGGCCGAACGGGTTCCCGAAGGTCGTCAGTGCCCGCTTCATGGCGTCGGTCTCGGCCTCCTTGAGAGCCGATTCATGGGCCTGGCCCAGATCCACGTCAATGCCGTGACCAGCGCCACTCCCCTCGCGGACCAGGGGCACCAGGCCACCGGCCGTGACCGTGACGCGGACGCGGGCGGTGTAGGTGACGCCCCAGCCGGGGCGCTGCTCCTCACCAATCAACCGCTCGCTCTGGTGGACGCAGCGGAGGGCGATGGTTTCGCGCTGCCAGCCGTCAAAGCCAAAGATGCGGTTCGCTTCCGCGATCACCTGCCATCCCTCCAAATAGCTGACCTGGCTGCGCCCTTGGCGCCGCTGGCGCACCTTGGCGCGATCCAGCGGGGCAGAGAGGGCAGTGATCTGCTCGGCGGAGAAGGTGCAGGTCATGGCGGCGATGGGATGGGGTGGCGGAGATGAGGCGTGATGGCGGGGACGGGGAGAGATCAGCTCAGCTGGCGGTGGCTTCCGTGTTGAGCGGCTCGATCAACAACCAGCAGGGCGGCTCGCTGCAGAAGATGTGCTGCGGTGATGGCCGACGGCTGTTTTTGCGGAGAATCGGCACCACCCAGCTGCACAGCCGGGTTGACCAGATGTGGCCCTTGGGCCGGGGGCTGGTGGGGCTGTTGCTGCTGGTGGCGCTGGCGTAGCTGGAGAGATCCATGGCTCTGGTGATGGGTGATCGGTGGTGTGTCGCTCTGCATGAGACGGCTTCTGGCCGTCAGTGGATGCGCCAGCTGCGGCGGGAGAGGAGCTGGGCGCCTTCGATGTGGCGGCCTGCTTTGAGGGCCTCTTTGATGGCGGCCTTATCCGGCTTGCTGGTGGTGGTGACGGCGAGCCACTGGGGATCCAGGGCTTCCTCGTCGTCGATCTCGACGGCGGAGGATTTGCGGGAGGTGATCTCGTGGTTGGGAAAGCTGAACCGGGTGGCCTTGGGCTGCAGGCGGGTCAGCACCAGGACGAGGGAGTCCTCCAGGGCATCGGCGCGGCCGTTGTCGCCGGCGGCCAGGGCGGTGAGGCGCTTGGCCTGCTGCTGGCGGTAGGCGGCCTGGCCTCTGAGGTGCTCGATCACCCAGCAGGTGGCATCGGCCTTGGCTGAGAGGGCCTGCTTGTTGCCCTCTTCTGCGAGTAGGGCGGCCTCGAGCTCGGCGAGGGCCTGGGCGCGGGTGTCGTCGTCATCAGCTTCCAGCTGCTGGGCCAGCTGGCCGATGGCGGTGGTGAGCTCCTGGGCCTCGAT
>JBIIXY010000132.1:0-5811 GCA_044347105.1 Prochlorococcaceae cyanobacterium
CGATCATGGCGCTACGGCCGCCTGGTGCAGCGGGCCCGCCAGCTGGCCTGCCGGCGGGTGGTCACCGGCCACACCGCCAGCGACCGGGCCGAGACCCTGCTGCTCCACCTCGCCCGGGGCAGCCACCGCCGCGGCCTGGCCAGCCTCGGGCGCAGCCGGTTGCTGGCGCCGGGGGTCGAGCTGGTGCGGCCTTTGCTCGGCTTCTGCCGGAGCGACACCGGCCGCATCTGCAGCGACCTGGACCTGCCGCTGTGGCTGGATTCCAGCAATCAGGAATCCCACTTCAGCCGCAACCGGGTGCGCCAGCAGGTGATGCCCGTGCTGGAGAGCCTTCACCCCGGCGCCGCCAGGCGCATGGCCCGCTCGGCCCAGCAATTGGCCGAAGCGGAACTGGCCCAGGAGGAACTGCTGCGACTGGCTTTGAAGGACCTGGAAATCCAGCCCCCGGCGGGGGGGCTGGAGCCGGCCCTCGACCGCAGAAAGCTGGAGCCACTGCAACGCGCCAATCAGGGCCAGTTGATCCAGGCGTGGCTGGAGCGCGTGGGCGGGCGCCGCTGTGCCGGCCGCATCCTGGATGGGGTGCTTGATCGGCTGGAGGAGAGGGGCAGTGCGGGTCGCGTCGATCTCGGCGATGGCTGGCGGCTGCACTGGCGTCCCCCCACACTGTGGCTGAGTCGTGAGGTCTAGGCCCAGCCCATGAGCCTGCCGCCGGAGATGCTGCAACAGCGCTACAGCGCCATCGAACGGGCCTACAGCGAGCGGCGCTGGCCTGAGGTGGAGAGCCTCAGCCAGGCGTTGCTCGCGGAACTGGCGCCCAACCCCGCCGACCCTCTGCAACTGCGCCTGGTGCTGCTGCTGGGACACACCCGGCTCTACGGCCTGGCTGACCCCTCAGGAGCGCGCCACTACTACGACAGCGTGCTGGAGCACTGCGAGGAACCCACCCTGCGGGACATTGCCCAGCAGGGGCTGGCCCAGTGCGGCCCGGCGGCTGAGCAACAGCCCACCAGCAGCGAGGCGGCGGCACCCTGGCTGGCCGACAGCGATCCCTCTGCTCCAGGGTCTCGGACGACTCCAGTCACCACCTTCGACGCCTCGCCATGGCTCGGCGAACGGACAGACGCTGAGCAGGGGAGCCGGCCGCCCGAACCGGAGCCAGAGCCCCAATCTGAGCGAGAGCCTGAGCCACAGGTTCCATCGCCACCCCCGGACCCCGCGGCAAGCGCTCCCTCCCAGGACAGCGACCCCGTCGTCACCCCGCTCCCGCCCCAAGGAGCCGCCTTGGAGGCATTGCCTGAACTGACGAGCGAGATCGTGGACGAACCGGAACAGATCGCCGTGGCCCAGGCCGATCCCCTGCTACGCCAGGAGGTCGAACTAGAGGAGCTCACCGCAGCAGATGGGGATCCCCGGGAGCTGAGCAGCGACCAGCTCGACGATCTCTCCCGGGGTCTGCTGCGGATCAGGCTGGCCTGATCAGCCCGCTGCAGCCGAACGGCGGCGGCGGGTGCGACCGGCAAATTCGGGTTCAGGCGCGGCAGCCGGAGCGGCGGCGGCGGGCTCAGCAGCAGCGGCAGTACTCGCGCCCACGCTGGCCAACTGGCGCTGCGGCTGGGAGCTGCGCTCGGGGCGGGGCTGACGCTCGCCAGGTCCACGGCCACCGCGCACACCGCGGGGTGCGGGTCGGTTGTCCGGCTCGGTATCGGCCCGTCCCTTGTAGGCGGGGGTGCCGGCGGGTGCCGGCTGCACCAGACAGATGATCAGCGGCTCAACCTGCAACTCCCGGCGCAGGCGGCGCTGCAGGCCCAGCTCCACCTCCCGCTGCACGCCCACCCAGTCCACGTCCGGGGCCTGGCCGCCAGTGTGGCGGCAGAGCTGCTTCCAACGGTTCTCCAGCACCCAGGTGATCTCGCGCTCCGCCCAGAGGCTGAGCTTGCGGGCATCGGCGGTGGTGACCACGCCACGAAGGTTCACCCGGGGCGGCGCTGCCATCACGCCATCGGTGCTGATCACCGCCAACAGGGTGATCACACCGTCTTCGGCCAGCTGCTGGCGCTCCTTGAGCACGCGTGCATCAACGATGCCATTGCGGGAAGCGTCAAGCAGCTCAATACCGGCCTTCACCGGCTCGCCCTTGCGGATCGAATCGGCAGTGAGCTCCACCACATCGCCGTTGTCGATGATCAGGATGTTGTCTGCCGGCACGCCCATCGACTGGGCGGTTTTGCTGTGGCACTGCAGCATGCGGTGCTCGCCATGCACGGGCACGAAGAATCTGGGCTTGGTGAGGGCCAGCATCAGTTTCTGATCTTCCTGGCAGCCGTGGCCGGACACGTGGATGCCCTCACCCTTGCCGTACACCACCTTGGCGCCGAGCATCATCAGCCGGTCCACGGTGTTGACCACCGAAATCGTGTTACCCGGGATCGGGCTGGCCGAGAAAATGATCGTGTCGCTGGACTTCACCTGCACCTGCGGGTGCTCGCCGCGGGAAATGCGGCTCAACGCAGCCAGCGGCTCGCCCTGGCTGCCGGTCATCAGCAGCAGGGTTTCGCGATCAGGGAGATCACGGATCTGCTTGATCGGCACGAACAGCTCATCGGGGGCGCGCATGTAACCCAGTTCGCGCGACTTGGCGATCACGTTGAGCATGGAGCGGCCCAGCAGGCCCACCTTGCGGCCGTTCTTGAGGGCCAGCTCCAGAATCATCGCTACCCGGTGAATCGAGCTGGCGAAGGTGGTGATGATCACCCGGCCTTCCGCCTGGGCGATATGGCGATCCAGATTGGGGAACACCGCCCGCTCGCTGGGGGTGAAACCGGGAACTTCAGCATTGGTGGAGTCGCTGAACAGACAGAGCACGCCCTGCTCGCCGTAGTGGGCGAGACGGGCCATGTCGAAAGTCTCGCCATCAACCGGGGTGTGGTCGAACTTGAAGTCACCGGTGAAGATCACGGTGCCCACGGGAGTGGTGATGGCCAGCGAAAAGCTGTCGGCCATCGAGTGGGTGTTGCGAATGAACTCCACCGAGAAGTGCTGGCCCACCTTCACCACCTCGCGGGGACTGATGGTCTGCAGCACGGTGCGATCCATCACACCGGCTTCCTCCATTTTGCCGGTGAGCAGTGAGAGGGCCAGACGCGGCCCATAAATCACAGGAATATTGAAATTCTTGAGGTGGTGAGAAATGCCGCCGATATGATCTTCATGACCGTGGGTCACGATCATGCCACGGATTCGCTTCTGATTTTCCTTCAAATAGCTGGTGTCCGGCATCACCACATTGACGCCATGCATGCCATCACTGGGGAAGGCCAGACCGGCATCCACCAGCATGATGTCGTCACCATACTCGAACACACAGGTGTTCTTGCCGATCTCGTGCAGACCACCGAGGGGAATCACCCGCAAGGAAGGCTGTTTGGTGCCGTTTTGACTCTGATTAAAATTGGACATGTAAACGCTGAAAAAGAATTTGAACTGTGAACCGGATCAGCCTTGGCGTCAGGTGGGACGCAGGGCGGCCAGGGTTTCGCAGAGGTGTTGTTTCACGGTGTCGCTTGCAGACAGGAGGGGAAGACGGGGTG
Organism: Prochlorococcaceae cyanobacterium; assembly: GCA_044347105.1. Taxonomy (GTDB): domain Bacteria; phylum Cyanobacteriota; class Cyanobacteriia; order PCC-6307; family Cyanobiaceae; genus NIES-981. Next base: position 3,588 of record JBIIXY010000132.1, read on the forward strand.
CTCCGACCGGCCAGCCGCTGAGCTCGAGGGCAGCTTTCACCGGGATCGGGTTGGTGGTGCAGAACAGGGCCTTGCAGAGGGGCAGCAGCTGCTCATGCAGCGCCAGCGCCGCTGGCAGGTCACCGTTCAGGAAGGCCTCAATCATGGCGCTGATCGAGGGTCCGGCGACGTGACTGGCAACGCTCACCACGCCGATGGCACCCACGGCCAGCATCGGCAGGGTGAGGGCGTCGTCGCCGGAATAGATCGCCAGGCGCTCGCCGCAGACAGCGCGCAGGGCGCTCACCTCCTCGGTGGTGCCGCTGGCCGCCTTGAAACTCACCACGTTAGGCAGATCAAGCAGGCGGGCCGCTGTGTCCGGAGCCAGACTCGTGCCCGTGCGGCCAGGAATGTTGTAGAGCATCAGGGGCAGCTCAGGAGCGGCCTGGGCGATGGCTCGGAAGTGGGCCTCCAGTCCGTCCTGGGGGGGCTTGTTGTAATAGGGCACCACCACCAGGGCACCGTCGGCACCGAGAGAGGCCGCCTCCCGGGTGGCCTCCACGGCCTCAGCCGTGCAATTGCTGCCACTGCCAGCCACCAACCGGGCCCTTCCAGCCACGGCCTCCTTCACCGCCGCAAACAGTTCGTGCTGTTCAGCCCAGCTGAGGGTGGGCGATTCACCCGTGGTCCCGCAGATCACCAGGCCATCGGAACCGTTGGCCACCAGGTGATCGGCCAACCGAGCCGCCAGCTCGAGGTTGACGCGGCCATCGGCGTGGAAAGGGGTGACCATGGCGGTGACCACCCGGCCGAACGGAGCCTGGCTCCAGGGCTGGGGCGCTGCGCTGCTCAAGCGACACCTCCGCGGCTGGGCGGATCCTGGAGCAGAAGCTCGGCGATCTGAACCGCGTTGAGCGCGGCACCCTTGCGGATCTGGTCGCCGCAGAGCCAGAGCTCGAGGGCGTTGGGGTCGCTGAGGTCCTGGCGGATCCGCCCCACGGCCACGGGATCCCGTCCCGTCACGTCGGTGGGCATCGGGAAGCGGTTGGCCTCGAAGTTCTCCAGCAGCTCCACACCAGGCGCGGCCTGCAGCAACTCCCGGGCCTCGGCCACAGGGAAGGGCTCGCTGAATTCAATGTTCACGGCTTCAGAGTGGGCCCGCAGCACCGGCACCCGCACGCAGGTGGCCGAGAGGCGCAGATCGGGCAGCCCCATGATCTTGCGCGTTTCATTGAGCATTTTCAGCTCCTCCTCGCAGTAGCCATTGGCCTGCAGGGGAGAGTTGTGCAGAAAAAGGTTGAAGGCCAGGGAATGGGGGAGCACCTCACTCACGGGCTCACCGCCGTCGAGCACCGTGCGGCTGAGCTGGCGCAGTTCCTCCATGGCGCGGGCACCGGCGCCACTGGCGCTCTGGTAGGTGCTTACCACCACCCGACGGATCGGCCGGCGAGCCTGCAGAGGCGCCAGTGCCAAGGTGAGCAGGATGGTGGTGCAGTTGGGATTGGCGATGATCCCCTGATGGCTGAAGGCTGCCTCGGGGTTCACCTCTGGCACCACCAGCGGCACCGCAGGATCCATGCGGAAGGCGCTGGAGTTGTCGATCACCACCGCCCCGGCAGCGGCAGCGACAGGGCCCCACTGCTTCGACGCCGAGCCACCGGCCGAGGCCAGCACCAGATCCACACCGTCAAAGGCAGAGGCATCCACCGCCTGGATGGTGAGTTCACTGTCGCCCCAGCCCAGGGTCTTGCCGGCGGAGCGGGGCGAAGCCAGCGGAATCAATTCCGCCAGGGGAAAGTGACGTTCCTCCAGGAGAGCCAAGAGCTCTTGACCAACCGCTCCGGTGGCGCCGAGCACGGCCACCCGCAGGGGTCGCCGGGGCAGGGCGGCGGCGGCTGGGGTGGCAGCGGGACTGGTGGCGTTCAAGGAGAGGGGCTGGGTAGCGGAAGGGGGCTGGGGAACAAGCAGAGCGCTCAGAGAGCCTGGAGGCCAACGCAGATCGCCCGGGGGGTCATGGGGATCCGGTGGTTTGCCTGCGAGCTTGCCTTCGAACTTGCTTTCGAGTCAGTGGCCCGAAGGTCAGTGGCTGCGAAGAAGCGCTGGCAGGAGTGCCAGGACAAGGGCTCGAAGGGATCGGGGGCGCCCGCTGCGCCAAAGACCGAGTGGCGAGCAGGTGGTGAGAGCTGGGTTCAGACCGTCCTGTTCGGGACAGAAGGGGTCAGTGTCAGGGAGTGGGCAGTGTCAG
>JBIIXY010000041.1:0-17996 GCA_044347105.1 Prochlorococcaceae cyanobacterium
TCAGCGGCTTCACCGGCGTGCTGGTGCTCTACTTCAAGCAGCGCTTCGGCTGGGGGCCGGGGCTGGCCGGCGCCGCCTTCCTGGTGGTGGGCGTGGTGGCCACGGTGGTGCAGGGCGGCCTGATCGGTCCGCTGGTGAAGCGCTTCGGCGAGTGGCGGCTCACCCTGGTGGGCCTGGGCTTCGTGCTCGCCGGCTGCGCCCTGGTGCCCCTGGCCCCGCCGGAGCGGGCCGGCGCCGTGGTGTTTCCGGCGGTGGCCTGCCTCGCCCTGGGCACCGGCCTGGTCACCCCCTGCCTGCGGGCGCTGGTGTCGCGCCGTCTGGACGACGCCGGCCAGGGTGCCGCCCTCGGGAGCCTCCAGGGGCTGCAGAGCCTGGGCAGCTTCATCGGCCCGCCCCTGGCCGGCCTGGCCTACGAAACCGTGGGCCGCACCAGCCCCTTCTGGCTGGCCACCGCCCTGCTGGTGGGCGTGATGGCCCTGGTGGCCGGCGGGCGGCGCAGGCTCAGCACCTGATGCCGTCAAGCAGGGCAGACACAATGCGCCGGGCCCACGATTGCTACGGTTCAGGCCTGCGGGCAGCGCCTGGCCATCGGGCCACAGCAAGACGGCCCTTTCAGCAACGTCAGCCACCCAACCCGCCATGGACGAGCAGTTCTGCGCCGATGTTCTGAGCGGTGAGAGCGATCTTCAGGTGCCCCCGGATCTCTACATCAACCGGGAGCTGAGCTGGATCGAGTTCAACTACCGCGTGCTGGCCCAGGCGCTCAACGAGCACACGCCCCTGTTGGAGCAGGCCAAGTTCAGCGCCATCTTCAGCAACAACCTCGATGAGTTCTTCATGGTGAGGGTCGCCTCCCTGAAGAGCCAGCAGGAAGCGGGCGTGGCCACCCTCAGCGACGACGGCCGCACCGCACTCGAACAGCTCGAGGCCATCCAGGCCAAGCTCCGGCCCCTGCTCGATCTGCAGCAACAGCACTATCGCCACTCCCTCAAGAACCAGCTGGCCGAATACGGCGCCCTGCTGATCGATTACGCCAATCTCAACGACCAGCAACGCCAGTGGGTGGATCATTACTTCCGCACGGCGATCTTCCCCGTGCTCACCCCCCTGGCGGTGGATCCCTCCCACCCCTTCCCGTTCATCAGCAACCTCAGCCTGAACGTGGCCGTGCTGGTGCGCGATCCCAGCAGCGGTCAGCAGCAGTTCGCCCGGGTGAAGGTGCCCCAGAAGATCCTGCCCCGCTTCGTGGAGGTGCCGCCCAACCTCAGTGGCAAGGACCCCAGACCGGTGTTCACCGCCGTGCCCCTGGAGCAGGTGGTGGCCTTCAACCTCGCCCTGCTCTTCCCCGGCATGGTGGTGGAGGGCCACTACTTCTTCCGCATCACCCGCGACGCCGACCTGGAGCTGCGCGACCTGGAAGCCGACGACCTCATGGAGGCGATCGAGGAAGGGCTGCGCAAGCGGCGGCGCGGCGGCGAGGTGGTGCGCCTGGAGGTCACCGATGAGATGCCCGAAGCCGTGGTGCAGCTGCTGATGGAGGGCATGGCGGTGGAGCCGGAGGACGTGTACCGGATCAACGGCCCCCTCGGCCTCGACGACCTGATGGGCCTGCTGGCCATCCCCCTGCCGCAGCTCAAGGACAAACCCTTCAAGGGGCGCACGGCCCCGGCCCTGGCGCGCGCCCAGAAATCCAAACTGGAGGACGGCTCGCTCAAAGCCGAGGAGTTCGAGAGCATCTTCTCGGTGTTGCGGCGCCGAGATGTACTGCTGCACCACCCCTTCGACCTGTTCTCCACCTCCGTGGAGGAATTCCTCAACCAGGCGGCCGACGACCCGGCGGTGCTGGCGATCAAGATGACGCTCTACCGCACCTCCCGCGACTCGGCGGTGGTGGCGGCCCTGATCCGCGCCGCCGAGAACGGCAAGCAGGTGATGGCCCTGGTGGAGCTGAAGGCCCGCTTCGATGAGGACAACAACATCCAGTGGGCCCGGCAGCTGGAGCGCTCAGGCGTCCACGTGGTGTATGGGGTGATCGGCCTCAAGACCCACACCAAGATCACGCTGGTGGTGCGGCGCGAGAAGCAGCTGCTGCGCAGCTACGTGCATGTGGGCACGGGCAACTACAACTCCAAAACCTCCAACCTCTACACCGATCTCGGCCTGCTCACCTCCCGGCCGGAATACGGCGCCGACCTGGTGGAGCTGTTCAACTACCTCACCGGATTTTCCAAGCAGCAGAGCTTCCGCCGCCTGCTTGTGGCGCCGGTCACCCTGCGCCGGGGCATGGAAGAACTGATCTGCCGCGAAATCAGTCACGCCATGGCCGGCCGCGGCGGCCACATCCGCGTGAAAATGAATGCCCTGGTGGATCCACCGATCATCGCCCTGCTCTACCGGGCCTCCCAGGCCGGCGTGAAGATCGAACTGGTGGTGCGCGGCATGTGCAGCCTCAGGCCCGGCCTGCCCGGCATCAGCGATCAGATCCGTGTGGTGAGCGTGATCGGCCGCTTCCTGGAGCACTCGCGCCTGTTCTGGTTCGCCAACGGCGGCGAACCGGAAGCCCTCATCGGCAGCGCCGACTGGATGCCCCGCAACCTCAACCGCCGCGTGGAAGCCGTGGCCCCGGTGGAGGACCCCCAGGCCCGCGAGCAGGTGGAGCAACTGCTTGATCTCTATCTCAACGACACGGGCGCCTGGCACATGGACAGCGACGGGCAGTTCCGCCAGCGCCAGCAGGAAGAAGAGGGGCAGCTGGCCCAGGGTGTGTTGATGAAGCGCTGGCGCGGCGGACTGCTGGAGGCCAACAGCTGATCCACGCCGCGTGCGACGCAGACGCATCAACCACCATTCAGCATCGCTAGACAGGCGCAATTCGTAAAATCCGCATTACCGCGCAATCCCGAAAATCTTTGGGATTGCGCACACACAAAAACTTCAGCGGTGCTAAATTCCGCGCAAAATCAAATCTCGGAGGCATGGGTGTGGGGACGCCTGGGCAATCCGCTGACGGCGTCGATCGCATCGACCACCGAAAGCGTATCAACAGCAACGGTCGTTGCGACCAAAGCACACCGTTCGATTCAACAAATGAGGCGTCACTACCCTCCAGCCGCGGTGCAACAGCCCCCCGCACGGGCGCTGCCAGCCGTGCCGGCACCCGCCTGAGCAGTGATTCGATTGGCTGGTATCTCAGCACCATCGGCCGGGTGCCCCTGCTCACCCCCGCCGAGGAGATCGAGCTGGCCCACCACGTGCAGGCGGGCAAACGCCTGCAGGAACTGCCGGAAGACAGTCTCACCCCCCAGCAGCGGCGCAAGCTGCGCATGGCCCAGCGGGCCCGCGACCGCATGATGGCCGCCAATCTGCGCCTCGTGGTGAGCGTGGCCAAGAAGTATCAGAACCAGGGCCTGGAGCTGCTCGATCTGGTGCAGGAGGGGGCGATCGGCCTGGAGCGAGCCGTCGACAAGTTCGACCCGGCCATGGGTTATAAGTTCTCCACCTATGCCTACTGGTGGATCCGCCAGGGGATGACCCGGGCGATCGACAACAGCGCCCGCACCATCCGCCTGCCGATCCACGTGAGCGAAAAGCTCTCCAAGATCCGGCGCGTCACCCGCGAGCTCTCCCATCGCCTCGGCCGCCAGCCCAACCGGCTGGAGCTGGCCCATGCGCTCGACATGCGGCCGGAGGAACTGGAGGAGCTGATGACCCAGAGCGCCCCCTGCGCCTCCCTCGATGCCCATGCCCGCGGCGACGAGGATCGCAGCACCCTGGGGGAGCTGATTGCCGACCCCGCCAGCGGCGAGCATTTCGACAGCATGGACCGGCTGCTGCAGAAAGAGCATCTCGGCTCCTGGCTCGCCCAGCTCAACGAGCGGGAGCAGACGATCCTCAAGCTGCGCTTCGGCCTGGAAGGCCACGAGCCGCTCACCCTGGCGGAGATCGGCCGGCTGATCAATGTGTCCCGGGAGCGGGTGCGCCAGCTCGAAGCCAAGGCCATCATGCGCCTGCGCCTGCTCAGTAACCTGCAGCAAGCCGCCTGAGCCGGGCCCCTGACCCCCGCTCTTCCCCCCGCTCTCCACTGGCCTGACCAGCTCGTGGGGGTGGCCGCCGTGAGCGCCTGGCTTGCCCTGCTTGCCGCAGCCGCCAAGGCGGTGCGGCGGCGCTGGAATGGTGAAGGGAGCGAAGGCCAGCGGGAATGGAGCCGCAAGCTGGTGCACATCGGCAGCGGTGCCGTGGTGCTGATCGCCTGGGCGTTTGCGATCGACCGCCGCATCGCCATCCCGGCCGCCGCCGCCATCACCCTGCTGGCGGCCCTCAACCACCGGCTGCGGGTGTTGCCGGCCGTGGAGGACGTGGGCCGCGCCAGCTATGGCACCGTGGCCTACGGGGCCTCGATCACCCTGCTGCTCTGGCAGTTCTGGCCGCGGGAACCGGCCACCGTGGCGGCCGGTGTGCTGGTGATGGCCCTGGGGGATGGCCTGGCCGGACTGGTGGGCCCGCTCTGGCCCACGGCCAGCTGGCGTGTTCTCGGCCAGAGGCGCTCGCTGCTGGGCACGGCCACCATGGCCGCCGCCAGCCTGTTCGTGCTGGGCGGCCTGAGCCTGGCGGTGGGCGGGCCGTCCTGGCCCCAGCTGCTGGCCATCGCCGCCGCGGCCACCCTGCTGGAGCAACTGGCCGTGGGCGGCATCGACAACCTCACCGTGCCCCTGGGGGTGGCCTGGCTGTGGCAGCGCTGCAGCGGGCTGGGCTAGAAGCCGGCGCAGTTCAGGCCCGCAGCAGGGTTTCGCAACGCTGCTCCCAGTCGTGGGTGGTGCCCAGGCCGGCCACCAGCAGGCGATCGGCAGGCTCGTCGCGCAGCCGCAGCTGCCACTGGCGGATCAGGTCGGCCCGCTCCATCCAGGCCTGGATCACGGCCTGCTGAATGGCCTCCAGATCCCAGTGGCGCTGATGGCCGATGCGCTGGCCCCAACCGAGCAGATCATCGAGCTGAAAGGGCCGGAACCCGGCGAAGGCTGGACCATCGCCGGGCTGGGAATGGCTCTGCTCCAGATAGAACAAGTCGAGCGGATCCGAGAGCCCGCAGAACTGCAGCAGATAGGTCATGTCCGACCCCCAACTGAACGGAATCAACCCTATGGAGGCAGACCGGGAAAGCTGTTCAGCAGGAACAGTTTGTTGCCAAGAGCAGCAAACTGCCACAGGATTACGCCCGCTGATTGATTAGCACTCGACCGATTGGAGTGCCAATCGTTGTCCCTGAAGCTGTCCCGGAAGCACTGCTCTGGGACTTCAGGCGGTGACCGGAGTGGCGGCGCTGCGGCGCACAGCCGCGGCCAGGCCTGCGAGCACCTCGGCTGTGGTGGCCGTATCGATGCAGGCATCGGTGACGCTCTGGCCGTAGGTGAGCTGGCTGAGGTCGGCGCTGATCTTCTGGTTGCCGGCCACCAGATGGCTCTCCAGCATCAGCCCCATCACATGGCGGGAACCGGCGGCCACCTGCTCGGCCACCTGGGCCGCCACATCGGCCTGGCGCCGGTAGTCCTTGTTGGAGTTGCCGTGGCTGCAGTCCACCATCAGCCGGCTGGGCAGGCCCGCCGCCGCCAGCTCACCGGCCGCCGCCTCGATCGCCTCGGGGTGGTAGTTGCTGCCCTGCTTGCCGCCCCGCAGCACCAGATGGCCATCGGGATTGCCGGTGGTGGTGATGATCGAGGCGTAGCCGTCCTGGTTGATGCCCAGGAAATGGTGGGGGCGCGACGCCGCCTCCACGGCATTCACGGCCGTGGCGATGCTGCCGTCGGTGCCGTTCTTGAAGCCGATCGGCATCGACAGGCCCGAGGCCATCTCCCGGTGGGTCTGGCTCTCGGTGGTGCGGGCGCCGATGGCCGTCCAGCTGATCAGATCGGCGATGTACTGGGGCACCACCGGATCGAGCAGCTCTGTGGCGGCCGGCAGGCCCATCTCCGCCACGTGCAGCAGCAGGGCCCGGGCGCGGCGCAGGCCGGTGTTGATGTCGTAGCTGCCGTCGAGGTGGGGATCGTTGATCAGCCCCTTCCAGCCCACGGTGGTGCGCGGCTTCTCGAAATACACCCGCATCACCACCTCCAGCTCGGCGCGATGGCGCTCTCTGGCCTCGGCGATGAATGCGGCGTACTCCTGGGCCGCGGCCACGTCGTGCACCGAACACGGACCCACGATCACCAGCAGGCGCTGGTCGCGGCCATGCAGGATCGCCTGGATCGCCTGGCGGGCCTGCTGCACCGTGCTGGCGGCCCGGTCACCCAGGGGCAGGTCCCGATGCAGCACCGCCGGCGGCACCAGGGGCCTGGTTTCCACCACATGGAGATCGCTGGTGGTGGGGTGCATGGGAATCGGGCCGCCTGGGGTGCCCCGTGGAGAGGGTCCAGCCTAGTGAGCGGTCCAACGGCAGCCGTTGCCACCACCGGCAGGCCCAACGGCCAAGAACAATGGTGGGCAGCCTGTATGGATTGCGATGGCCGCCAGCACCTTCCTTGCCGACTACCGCGCCGCCGCCGCCGAGCGCGAGGCGCTGGGGGTGCCGGCCCTGCCGCTGAGCGCCGAGCAGACGGCTGCTCTCACCGAGCTGCTGGCCAACCCACCCAGCGGCGAGGAAGCGTTTCTGCTGGAGCTGCTGAGCGAGCGCATCCCCCCCGGCGTGGATGAGGCCGCCTATGTGAAGGCCAGCTGGCTGCTGGCGGTGGCCAAGGGTGAAACGAACTCGCCCCTGGTGAGCGCGGTGGAGGCGGTGCGCCTGCTGGCCACCATGATCGGCGGCTACAACGTGGGCGCCCTGATCGAGCTGCTCTCCAGCGGCGATGCGGCCATCGCCTCGGCCGCCGCGGAGGGCCTCAGCCGCACCCTGCTCGTCTACGACGCCTACAACGATGTGCTGGAGCTGGCCGCCAGCAACGCTTACGCCAAGCAGGTGACCGACAGCTGGGCCAGTGGCGAGTGGTTCACCGCCAAGCCGGAACTGCCCGCTGAGATCACGGTCACGGTGTTCAAGGTGGAGGGCGAGACCAACACCGACGATCTGTCGCCGGCCACCCACGCCACCACCCGGCCCGACATCCCCCTGCACGCCCAGGCGATGCTCGAAACCCGCATGCCGGGCGGCCTGGAGCTGATCGCCGAGCTGAAGCAGAAAGGCCATCCCGTGGCCTATGTGGGCGATGTGGTGGGCACCGGCAGCTCGCGCAAATCCGCGATCAACTCGGTGCTCTGGCACACCGGCACCGACATCCCGCACGTGCCCAACAAGCGCAGCGGCGGGGTGATCCTGGGCGGCAAGATCGCGCCGATCTTCTTCAACACCGCCGAAGACTCCGGCGCCCTGCCGATCGAATGCGACGTCACCGCCCTCAACAGCGGCGACGTGATCACGATCCGCCCCTACGCCGGCACGATCGAGCGCGCCGCAGGCGAAGCGAATGCCGGCACGATCGTGGCCCGCTTCGCGCTCAAGCCCAGCACGATCACCGATGAGGTGCGCGCCGGCGGGCGCATCCCCCTGCTGATCGGCCGCTCGTTGACAGACAAAGTGCGCACCCAGCTGGGCCTGTCCCCCTCCGAGCTGTTCATCCGGCCCAGCGCCCCGGCCGACACCGGCAAGGGCTACACCCTGGCCCAGAAGATGGTGGGCAAGGCCTGCGGCCTGCCGGGCGTGCGCCCCGGCACCAGCTGCGAGCCGCTGATGACCACCGTGGGCTCCCAGGACACCACCGGGCCGATGACCCGCGATGAGATGAAGGAGCTGGCCTGCCTGGGCTTCTCCGCCGACCTGGTGATGCAGAGCTTCTGCCACACCGCCGCCTACCCCAAGCCGGTGGATCTCAAGACCCACGCCGAGCTGCCCGACTTCATGGCCTCACGCGGCGGCGTGGCCCTGCGCCCCGGCGACGGCATCATCCACAGCTGGCTCAACCGCATGCTCCTGCCCGACACCGTGGGCACCGGCGGCGACAGCCACACCCGCTTCCCCCTGGGCATCTCCTTCCCGGCCGGCTCGGGCCTGGTGGCCTTCGCCGCCGCCATCGGCGCCATGCCGCTCGACATGCCCGAATCGGTGCTGGTGAAGTTCACCGGCTCCCTGCAGCCGGGCGTGACCCTGCGCGATGTGGTGAACGCCATTCCCTACGTGGCGATCCAGCAGGGCCTGCTCACGGTGGCCAAGGAGGGCAAGAAGAATGTGTTCAACGGCCGGATCATGGAGATCGAGGGCCTGCCTGATCTGAAACTGGAGCAGGCCTTTGAGCTCACCGACGCCACGGCCGAGCGCTCCTGCGCCGGCAGCACGATCAAGCTCTCGGTGGACACGGTGAGCGAATACCTGCGCAGCAACGTGGCGCTGCTGAAAAACATGATCGCCCGCGGCTACGGCGATGCCCGCACCCTGGCCCGGCGCATCAAGGCGATGGAGGCCTGGCTGGCCGATCCCCAGCTGATGGAGGCCGATGCCGACGCCGAGTACGCCGCCGTGATCGAGATCGATCTTGATCAGATCACCGAGCCGATCCTGGCCTGCCCCAACGACCCCGACAACGTGAAAACGCTGAGCGAGGTGGCGGGCGACCGCATCGATGAGGTGTTCATCGGTAGCTGCATGACCAACATCGGCCACTACCGCGCCGCCGCCAACGTGCTCAACGGCCAGGGCGAGAACGCGGCGCGCCTGTGGGTGTGCCCGCCCACCCGCATGGACGAGGAGAAGCTGAAGGAGGAGGGCTATTACGCCATCTTCGAGGCCGCCGGCTCGCGCATGGAGATGCCCGGCTGCTCCCTGTGCATGGGCAACCAGGCCCGGGTGGAGGACAACACCACCGTGTTCTCCACCAGCACCCGCAACTTCAACAACCGCCTCGGCAACGGCGCCCAGGTGTATCTGGGCAGCGCCGAGCTGGCGGCCGTGTGTGCCCAGCTGGGCCGCATCCCCAGCAAGGAGGAGTATTTGCAGGTCGCCGCCGAGAAGATCGATCCCTACGGCGCCGAGCTCTACCGCTACCTCAACTTCGACCAGATCGAGGGCTTCGAGGACCAGGGCCGGGTGGTGAGCATCGCTGAGGAGGCGAAGGTGCTGGCTGAGGTGTGAGCAGCGAAGCGAAAACGCTCAGCACTGTTTGTGTCAGTCCAGTGCGGCAAGGGTCGCGGGAGTGGACGAATCGAACACAGTCCCTAGTTTTGGTTCGCATTGCTACAGCAAACATGCGTTTTTCGCGTCTGATCAGCGCTGGCCTGGCCCTCACAGCCGCCGGCAGCCTGGCCCTGGCCGGGTGCTCCGCCACCAAGGACGCCGCCACCGGCGTGGGTGAGGCCGCCAAGGATGCGGCCACGGCCACCGGCCAGGCCGCCCTGGCGCCGGCGGTGACACCGGTGCTCGACCTGCTCAGGAAGGGCGAGAGCGAAGTGAACGCCGGCAATGTCGGCGCCGCGGTTGCCACGCTGGGTGGCTTCAAGGCCGTGTGGGACAAGGCCGCACCGGTGATCCGTCCCCTGGCCGGCGACAAATGGCCGATGATCGAAACGGCGGCCAACATGGTGCTCAGCACCTTCGGGGGCGGTGGCACTCCCACGGCAGCTGCGGCGGGCTCGGCCATCAGCGGCCTGATCGGTCCCCTCAGCGGCCTGATCGGCAAGTAAGCCAGTACGGATGACACGCTGGGAAGACCCCTGCCCAGCGTGTCCTCCTGAACCAGGAAACCCTGCTGTTCGAGCCCGCCGTACCCCAGCCCGGGGCGCTGCGGGCTGTGCTGGCCTTCCCCAGCACCTACACGGTGGGGATCACCAGCCTGGGGTATCAGGTGGTGTGGGCCACCCTGGCCCAGCGCAGCGATGTGGATGTGCGCCGCCTGTTCACCGACCAGGCTGATCCGTCCCATGGCGGCAGTCGAGGCCGGGGCGGGCAGCTCGATCTGTTCGGGCTCTCCCTCAGCTGGGAACTCGATGGCCCGGTGCTGCTCGATCTCCTTGAGCAGCAGCGCATTCCGATCTGGGCTGCCGAGCGCGGCGAGGCGGATCCGATCGTGTTCGGCGGCGGACCGGTGCTCACCGCCAACCCCGAACCGCTGGCGCCGTTCTTCGACGTGGTGCTGCTGGGCGACGGCGAGCTGCTGCTGCCCGCCTTCCTCGATGCCCTGCAGGAGTGCCGCGACGCCCCGCGCTCCGAGCGCCTGCGCCGCCTGGCAACCGTGCCGGGCGTGTATGTGCCCAGCCTGTATGCGCCCCGCTACGACAGCGAAGGCCGGCTGTTGGGCGTGGAGCCCACCGAGCCCGGCATTCCGGCCACGGTGGCCAAACAAACCTGGCGCGGCAACACCCTCAGCCACTCCACGGTGATCACCCCGGAAGCGGCCTGGCCCTCGATCCACATGGTGGAGGTGGTGCGCAGCTGCCCGGAACTGTGCCGCTTCTGCCTGGCCAGCTATCTCACCCTGCCGTTTCGCACCCCCAGCCTCGACGACGGCCTGATCCCGGCGGTGGAGAAGGGCCTGACGGCCACCCAGCGCCTGGGATTGCTGGGAGCCTCCGTGACCCAGCACCCCCAGTTCGGCGAGCTGCTGGCCTGGCTCGACCAGGACCGCTTCGAGGGCACGCGGGTGAGCGTGAGCTCGGTGCGGGCCGCCACCGTGACGCCGGAGCTGGGCCGCATCCTGGCCAAACGGGGCAGCAAGTCGCTCACGATCGCGATCGAGAGCGGCAGCGAACGCATGCGCCAGGTGGTGAACAAGAAGCTCGCCGGCGAGGAGATCTTTGCCGCCGCCCGCTACGCCAGGGAGGGCGGGCTCAGCGGCCTGAAGCTCTACGGGATGGTGGGCCTGCCAACCGAGGAGGAGGCCGATGTGGAGGCCACCGCGGAGCTGCTGCTGGCGCTGAAAAAGGCCACACCCGGCCTGCGCCTGAGCCTGGGCGTCAGCACCTTCGTGCCCAAGGCCCACACCCCCTTCCAGTGGCAGGGGGTGCGGCCCGAGGCCGAGAAGCGCCTCAAGCTGCTGGCCAAGCGGCTCAAGCCCAGGGGCATCGAGCTGCGCCCCGAGAGCTACGGCTGGAGCGTGATCCAGGCCCTGCTGTCGCGCAGCGACCGCCGCCTGGCCCCGGTGATCGCCGCCGCCCGCGGCAAGCACGAGAGCCTGGGGGGCTGGAAGCAGGCCTACCGGGCGGCTTTGGAAGCCAGCCCCTGCGCAGCCGAAGCCCCGCCGCCCTGGCATGAGGTGATCCATGCCACCTGGGAACCGGAACGGGTGCTGCCCTGGCAACACCTGGAGGGGCCGTTACCGGTTGCAACCCTGATTCGCCACCAAGCCGAGGCCCTCACACCAACCTGAACGAACACATCGCGCGGCGGCTAATCAAACACCGCCGTGCGCCCCCGGTACACCATCACCTGGCGGCGCAGGTGCAGGCGCAGGGCCCGGGCCAGAGCCAGGCGCTCACAGTCGCGGCCCTTGCGGATCAGGTCGTCCACCTCGTCGCGGTGGCCCACATGCACAGTGGTCTGCTCGATGATCGGACCACCGTCGAGCTCCTCGGTCACGTAGTGAGCGGTGGCGCCGATCAGCTTCACGCCCCGCTCCCAGGCGCGGTGATAAGGCTGGGCGCCCTTGAACGCCGGCAGGAAGGAGTGGTGGATGTTGATCACCTGATGCCCCTGCATGCCCTCGCCGCGAAAGCGGGTGAGAAAAGCGGGGCTGAGCACCTGCATGTACTTGGCCAGCACCACCAGCTCGATCCGCTGCTCCGCCAGCAGCGCCAGCTGCACCTGCTCCGCCTCCTCCTTGCTCGCCGCCGTCACCGGCACATGGGCATAGGTGGCGCCGAAGCCCTCGGCCAGCTCGCGCAGCTCGGGGTGGTTGGACACCACCAGGGGCACGGCCATCGGCAGCTCGCCAGCGCGGGTGCGCCAGAGCAGATCCACCAGGCAGTGGTCCTGCTTGCTCACGAAGATCGCCACCCGCGGCAGCGCATCGGAGAAATGCACCTGGCCCTCGCCCCCCAGGCGCTCGGCCAGGGCCGCCACCGCCGGCACGATCGCGTCACGGGGCAGGCCGAAACCGTCGAGGGCCCACTCGATGCGGCTGAGGAACAGGCCGGCGCCGAGGTCGGTGTGGTGATCGGCGTGGCGGATGTTGCCGCCGTTGGCCGCCACCCAGCCCGAGAGCTCGCTCACCAGGGCGGGACGGTCCGGGCAGATCACCTGCAGGATCGCGGTGGACGGTGAGGAAGACATCGGAGGCTGGCCGTCGGGTCTTAGATGAGATGCATGCGTAGCACCTCGCGGTTGGCGCGACGCACGCGGGCGCGGATGGTGCTGCGGCCCAGGCGCTCGTGGGCGGCCACCCGGTGGCAGCCATTGAATCCCCAGAGCACGCCATCCACCTCCAGCACATCGATCGGCTCCTTCTGGCCCTCGGCGGCGATCGCCTCCATCAACCAGGCCACCTTGGCCTCATCGAGCACCCGCTCCAGGGGGCGGCGGATGGCCGCCAGAGGAATGACAGCTTCACGCATCGGCTTAACTCATACTCACTCCGTTTTAGCGCCCATGTCGCCGCGGCGGCCGCCTCCTGGATTGCAAGCGGCGACAAGCCCCCGGCCCGGGGGCGGCAGCGTCGATAAAGTCAGCCCCAGAACCGCCGCCGCCGATCCCGATGGCCCCGTCCCTGCCGGCATCCAACCGCCTCGCCAGCCTGATCCAGCCCCTGCGCCGGCTGGTCATGCTGGCCCTGGCCGCCGTGCTCTGCTTCGGCCTCACCGCCTGCAGCGGCGCCCAGGCCAAGCCGCCCAGCCTCAGCGCCGAGGACATCGCCGTGATCGAGCGCCAGGCCGAGGGCTTCCTGGCGGCCCGCGACCGCCTGCCGGAGCTGGCCAGCCTGGTGAACCAGCGCGACTGGACCTTCACCCGCAACCTGATCCACGGGCCGATGCAGGAGGTGGGCCGCGAGATGCTCTACATCAACCAGCGGCTGCTCCCCGCCGACCAGCCCGAGGCCAACAAGCTGGCCAGCCAGCTGAAAACGGCCCTGGCCGACCTCGATGAGGCGGCCCGCCTGCAGGACGGCGACAACCTGCGCAAGGCCTACATCGCCGTAGCCAGCGGTTTCGGCAAGTACGCCCAGATCCTGCCGCAGCAGGTGCAGGAAGATCTCAAGCAGATCTGATCCGTTTTCCGCCTCCAGATCCACCACCACCAGCCCGCCATCGGAGCCGTCGGTGCTGGTGGTGGGCGGGGGCCTGGTGGGCCTGGCTGTCGCTTGGGAACTGCTCAGGCAGGGTCTGGCTGTTGAACTGATCGACCCAGGCCTGGACCAGGCCGCTCTCAGCGGCAGCCAGGCTGCCCTCGGCGTGCTGATGGCCCAGGTGTTCCACCGCTCCAGTGGCCGCGGTTGGCGACTGCGCCAACAGAGCCATCAGCTCTGGCAGGAGTGGCTCAGCACCCTGCAGGAGCGGGGCCACCGGCTCCAGCGCCGCCACGGCCTGCTGCTGCTGGCCGCCAGCCCTGAGGAGCTGGAGCAGCAACAGCGGCTGCGGGAGCAACGCCTGCGCCAGGGGATCCCGCTGCAGACCTGGAGCGGTGCCGATCTGGCACGGATGCATCCAGGCCTGCCTGCCGCCGCCCTCGGCGGGCTGTACTCAGCGGCGGATGGCCAGCTCGATCCCCGGGCCGTGCTGCAGGCGCTCTGGAGCGAAGCCCGCGCCGCCGGCCTGCACACCTGCCGCGATGCCGTCACATCCCTGGAGCGCCAGGGCAGCCGCTGGCGGGCGCACTGCCGCAGCGGCAACCAGCGGCAGGGCAGCTGGCTGGTGGTGAGTGCGGGCGTGGCCAGCGCTGGCCTGCTGGCCGGCCTGGGCCACCAGCTGCCGATGGAGCCGGTGCTCGGCCAGGCACTGGAACTGGAGCTGGCCGCAACCCCACCCTGGGCGCAGGGGGAACAGTCCTGGCCGGGAGCGGTGGTGTGGCGCGGTGTGAACCTGGTGCCACGCCCCGATCTGGCGGGGGGCCGTCGCTGCTGGCTCGGGGCCACCCTGGAGCCCGGCGATCAGGCCAGCCCTGCGCGGCTGGCTGAACTGCGCCACTGGGGGAAGGCGGAGCTGCCCTGGCTGGAGCAGGCCCGGGTGATGCGCCAGTGGCAGGGGTTGCGCTGCCGGCCACTGGGCCGGCCTGCGCCGGTGCTGGAACAGCTGGAGGCGGGGCTGCTGCTGGTGAGCGGCCATTACCGCAACGGCGTGCTGTTGGCGCCGGCCAGCGCCGCCTGGGCCCGCGATCAGATCCTGGCTGGCAGGTGATCGGGGCCGGAGGCGGCCCAGCCGATCACTTGCTCTCAGTGAACTCGGCGTCGATCACGTCGTCGCTGCTGCTGGAGCCGGTGCCACCGGCACCATTGCCGCCCGGAGCAGCGCCGGCGGCAGCCTCGGCACCGGCAGCCTGCTGGTACACGGCAGCACCGGCGGCATAGAGGGCCTGCTGGAGGGTTTCCAGCTCGGTCTTCATCGTGTCGAAGTCGTCCTTCTCCACGGCCTCCTTGAGCTTGGCGGAGGAGGTCTCCACCTTGGCCTTGTCCTCGGCACCCACCTTGTCGCCCAGTTCACCCAGCTGTTTCTCGGCCTGATAGATCAGGGTTTCGGCCTGGTTCTTGAGGTCGATGCGCTCGCGCTTCTCCTTGTCGGCGGCAGCGTTGGCCTCGGCATCCTTCACCATCTTCTCCACCTCGTTTTCGCTGAGGGTGGAAGCGCCGGTGATCGAGATGCTCTGCTCCTTGCCGCTGCCCTTGTCCTTGGCGGTCACGCTGAGGATGCCGTTGGCGTCGATGTCGAAGGTCACTTCGATCTGGGGCACGCCACGGGGGGCCGGGGGGATGCCATCAAGGCGGAAGGTGCCCAGCGACTTGTTGTCGCTGGCCATCTCGCGCTCGCCCTGCAGCACGTGGATCTCCACGTTGGTCTGCCCGTCCACGGCGGTGGAATAGGTCTCCGACTTCTTGGTGGGGATCGTGGTGTTGCGGGGAATCATCTTGGTCATCACACCGCCCAGGGTCTCCACACCCAGCGACAACGGGGTGACATCCAGCAGCAGGATGTCCTTCACCTCACCGGCGAGCACACCGCCCTGAATGGCGGCACCCACGGCCACCACCTCATCGGGGTTCACGGTCTGGTTGGGGTCCTTGCCGGTGATGCGCTTCACCAGCTCCAGCACCGCCGGGATGCGGGTGGAGCCACCCACCATCACGATCTCGTCGAGCTCCGACGATGAGAGCTTGGCGTCCTTGAGCGCCTGCTCCACCGGCACGCGGCAGCGGTCGATCAGCTTGGAGGCCAGCTCCTCGAACTTGGCCCGGGTGAGGGTGAGATCGAGGTGCTTGGGGCCCTCGGGGGTGGCCGTGATGAAGGGCAGGTTGATCTCGCTCTGGGTGGCGCTGGAGAGCTCGATCTTGGCCTTCTCGGCGGCTTCGGTGAGGCGCTGCAGGGCCTGCTTGTCCTGGCGCAGATCGATGCCTTCGTTGGCCTTGAAGGTGTCGGCCAGGTGATCCACGATCACCTTGTCGAAGTCATCGCCACCCAGGTGGGTGTCGCCGGAGGTGGAGAGCACCTCGAACACACCGTCGCCCACCTCGAGCACCGACACGTCGAAGGTGCCGCCGCCCAGGTCGAACACCAGGATGCGCTCGTTGCTCTTCTTGTCGAGGCCGTAGGCCAGCGCCGCCGCGGTGGGCTCGTTGATGATGCGCAGCACCTCGAGGCCGGCGATCTTGCCGGCATCCTTGGTGGCCTGGCGCTGGGAATCGTTGAAGTAGGCGGGCACGGTGATCACCGCCTGAGTCACGGTTTCACCGAGGTACTTGCCGGCGTCCTCGGCCAGCTTGCGCAGCACCTGGGCGCTCACCTCCTCAGGGGCGAACTGCTTGCCCAGCACCGGGCACTTCACCTTCACATTGGCGCCGGCCTTCTCCACGCCATAGCTCACTTCCTTCGATTCCTCGTTCACTTCATCCACCCGGCGGCCGATGAAGCGCTTCACCGAATAAAAGGTGTTTTCAGGGTTCATCACCGCCTGGCGCTTGGCGATCTGACCCACCAGCTGATCCTGGTTCTTGGTGTAGGCCACCACCGAAGGGGTGGTGCGGAACCCTTCGGCGTTGGCGATCACGGTGGGCTTGCCGCCCTCCATCACGGCCACGCAGCTGTTTGTGGTGCCGAGGTCAATACCGACAACCTTGCCCATGGGTTCCGAACTCCTTGCTCAGGATGAAATGTCTGTGGATGCATCCTCAACAGAGGGGACGGTTCCAGGCGAGGGGTGGTTCCCGAACAGGGCCGAACACCGCTCTACGGTTCGGCCCAGCAGCCCGCCCTGAGCCATGGTCCAGCCCATCTCCGGCCACACCGCCCTGGTGGGTGTGCTGGGCGATCCGGTGCGCCATTCGCTCTCGCCGGCGATGCACAACGCCGCCCTGGCCGCCACCGGGCTCGACTGGGTGTACCTGGCCCTGCCGGCACCGGCCGAGGAGGTCGAGAGCGTGGTGCGGGGTCTGGCGGCCATGGACTGCCGCGGCCTGAACGTGACCCTCCCGCACAAGCAGGCGGTGGCCCGCCTCTGCGGCGAGCTCACCCCGCTGGCGGAGCGGCTGGGGGCCGTGAACACCCTCGTGCCCCGGGGGGATGGCAGCTGGCTGGGCACCAACACCGACGTGGAGGGCTTCCTGGCACCGCTGCGCCAGGGCGACCCGGCCGCCTGGGCGGACTGCGGGGCGCTGGTGCTGGGCTGCGGTGGCAGTGCCCGGGCGGTGGTGGCCGGCCTGGTGGAGCTCGGCGTGGCTGAGATCAGCGTGAGCGCCCGGCGCCCCGAGGCGGTGCAGAACTTCTGCCGCAGCTGTGCCGGCTGGGCAGCCCAGCTGCGGCCCCTGGCCTGGGAATCCCTGCCCGCCCAGCTCAGCGCGGTGGATCTGCTGGTGAACACCACACCGGTCGGCATGGCCTCCAGCTGCGACCCGAATGCCGCACGCCAAAGCCCCCTGGGTCCCGCGGAGCTGGAACGCCTGGCGACAGGCTGCACGGTGTACGACCTGATCTACACCCCCAGACCCACCGCCCTGCTGCGGGCCGCTGCCGAACGGGGCTGCCCGGTGGTGGACGGACTGGAGATGCTCGTGCAGCAGGGCGCCGCCGCCCTGCGGCTGTGGACCGGCCTGCCTGAGGTGCCGGTGGCCGCCATGCGCAGCGCCGCCCTGCGGGCCCTGGAGGGCTGCGCTCACTAGCCTGTAGCCGCACTCCTCCGCCACCCGGCCCCGATGCAAGGCCCCCCGATCTGGCAGCGCCTGCTGGCCGCCCTCGCCTACCTGCTGCCCTGGAGCGACGCCCTGCCCTTCGGCCAGAGCCTCTTCGGCCTGTTCCCGGCCCTGCAGTGGCTGAGCGTGCCCGCGTTTCCGGTGCTGCTCCTGCAGCAGGCGGTGCCCTTCGGTGGCTTCGTGCTGTTCCTGGTGCTGTTCCTGGCGGTGGTGCGCAACAGCAAGGTGCCCTACCTGATCCGCTTCAACGTGCTGCAGGCGATCCTGGTGGACATCCTGCTGATCGTGGTGTCGCTCGCCTTCAGCGTGCTGCTGGCACCGCTGGGCATCGCCTTCGCCCTGCGCACCCTCAGCAACACCGTGTTCCTGGCAGCACTGCTGCTGGTGGCCTTCGGTGTGATCCAGAGCCTGCGCGGCCAGGAGGCGGACGTGCCCAGCCTGTCCCAGGCCGTGCGCATGCAGCTCTACTGACTCACTGCTGCGATAGGTTGGCAGATCCGTCGCTGGCAGGCTGGAGCAGCCCGCCGGCCAACGCCCCATTTCTGCCGCCCTGCGGCCCCCTCAGACAGGCGACCATGACGCAGCCCTATTACGAGACCATGTACATCCTTCGTCCGGACATCCCGGAGGAAGAGGTGGAAACCCATGTGGCCAAGTACCGCGACATCGTGCTCGAGGCCGGTGGTGAGGTGCTCGACT
>JBIIXY010000042.1:0-17880 GCA_044347105.1 Prochlorococcaceae cyanobacterium
GCAGGGGCAGGGCCAGCCGGAACAGCGGACTGCCCACCGGCAGGTAGTAGAGGGCCACCCAGAGCAGGCCGGTGGCTGCCGCCAGATAGGCGGTGTCCATCAGCTGGCGGGTCTGCCGGGGGCTCAGGTGCGTTGCCATCAGCGGGGGGCTGGGGCCGGCCGGGCTGTGGGCGCAGGCAGGGGGGCCGGAACCGGAGCCACCGGGGCGGGAACCGATTCGCTGGGAGCGCTGGCCGCGGGGACCCGCTCGATCGTTTCCACCTCGAAGCTCACCCCAGCCGCCCGCAGGGCTTCGGTGACGGCCTCGGCCGGGGCCGCCGGATCGGCGGCGGGCAGGCGCAGGATCAGGCGGTAGGGCACTGGCGGCAGGGCTGCGGGCGCGGGTAGCGGGGGTTTAGGGGCCGGCGTGGCGGAGGGCGGCGTGCCGCTGGCAGCGGGGGCAGCGTTGCGGGCGGACGGGGTGCTGGTGCTGGCCTGGGGGCGCTGGCCAGGGATCGGGGCGGCGGGGCCGGAGGCCCCAGGCTGCTCGCCGCTGGGGGGAGCGGAGAAGCTGTCGCTCAGCTGCTCGCCCAAGGGGGTGCCAGTGCAGGCCGCCAGGGGCAGGGCCAGCGCCAGCGTCAGGCACGACAGCAGCGGGCGGGGTGTTGCCATCAGTTTTCAGCCGCCTTGATCACACGCACGGCACTGGCGCGCAGCCGGCCGGTCTTGGTGGTGGCAGGAGCCTTGCGGCCGGAGGCTGGCTTGGCGGCGGCGGGCTTACGGGCGGTCGCGCGGGCTTTGGCGGGGCTCTTGCGGCCCTTGGCCTTGGCGGCCAGCATCTCCACCGCCTGCTCCAAGGTGATCGTATCGGCGGTGGTGCCCTCGGGCAGGGAGGCGTTCACCTTGCCCTGCTTCACGTAGAGGCCGTAGGGGCCGTCGAACAGCTGGATCGCCTCATCGGCGCCCTCGGGGGTGCCCAGATCCTTGAGGGCGGTGCGGCCGCCACGGCCGCGCTTGGGCTGGGCCAGCAGCTCCAGGGCACGGTCCAGGCCCACCAGCAGCACGTCGTCCTCGGCCTTGAGGGAGCGGTAGTCCTTCTCGCCCTTGCCCTTGTGGTGCACCACGTAGGGGCCGAAGCGGCCGAGGCCGGCATCGATCCTGCCGCCATCGGGGTGTTCGCCCAACTGACGGGGCAGCTGCAGCAGCCCCAGGGCATCCTCGAGCTTGAGTTCCTCGGGCTTGACGCCCTTGGGCAGGGAAGCGCGCTTGGGCTTGGGGTTGTCGTCACTCACCTGTCCCCGCTGCACATAGGGGCCGTACTGGCCGAAGAGCAGATACACCGCCTCGCCAGTTTCCGGATCCTCGCCAAGCGCTTCAGGCCCATCGGCCTTCTGCTTGAGAATCAGCTGGGCCTTGTCGGCATCCAGATCCGCCGGGGTGATCTCCTGGGGCAGGGTGGCCTTGAGCAGCTCTTCGCTGCCATCGTCAGCGACGCGCTTGGTTTCCAGATAGGCGCCGAAGCGGCCGATGCGCACCACACAGGGCAGGCCCTCCAGCTCCACCGTGCGCGACACCCCCGGGTCGATGTCGCCCTCCCGCTGGGCCACCTGGTTTTCCAGGCCCTTCTCGCCCTTGTAGAAGCTCTCCAGGTAGGGCAGCCACTGCACCTGCCCGTGGGAGATCTCATCGAGGGTGTTCTCCATCCGTGCGGTGAAGCTCGTGTCCACCAGATCCGGGAAGTGCTCCTCCAGCAGGGCCGTCACCGCAAAGGCCGTGAAGCTGGGGGTGAGGGCGTTGTTCGCCAGGGTGGCGTAGCCGCGGTCCACGATCGTGCCGATGATCGAGGCGTAGGTGGAGGGGCGGCCGATGCCCTCCTTCTCCAGCATCTTCACCAGGGCCGCCTCGCTGTAGCGGGCGGGCGGCTGGGTCTGGTGGCCGAGGGCCTCCACCTCCTGGCAGCCGGGCTTGTCGCCGGCCTTGAGAGAAGGAAGCAAGACCTCCTGGCCCTCGAGGGCGGCATCCGGGTCGTCGGAGCCCTCCACGTAGGCCCGGAAGAAGCCGGGGAAATCGATGCGCTTGCCGCTGGCCCGGAAGCTGGCGAGGCCCAGATCGCCGCCATCCACCTCCAGGTCCACGCTCAGCATGGTGAGCTTGGCGTCGGCCATCTGGGAGGCCACGGTGCGCTTCCAGATCAGCTCGTAGAGCGCCAGATCGCGGCCGTCGAGGCCGGTGGCGGCGGGGTCGCGGAAACTCTCGCCAGCCGGGCGGATCGCCTCATGGGCCTCCTGGGCATTGCGGGCCTTGGTGGAGAACTGGCGCGGTGAGGGGCTGAGGTATTCCTTGCCGTATTTGGCGCCCACGCAACTGCGGGCGGCGCTGATCGCCTGGTCGCTCAGGTGCACCGAATCGGTGCGCATGTAGGTGATGAAGCCGCGCTCGTACAGCCCCTGGGCCGTGCGCATGGTTTCGCGGGCCGAGAGCCGCAGCTTGCGGTTGGCCTCCTGCTGCAGGGTGCTGGTGGTGAAGGGGGCCACCGGCTTGCGCACGGTGGGCTTCTCCTCCACGGCCGCCACGGTCCAGGGAGCCGCCAACACCGCCTCCCGCAGCTGGCGCGCCTCGGCCTCAGCCAGCAGCCGCACCTTGCTGCCGGCCTTGAGGCCGCCGGTGCTCTCGTCGAAATCACTGCCGCCGGCGATCCTCACGCCGCCCAGCAGGCTCAGCTTGGCCTCAAAGCCGCTGCCGCCCTGCTCCAGCCGGGCCTTGAGATCCCAGTAGCTGCCGCTCTTGAAGGCCCGGCGGGCCCGCTCGCGCTGCACGAGCAGGCGCACCGCCACCGACTGGACGCGGCCGGCGCTCAGCCCCCACGCCACCTTCTTCCACAGCAGCGGCGAGAGGGTGTAGCCCACGAGCCGGTCGAGGATGCGCCGGGTTTCCTGGGCGTGCACCAGCTCCATGTCGAGCTCGCGCGTCTGCTCCAGGGCGCGGCCGATCGCCTCCTTGGTGATCTCGTGAAACACCATCCGCTTCACCGGCACCTTGGGATTGAGCAGCTGCAGCAGGTGCCAGCTGATCGATTCCCCTTCCCGGTCTTCGTCCGTGGCCAGCAGCAGCTGGTCGGCCCCCTTGAGGGCGTCCTTGAGTTCCTTCACCACCTTCTTCTTGTCCTTCGGCACCACGTAGAGGGGCTCGAAGTTGTTGGCGGTGTTCACGCCGAGGTTGGCCCATTTCTCGCCCTTGTGGGCCGCCGGGATCTCGCTGGCGTTGTTGGGCAGGTCGCGCACGTGGCCCATCGAGGCCTCCACCCGGAAGTCCTTGGGCAGGAACCCGCGGATGGTGCGGGCCTTGGTGGGGCTCTCAACGATGACGAGGGTGTGACCCACAGGCAGGTGGACGACCGCTTCCCTCTTTATCGCACCACCTGACCAGTGGGTGGAAACAGCGCGGCTACAGTCACCCCCAGCAAACCTGGCTCGAGCCGCTGTGATGTCCCTGCCCGGCGCCCTGCTCACCGCGGTCAATCCCGCGGTCGATGCCATCGGCAGCGGTGCGGGTGTGGCCAACCTGGCCAGCCAGCTCAATGCCGGCACCATCGCGCCGGAAGCGGCGGTGCTGGTGGCCCTGGTGGCCTGCCTGCTCGTGGATCTGGCCGGTGACAAGGCCGCCAGCCGCTGGGTGCCTCCCTTCAGCTACGCCGGCCTGGGGGGAGCCCTGGTGCTGCTGGCCCTGCAGTGGAGTGATCCGGCCCTGGCCCCTTCCTTCCTGGGCAGCTTCCTGGCCGACAACCTGGCGATCGCCTTCCGGGCGGTGGTGGCCGCCTCCACGCTGATCACGCTGATGCTCAGCTGGCGCTATTTGGAGCGCAGCGGCACGCCGGTGGGCGAGTACGCCGCGATCCTGCTGGCGGCCACCCTCGGGGCCATGTTCCTGTGCGGCTCCACCGACCTGGTGAGCATCTTCGTGTCGCTGGAAACCCTCTCGGTGGCCAGCTACCTGCTCTCGGGCTACATGAAGCGGGACGCCCGCAGCTCCGAGGCGGCACTGAAATACCTGCTGGTGGGCTCCGCCGCCGCGGCCGTGTTTCTCTATGGCGCCTCCCTGCTCTACGGCCTCACCGGGGGCTCCACCAGCCTGGAGGCGGTGGGCGTCGCCCTCCAGACCAGCGCCAGCCCGATCGCCGCCCTGTCCCTGGTGTTCGTGCTGGCCACGGTGGCCTTCAAGATCGCTGCGGTGCCCTTCCACCAGTGGACCCCGGATGTGTACGAGGGCTCGCCCACGCCGGTGGTGGCCTTCCTCTCGGTTGGCTCAAAGGCGGCAGGCTTCGCCCTGGCCCTGCGCATCCTGGTGGGGTGTTTCGGCAGCTTCGATACGCAGTGGAAGCTCCTGTTCACCGTGCTGGCCGTGCTGAGCATGGTGCTGGGCAACGTGGTGGCCCTGGCCCAGACCTCGATGAAGCGGATGCTGGCCTACAGCTCGATCGGCCAGGCCGGCTTCGTGATGATCGGCCTGGTGTGCGGCACCGAGGACGGCTATGCCGCGATGGTGCTGTACATGGCGGCCTACCTGTTCATGAACCTGGGCGCCTTCGCCTGCATCATTCTCTTCTCGCTGCGCACGGGCAGCGACCGGATCAGCGATTACGCCGGGCTGTACCAGAAGGATCCGCTGATCACCCTTGGCCTCAGCCTCTGCCTGCTGTCCCTGGGCGGCATCCCGCCGATGCTGGGTTTCTTCGGCAAGATCTACCTCTTCTTCGCCGGCTGGGCCGATGGCCAGTACCTGCTGGTGGTGGTCGGCCTGCTCACATCGGTGGTGTCGATCTACTACTACATCTCGGTGATCAAGATGATGGTGGTCAAGGAGCCCCAGGAAGCGTCCGATGTGGTGAAGGCCTACCCGGCGATCAACTGGTCGCTGCCCGGTCTGCCTGCGTTGAGGGCTGCTCTGGTGGGCTGCGTGATCGTGACCGCCATCGGTGGCATCCTCTCCAGCCCTCTGTTCACCTGGGCCAGCCAGGCCGTGGTGGGTACGCCGATGCTGCAGGCCGCCCTGGGCTGATGGCCGCCCAAGCAGCTCCGGTGGCCGAACTGATCGGTGTGGAGAAGGTGTATGGCAGCGGCGATGCCGAAGTGCGGGCTCTCGACGGCCTCGATCTCACCGTGAATGCGGGCGATTATCTGGCCGTGATGGGGGCCTCCGGCTCCGGCAAGAGCACGGCGATGAACATCCTCGGCTGCCTGGATCGCCCCAGCGGGGGCAGCTACCGGCTCAACGGCATACCCGTGGAATCCCTCGACGATGACGCCCTGGCCGATCTGCGCAACAACCAGCTGGGCTTTGTGTTCCAGCAGTTCCATCTGCTGCCCCAGCTCACGGCGATGGAGAACGTGATGCTGCCGATGGTGTATGCGGGCGTGCCGGCCGCGGAACGGCGCCGGCGGGCCCAGGAGGCTCTGGAGCGGGTGGGGCTTGGCCAGCGCCTGAACAACAAACCCAACCAGCTTTCCGGTGGCCAGCAGCAGCGGGTGGCGATCGCCCGGGCGATCATCAACAACCCGGCCCTGCTGCTGGCCGACGAGCCCACCGGCGCCCTGGATTCGCGCACCACCGAAGAGGTGCTGGCGATTTTCGATGAACTGCACCGCAGCGGCATCACCCTGGTGCTCGTGACCCATGAGGACGACGTGGCCGCCCGCGCAGAGCAGGTGGTGCACTTCCGAGACGGCCGCTTGATTGGATCAGCCGATCAGTCGATCAGTCGGTCATGAGGCTGCGCGGCAGCTGAGTGCCGGCTCTGGCACTGCCGGCTGCCGGGGGGGCCAGGGGCAGCTGGGGCTGGAGCGGAGCCTGGGCCTGCACCTGGGGGCGCTCCAGGCGTTGCAGCAGCTGACCCATCAGCAGGGCCACGGCGTCGTTGCCCACATTGATGCCGGCCGGCCCGGGGTCGAGATCGCCGGGATCCACCGCCACCCAGCCGCCGTCCTGGGGCAGGCGCAGCTCGAAGTGGAGGTGGGGCCCCGTGCTCATGCCCGTGCTGCCCACCCGGCCGATCACCTCTCCCTGGCGCACCCGGTCGCCGGCCTTCACGAACAGCTCGCTGAGGTGGGCGTAGAGGGTGCGGCGCCTGGGGTTGTCGTGCTCGACCTCCACCGTGAGGCCATAGCCGCCGGCCATGCCACTGCTCACCACCCGACCGCCGAGGGCCGCCACCACCGGCGTGCCTTCGGGAGCGGCGAAGTCCTTGCCGGCATGCATCAGCCAGCTGCCCAGCACTGGATGGAGGCGGAAGCCGAAGCCGCTGCTGATCGCGGCCGGACCGATCAGGGGAAACAGCAGCCTGCGGTTGCCGTTGCCGGCCACAGGGGCCGGGCGGGGGGTGATGGCAAACACGCTCGACAGGCTGAAACTGCCATCAGCGCCGGCCATCAGCGCCGACACCGGCACGGTGAGGGGCGTGCTCAGGGGCTGGGGACCACCCCCCTCGCTGAAGCCGATCGCCGCCAGTTCACCTGCGGAGGGGAGGGGGGCCTGGGGATCGCCGGGGCGCTGCAGGAGCGGAACCCGGTTATCGGTGTTGTTGTTGCCGCGCCAGCGCACCACCACGCCGCTGTTGCACTCCTGCTCGGAGAGGGCCCCGTTGCTGCAGGCCCGCTGATGCGCGGGAGATTGCTGGGGCGTTGCGGTTGCACCCGTGCGGATGCGCTGCCGTTCAGCCGGGCTCACCACCCCCTGGCGCACCAGTTCATCGAGAGACTGGTCGAAGCGCAGAGGCTGCGGCGCGACGGGCTGGACCGGCCGGGCCAGCTGGG
Organism: Prochlorococcaceae cyanobacterium; assembly: GCA_044347105.1. Classification (GTDB taxonomy): domain Bacteria; phylum Cyanobacteriota; class Cyanobacteriia; order PCC-6307; family Cyanobiaceae; genus NIES-981. The sequence continues at coordinate 6,786 of JBIIXY010000042.1, forward strand.
GTTGGGGCTGGGCTGGTTGGGGTTGGGCCTGGAGTTCGCTGGCCGCGGGGGCGGGTCTGAGGGGCGCCGCCTCCTGCACCGGCGGTGGCGGCGGCAGGGGCACGGGGGGTTGGGGCTGTTCGATCGTCTCCAGACCCGCCAGGCCGGGAAGGGCCGCCAGCAGGGAAGCGGCCAGCACCAGGGGAGCACCACGCTGGAACGAACGGGCAGAACGGGGGGCCACTGGCAAACCTGGGCTGAGGGGAGGGTGCTCAAAGCGGAGCGGTGCCGACGGCCAAGCCGTTTCGGGCGTGGCAAGTATAAAAACGATCCGCTCGCCAGGTTCCCGGTGGCACTCAGATGCGGCGCTGCAGCCGCGTGAGCAGCGGACCGCTGCGCAGCAGCAGGCGGCCATCGAGCTCCAGGCCTTCCACCTGCCAGCGCCGGCCGGCGTGGTCCACCCCCGCAGCCGGTTGCCACAAGCGAGCCTGAGCCAGGGTGCGGACGTCTTCTGCGGCTGAAGCCGAGGCGACAGCCCATTCCAGGGCGGCCTGCAGGCGGGGCTCCAGGCGCCGGGGGGCCGCCTGGGGGTGCCCCGGCCGGCCGACGGACAGGGCCCTGGCCAGGCTGGTGGCCCCCCGGGGCACCCGATTGCGCCCATTCAGGCCGATTCCCACCTGGGCCCAGCGCACCTCGCCGCCGCGCTGGCGCAGCCGCGGCAGCAGGCCCGCCAGCTTGCGTCCCTCCAGGAGCAGATCGTTGGGCCACTTGAGCTGGGGCCGCAGGCCAAGCTGCTCCAGTTGCAGCGCGAGGCCCACGGCCACCGCCAGCCCCAGGGCGGCGCTACCCGGCTGGGAGGGCCAGGGGATGGCGGCGCTCAGCCAGAGCCCCCCCGGCGGGGAGTGCCAGTGCCGGCCCTGCTGCCCCCTGCCGAAGCGCTGGCGCCGGGCCTGCACCAGCAGCGCGGTGCCGTCCGCAGGCAGAGGGCGTCCGCCGGCCTCCCGGGCAGCCAGCCAGCGGGCCAGTTCGATCTCCGTGCTGGCACACACCGGCAGATGCCGCCTCTGCCAACGCAGGGCCGGCAGCGGCGCAGGCGGGAGGCTCAGAGGCTGGCCAGCCATTGACCGATCCGGGCGGCGCCCGCCTCCAGCTCGGCCTGCGGATGCACCAGCGCCAGCCGCAGCCAGCCCTCACCGCCGGGGCCGAAGCCGTTGCCGGGAGTGAGCGCCACGCCCGTGTTCTCCAGCAGCGCCGCGCAGAAGCTCTCGGAATCCATGGCGCGGGCCTGCGGTGGCAGCTGCAGCCAGAGATAGAGGGCCATCGAGGGCAGCCGCACCGGCCAGCCCTGGTCGCGGAGGGCGGCCGCCATCGCATCGCGGCGGCCCCGGTACACCTGGCGCAGCTGGGCGGGCCAGTCGGGCGCCTGCTCCAGGGCGGCGATCGCCCCGGCCTGCAGGGCCAGCGACTGGTTGAAATCCACCACCCCCTTGAGCTGGCGCAGGGCGGTGATCAGCCATTCGGCACCGATGGCGAAGGCGAGGCGGAAGCCACCCAGACACCAGCTCTTGGAGAAGGAGAAGAACTCAATGCCGCACTGGCGCCAGGCGGGGTTGCGCAGCAGGGCCGGGGCCTCGCCCTCCAGGGCCAGATCCACATAGGGGTTGTCGTGGGCCAGCACGATGTCATGCTCCACGGCTTTGGCCACGGCTGCGTCCAACCAGGCCTGCTCGCCGGTAGTGGCGGTGGGGTTGTGGGGAAACCCGAGCACGATCAGCGCCAGCTGCTGCCACTCCTGGGCGCTGAGTTGGGCGAAGTCCGGGCGCCAGCCTGCCGCCGGATCGAGGCGCAGCAGGCGTGGCCGGGCCGACGCCAGCCGCAGACCACCCATGTGGGAGGGGTAATAGGGATCGAGCAGCAGGGCGGCATCGCCCGGATTGAGCACGGCCAAAGGCAGATGGGCTGTGCCCTCCTGTGATCCCACCAGCAGCAGCACTTCCCGCTCGGCATCCACCGCCACGCCGAAGCGCCGCTCGGCCCAGCCGGCCACGGCCTGGCGCAGGGGGGCGGTGGCGGCGTGCAGGCAGTAGGCCGCGCTCTCCGGTCGGACGAGCTGGGCCGCCATCGCCTCGATCGCCACCACCGGGGGCTGCAGATCGGTGGAACCCAGGGAAAGATCCAGCAGGGGCGGCAGGCCGCTGGCGGGGTCGCCGGCACGGTTCCGATAGGCGCCCTTGCGGCGGTCGTTGCGGGCAAAGACGCCACTGCCCAGCTGGGCCAGGCGATCAGAGATGGGCATCCAGAAAGGCCTGCAGCTGGGCCTGGGCCATGGCCCCTTCGTGGCGGGCCACCTCCTCGCCGTTGCGGAACAGCACCAGGGCAGGCAGACCCTGCACCTTGAGCTGATCGCGGCTCACCGGATTGGGATCCGCCTCCAGCTTGCCCACCGCCAGCCGGCCGGCGTAGGTGGAGGCCGCCCAGTCCATCAGGGGTGCCATCAGCCTGCAGGGACCGCACCAGGCGGCCCACACATCCACCAGCACCGGTGTGGTCGCCTGCAGCACTTCGGTCTCGAAGTTGGCGTCGGTGAGCTGGGCGACGGACACGGCGGCAGCGCAGGAAGAGGCGATTCTATGGAGGCCACCTCAATGGAGGCCGCCGGGCCTGCCGGGTTCAGAGCTGGTCGATCGAGCGCTTGAGCTCCTCGAGTTCAGCATCCACCTCAGCCACCTGCACCGGTTCCAGCTGGGGGGCCGGACCATCCTCGGCCGGCAGGGCGATCGGCTCCTGATTGGGCTCCAGCTGGTTGTTCTCCAGCTTGCTGCGCAGGGCGGCCAGTTCGTCGTCCACATCGCTGCTCTGCAGGGCGGCGAACTGGCTCTCCAGATCGGCACCAGCCAGCTCCGCGGCGGCCTGGCTGCGGGCCTCCAGCGACTGCACCTTCTCCTCCATGCGCTCGAAGGCAGCCATGGCGTTGTCGGTGCCCAGGCCGGTCACAGCGCTCTGCAGCTGCTCCTGGGCCTGGGCCGCCTGGGCGCGGGCCTTGAGCATGTCCTTCTTGGTCTTGGCCTCGGAGATCTTGCTCTCCAGCTGCAGCAGGCTCTTCTTGAGCTGCTCCACCTGGGCCGACTGGGTCTGGAGCTGGGTGTTCAGGGCCGTGGCCGTGTCCTGATAGGTCTTGCGCCGGGACAGGGCCTCGCGGGCCAGATCTTCTTCTCCTTTCTTGAGAGCCAGTTCCGCGCGCTCGTACCAGGTCTTCGACTGGCTCTCGGCCTGTTCCGCCTGATTCTGAATCCGCTTCTGGCTGGCGATGGCCGTGGCCACGGCCTGGCGCAGTTTCACCAGATCCCGCTGCATGTCCTCCACCGACTGGTCGAGGATCTTGGCGGGATCCTCCATGCTGCTGATCACCGCGTTGGCGTTGGCGCGGAACAGGCGGCTCAGACGTTCGAAGAAGCCCATCGTGAAGAGAAAGGGGTGGCGAAAACTGGGGCGATGCTGGGAGGCTAACCACAACCGGACGCAGCCACCAGAACGGCTGGACCAGGATGCCCACCACACCCCGCCAGCCCGAGTCCGCCAGCCGTCGCATCGGCAATCTGTCGTTGCTGCTGCCGCCCCCCCGGCCCCCCGCCACTGCACTGCAGCAGTGCCTGGAGAGCATTGAGCGGGACTGGCAGCGCCAGGGCCATCTGGCCGCCCTCTGGCAGCGCTGGCCCAGCCTGGCCGGCCCGCAGCTCGCCCCCCACTGCCGGCCCCTGCGCCTGCAGGGCAGCCTTCTCACGGTGGGCGCCGCCCCGGGCCCCTGGTTGCAGGCGCTTCAGTACAACCGCCACCAGCTGCTGGGGGCCCTCAGGGCGGCGGGATTCCCCGTGCGGGAGCTGCGTGTGGAGCAGCACCATGCCGGCCCCCTGCCGCCAGCGGGGATGGAGGAGGAACGGATTGCCTGGGCCATCCATCCAAGCCGAGCAGACGTGCACGGCATGGGCACCTGCCCCCGCTGCTCGAGCCCGGCTCCCGCGGGCGAGATGGCCCGCTGGGGCCACTGCAGCTTCTGCCGGCGCCAGGAGCTGGGCGCTGAAAGCCCCTGATCAGCGGCGCTGGGGTCAGTAGCGCTCAGGCCTGGGCTCGCGCCAGTTCGGCTGCCAACCCTGGCGGCCCAAGGCGGCTGCCCGCTGCGCCAGCAGGCGCCGATCAAGCCGCCACAGGCGGTAGATGCCCGCCTGGTCGAGCCGTTCGGGCTCCAGGCCCTGCCAGTGGGGCTGAGCAGCGGTGTCGGCGTCGATCACCAGCAGCACGGATGCGAGGCCATCGGCGGGGCTGGGGGTCTGTCCTTGCCGGCTCTCACTGGCCAGCCGGTCGCTGAGGTTCACCAGCCCCCTGGGGCCGGCTTCCTCGTAGACCACCACCCGGCGGCCGTAGAAGTGAAGCGAGGGCTTCAACATGCCCACCATCGCCAGGTGGGAGGGTGCATCTCTCGGGCTCAGGCGCTGGGCACTGGCCGCCAGGCGGCGGACGGGCTCGGCACGCAGCCGATCGCCCAGCAGAGCGAGCGGCAGCAGCACCGCCAGCACAAAGGCCACCAGGGGCAGCTGCGAGGCCACCAGGGCGGCGGGATTGCCGCGCCGCCAGCCCAAAACCAGGCCCACCAGGGCGGCCAGGGCGAAGCAGCCCGCCGCCAGCGGCAGCAGGCCGCTGGCCAGCAGCTCCTCAGGCAGGGTGGGCATCTCGGGGGTGACGATCGCCGGCACCCAGCGGGGGGCCAGAGCGAGCACCAGGGCCACAAGGGCCGTGAGCAGCACCATCACACGCCAGGCCAGCCAGGCACCGCGCTGGGCCGCCAGGGCGATCAGCAGGGCCGCCGCCGGCGTGGCGGGCAGCCAGTAGCTGGGCAGCTTGGTGGCCGCCGCCGTGAAGAACAGCAGCACCGCCAGCAGCCAGCAGGCGGCGAAACGCTGCAGCGACTGGGCCGGCGGCGGCGCCGGAGCGCGCAGCGCCCGCACCAGGCCGAGCAGCAGCAGTGGGGTGGCCGGCAGGCTGGCCAGCACCAGGATCAGGCCGAAGAACCACCAGGGGGCCTGGTGGTTGTTCACCACGCTGCTGAAGCGCTGCAGGTTGTGGTAACCGAAGAAGCTGCTCCAGAAGGGCTCCCCTTCGCGGAGCAGGGCCAGGCCGTACCAGGGCCCGGCCACCAACAGGGTGATCAGCCCGCCGGGGAGGGGGCGCAGACAGCGCGCCACACCCTCCAGATCCCGCTGCAGCCAGCCGAAGCCCAGCAGGGTGAGGCCCAGCAGCACCACGGCCACCGGGCCTTTGGTGAGCACGGCCAGGCCCAGCAGCAGCCAGCCGGCCCACCAGCGGCGGCCGCCGGTGGCGTAGCTGCCCCAGCACAGCAGCAGGCTGATCGCCAGGCAGCCGCTGAAGAGGGCATCGCTCACAGCGATCCGCCCCCAGATCAGCACCAGGGGGGAGAGGGCGAAGGCCAGGGCGGCGCTGAGGGCCGTCAGCCCTGGCCTTCGGCGGGCCTGGGGCCAGCGCAGCAGGGTGTGCACCAGGGTCTGCATCACCGCCACCGTGGCCATGGCCGAGGGCAGGCGGGCGGCCCAGGTGCCGAGCGGGTCCCAGGCCATCGGGCCCGGCAGGCTGTAGAGCAGCCCCATCGCCCAATACACCAGCGGCGGCTTGTCGTAGCGGGGCAGGCCGTTCACCCAGGGAATCAGCCAGTTGCCCGTTTCGGCCATCCCCCGGGCCGAGGCGGCGAACAGGGGCGGGGTCTCATCCACCAGGCCCGTGGCACCGAGCTGCCACACGAACAGCAGCAGCCCCAGCCCAAGGCTGGTCAGCCAGAGCCAACGGGTCGTGACGCGCTCAACCGCGCGGACCGGGGCGGGGGTGGTGGGCTTCACGGACGAACCCTATCGGCGCCGGGGCCAGCTCTCGCACACCGCCTGCAGCCAAGGCTCCAGCCGGGCGGCGAAGGCCCCGCAGGACCAATGCCGCTCCACCCAGCGGCGGCAGGACTGACGGGGCACCTGCCGCGCCCGCTGTACGGCGGCCTGCAGCCCGTCGAGGTCATCGGCCTGGGCCAGGGCGCCATTGGTTCCCTCCCGCACCAGCTCCCCCGGGCCGCCGCGGGCATAGGCCGCCACCGGCACGCCGCAGGCCATCGCCTCCACCACCACATTGCCGAAGGCCTCGTTCCACTTGGGGGTGTTGAGCAGCACGGCACAGCGCCCCAGCTCGGCCTGCAGCTGGTCGGTGGGCAGGAACCCGCGCCAGCGCAGGGTGCCGGCCGGCACCTTCGCCTCCACCCGGCGGGCGTACTCGGGGTCCTCCCGCAGCCCCCACACCGCCAGGGGCAGGCCCAGCCGGGCCGCCACCGCAGCCGCGTCCTCCAGCCCCTTCTCAGGAGCCACCCGACCGGCCCAGCCCAGCAGGGCCTCGGACTGCTCGCTGAAGCGGTAGCGGTCGAGATCAAAACCGTTGCCCACCAGCCGGGGCGGGCCGGCCAGCTGAAAATCGGCAGCCTGAGCCGCGGTGTGGAAGGCGAGGTGCTGGGGGTGGCTGCGGCCGATCTCGGCGATCAGATCATCCATCGCCTCAGCCACTGAACCCATGCTCACCAGGTGGGCCAGCGGCGTGCAGGTGTGGGGCGTCAGCCAGAGGGGCAGCCAGTCGTAGCCGAGATTCACGATCACATCGAAGCTCTGCTGCTGAGCCAGGGCCCGCCTCCAGAGAGCCCCCAGCAGCGAGCGGGGTGGAATCTGCACCGCCGCCCCACGGGGTTGGTGCTGCCAGCTGGGCTGGTCTTGGCCCGCCACCTGCCAGAGCTCGGCGCCGGCACAGGCGGGCGGCAGCAGTGACCCCTCCCCGGCCAGAACGGTGAGGGCATGGCCCCGGCCCAACAGACCGGCCACCAGGGCGCCGGCCGTGAGTTCCACGCCGCCACCCCGGCCACTGCCCAGTTGCCCCACGGGCGTACTCACCACCAGAATCCGCATCAGGGCGCCTCCGCGGCAGGCTCAGGGCCCCCATCCATCCCACCCTGCCAGAGCTGGGCCCGGCGGTTGATCAGCAACACCGAAACCAGCGCGAGGGCGGCACCCAGCCACTGCAGCGGCCGCAGCTGCTCCCCCAGCCAGAGCACGCCGCAGGCCAGAGCGAACACCGGCGTGAGGAAGGTGAGGGCGGTGAAGCCGGTGAGGTCACCCCGGCTGGCGAACAGGAAGAACAGGCCGTAGGCCAGGGCACTGCCGAACAGGGTGGCGTAGGCCATCAGGCCCCACTGCAGGCCACCCCAGGCCGGCAGCCAGGCCGCCCCCTGCCGCACCGGCAGGATGGCCAGCAGGGCCAGCGGCAGGCCGCCGATCAGCATGTGCCACGCCGTCACCGCCACTGGATCACTGTGGCGGCTGGCGTAACGACAGAGCACCGTGCCCGCCGCCATCGCCGCCGCGGCGCCGAGCATCCACAGCTCCCCATGGTTCCAGGCCCGCACGCCGATGACGGCTGGTCCGTCCAGCCACCAGTGCTGCAAGAGGGCGGGCGGCAGACCCAGGCAGAGGATGCCCAGCAGGCCGAGCATCAGTCCCAACCAGCCCACCGGATTGATGGCCTCGCCGAACAGGCTGCGGGCCAGCAGGGCCACCAGCAGGGGCTGGGAGTCGATCAACACCGAGCCGAGGCCAGCGCCCGTCTGGCCCAGCCCACGGGCCAGCAGGCCCTGGAACAGGCTGCCGTCCACCAGGGCGAAGGCCAGCAGCCAGAGCCAGTCGCGGCGATCGACGCCCAGGGGCCGGCCCAGGCCGAGGGCCGCCAGCAGCAGCATCAGCCCGGCGGGCAGCAGACGCAGGCAAGCCACCTGCAACGGCGTGCCCCCTGCCAGCAGGGGCTTCATGGCCGCCATCGCCGTGCCCCAGAGGGCGAAGGGCAGCAGCATGGCCAGCAGGCGCAATGCGGACCAGCGCGGGGCCTGAACCATGGGGCCTGGGCCGGATTGGTGCTTCTTTTTAAGATCCAGCCACATCAACCGCTGCCGCATGGTCTGGCCCTGGCGCCGCAAGTCCCGTCGCACCCTGGCCCGGATTGCGCTGGAAGGCCCGATCGCCGGCGGCACCCGCCAGCGGGTGCTCAAGGCCCTGCGCCAGGTGGAGCAGCGGGAGTGCCCTGCTTTGCTGCTGCGCATCGACAGCCCCGGCGGCACCGTGGGCGACAGCCAGGAGATTCATGCCGCCCTGCTGCGCCTGCGCCAGAAGGGCTGTCGGGTGGTGGCCAGCTTCGGCAACATCTCCGCCTCCGGCGGGGTGTACGTGGGTGTGGCCGCTGAACGGATCGTGGCCAACCCGGGCACGATCACCGGCTCGATCGGCGTGATCCTGCGGGGCAACAACCTCTCCAAGCTGCTCGAGCGCGTGGGCATCAGCTTCGAGACGGTGAAGAGCGGCCTCTACAAGGACATTCTCTCGCCCGACCGGGCCCTCACCGACGAGGAGAGGCAGCTGCTGCAGAGCCTGATCGATTCCAGCTACGGCCAGTTCGTGGCGGCCGTGTCCGAGGGCCGGGGCCTGGCCGAAGATCAGGTGCGCGCCTTTGCCGATGGCCGGGTGTTCAGCGGCGCCCAGGCCCTGGAGCTCTCTCTGGTGGACGAACTGGGCGACGAGGAGCGGGCCCGCGAGCTGGCGTGCAGCCTGGCGGGCCTCGATCCCGTCAAGACCCGGCCCACGGAGTTCGGCGCCGCCCCACGCCGCTTCGCCGGCCTGCTGCCGGGGCGCTCCGCCCTGCGGGCCCTCTGCCAGGCCCTCAGCCTGGAACTGGCCTGGAGCGGCCAGCCCCTCTGGCTCTGGCGGCCATGAGCGAGGGTCTGCAACTGCGGGCCCTGCGCGGGGCCACCACCGCCGAGGCCAACACGGCTGAGGCCATCGCCAGTGCCGTGGCCGAACTGGTGGATGCCCTGGTGGCCCGCAACGGGCTGGATGGCGAGCGGATGGTGTCAGTGACCTTCTCCGTCACTGCCGATCTGGATGCGGTTTTTCCGGCCGCAATCGCCCGGCGCCGCAACGGCTGGGAGCACGTGGCCCTGCTCGACTGCCAGCAGATGGCCGTGGCGGGCGATCTGCCGCGCTGCATCCGCCTGCTGGCCCACGCCTGGCTGGAGGGCCAGCGCCAGCCCTGCCATCCCTACCTGCGCGAAGCCAGCCGGCTGCGCCCTGACCGCGCCAGCTAGCGGGCCGGCCACTGATCTCACCAGGCCTGTGCGCGGGCTGCTGAGAATCAAGGCATGAGACACCTTCGCCCGATGGCCCTTCCCTCCCTGGCTCGGCTGGGCCGCCCCCTGACCGGCCTCGCTGCGGCCGCTGGGCTGGGCGTCGCCGGCCTGATCGGCCTCAGCGCCACGGGCCGGGGCCCCCTGATTCAGCCAGCCGCTGCCCAGGGAACTCCCGGGCTGATGGAGTTCCGCTGGGACAACAACCGCGATTATCGCAAGCTCTATTTCTATATCACCAACACCCAGCGCCTGCGCCGTTCCGAGTACTACCTGATGCTGCGGCCGCGGGATCGCAAGACCGCCATCCTCAAACTCAGCGTCACCATCCCCCCCTCCTTCGACTCCCGCATCGAGACCAAACGGGTGAAGCTCTGCAAGATGAGTGAAGGCGGCATGCTGGCGCGCACCCGCTGCGTGGAGCAGATCCCCGCCACGATCGACCTGGCGGAGAACGGCAGAGCCCTGGAGATCTACCCCGACTCACCCATCCCCGACACCGGCACGATCGGGGTGTACATGCTGCTGTTCAATCCCTTCAACGCCGGCATGTACCAGTTCAATGCCCTGGCCCAGGCACCCGGCGACGTGCCGATCTCCGGCTACCTGGGCAGTTGGTTGATCCAGATCGAACCCCCCAACAACTGAGCGGCACAGCCGGCCCCACCAACCGACCTGCGTGACCACCGCCTGATAAGTTGGCCCTTCAGCCCAATCCTGACGAGCAGAGGGGAGCGAGTATCCGGCCATGACCAAGCGCACTCTTGAAGGAACCAGTCGCAAGCGCAAGCGGGTCTCCGGGTTCCGCGTTCGCATGCGCACCCATACCGGTCGGCGTGTGATCCGTGCCCGCCGCCGACGGGGACGCTCCCGCCTGGCGGTCTGAGACACACCGGATGGCTCTGCCCCAGCGGCATCGCCTCAAGGGACAGCGGGTTTTTGATCAGCTCTACCGCAGGGGTCGTGCCAGTCACGGCCCTTTTTTGATGTTGCGCTGGCTGCCGGCCGACCCCAGCCTGCTGCCCCCCGCACAGCAGCACCATGGCGCCAGCCCCTGGCGCTGTGGCGTGGTGGTGAGCAGCAAGGTGCACAAGCGGGCGGTGCAGCGCAATCGCCTGCGGCGCCTGCTGCACAACCATCTGGTGCAGCTGCCGATCGGCCGTCCTGAAGGACCGGTGTGGCTGCTCCTGAGCTGCAAACCCGGCAGTGCCGAGCGCGATCCCGCCAGCCTGCTGGGAGAATGCGATCAGCTTCTGCAGCGCGCAGGTCTGAGTTGATGAGCAAGCCCTCCACCGCATCCACCGGCCCCTCCAGCGGCGCCCAGATTCAGGAAAGCGTGTTCTACGAAGGGGGACCGGCCCGAGGCGACCTGCTGCTCAACCTGCTCTTCGGCCTCACCCTGATCGGCATCCCCTTCGCCGTTGGCGCGATCGTGCGGGCCCTGTGGCTGCGCTTTCGCATCACCAGTCGGCGCATCGAGGTGAATGGCGGCTGGCTGGGTCGGGACCGCAGCCAGGTGGTGTACAGCCAGATCCGCGAGGTGCGCAGCGTGCCCCGCGGCTTCGGCGCCTGGGGCGACATGGTGCTGCTGCTCACCGATGGCGCCCGGCTGGAGATGCGCTCCGTGCCCCGCTTCCGCGAACTCGAGACCTACATCGAAGAGCGGCGCCGGTCCGGACAGCCGGCCAAAGCCAAGGGGATCGCTGCCTGAAGCCGCCCCTCCACCGCCGCCCCCGCTCAGGCACACTGAGCCACGCTGACCCCTTCACCCCAGCACCCCCTGCGCCGTGATCGGCTACATCTCCGACAACCTGCTGATTCCGATCCTCGATTTCTTCTACGGATTGGTGCCCAGCT
>JBIIXY010000133.1:0-5747 GCA_044347105.1 Prochlorococcaceae cyanobacterium
CAGCCCGGCCGCTTCTGCTTGGGCGCAGTTGGCGGCACCGGCCTTGGTGTTGCGGGCGATCGTCTTGAACGCCGCAAAGCGCTCCTCGATGCGGAACGGCGGGGTGAGCAGGGCATCGACCAGATCCCCCTTGACCATGTCCGGCGAGGGGATGAACGGCGGCGCCCCCGGCCCGAAGCGCTGCCACCAGGCCCGCATCGTGCCCGTGACGGCTGCCTTCAAGGCGGTGGGAGACCAGGCGGGATGGCGGTGGTAGTCCGCCAGGGAGAGGTCGCTCATGGCCCCTCCTCCCGGCCATGGCCAAGGACGAGCTGTCTGGCCTCCAGCAGCGACGGGCACAGGCCCGAATCGATGCCACCGCCTTCGCGGTGCAGCAGGGTGGCCACGTAGCCGCCGCACGCGCTTTGGCGATAGCTGATGGCGATGCCGTGGCCGGCCAGGGCAGCCAGGGATTCAGCGTTGATCGCCGGCCAGCGCTGCTGCCACGTGGCAAGGGCTGCAGAGAAAGAAGCCTGGATCAGGGTGTAGTGCTCCAGATCGGAGCGATGGGGGTATCGGATCTCCAGGCCATCAGGAGGCCTGGAATCGGCATCAGGTGTGCCGCGTTCGGCGCGATCCACAAGGTCTTGCAGGTCGACGCCAAAGCTACCCCTGCTGTAACGGTTTCGGGAACGCTAAAGCCGGGTATTCCGGCTACGCATAATTGCTGGTCTGTAGTGATGGCCACGGCCGCGGTCTGGTTCCGCGTGCTGCTGCTGGATCAGGAGGAGGTCTCGCCTTCCGAGGAGAGCAGTTCCGGAGCTGCTTCTTTCACCCAGGCTTCCAGTGCCTGACGGGCGATGGGCAGGATGGCCGCTTGCAGTCGCTCGCCGGCAAAGAGCGCGTTCTCGATCGCCACGACCTGCTCCATCGGCAGATCACCGGCCTTGCGCAGCACCTGCATCGCCGCCGATACCGGCCGCATGCCGGCGCTCTCTGCTGCCTGGTCGAACAGCGTGCGCAGACGTTTGGTCTCGGTCTCCGCGTCGATGTCGTCCTGGCGGGGCCAGAGCTCAGCCGGACCCTCGAGCTTGCCGATGTAGCAGGCGAACCAGTCCTCTGCGCCCCAGACACGGCCGTCGGGGTGCCGCACGGGCTGGGCCCGCTGCACCCGGTCGCGCAGGGTCTTGTCCTTGATCGGGCCACGGTCCTCGAGGGCCAGGCACTCGTTGAGCACCCCCAGCTGGATGAAGGTGCTGGGCTGGGGCTGCTGCACCTTGCCGTTCTCCAGGTTTCCCCACTGGCCTCCTGCCACCCGCAACGGCCAGGGGATCAGGGCAGGGCAGGCCTTGGCCCAGTCCTGGGCGGTGGTGACTGACCAGTCGTTGCTGCGGCGCCAATTGCGCAGGAACTTCCCGAACTGCACCCGGGCGGCATCGAGCTTGTGCTGAAGGCTCTGCACTGGGTTGCCGTTCGGGAACCCTAAGAGTATGTCTGGCCGCTTTGCGAACGACGCGGGCTGTGTCGTCGTTTCACGCAAACTTTTACAACGGGTGCGGACTGGCTGGTTTCCTCGCCCCCGATCTGCCCTCTCCCTCGCGCTGGCGTCGGGTTCTTCCCCGCCTGGAGGGGGCGCTTTGGACCTCCTTCCGCCGTGCCCTGCCGGGCGGGGACTGGGGGCTGGTCGCTGGGTTGGAGATGGAAGACCTGTCGTGGGTCGCCTTCGCTGGGTTGATGAAGGATATCCCTGCTGATTGGGCATGGTTCTCCACTCAACTTTCCTCGATCTGCCTTCTTATGTGTAGTCAAGTACATGGCGGCTCCCTTTCACGGGCAAGCCGGTGCCGGAGCGGGGGTCTCGTCTGTCAAGTGGCCCCACCTGATATCGATACGAGCAGATATCTGTCGTTCAGTTGGCTTGATCGACACTGTAGATGTCGAATTCGCGCCAATGGCTCTAAGAGTCTCATGAGTCATTCATAGGCAGCATGATCAGGGCTTTTGAAGTATTCCCCGCTGGCCCTAAGCCCAGTGCTGACAGGGCTTCTTGCTCTGTCGCCATTCGGGGAGCCGTGCTGGCTGCTGCATTTGGGGTCCGAAGCGGTGAATGTGGTTCCCACGTGTATTCCTGAAGGGTGTCGCAAACAGGAACCTGTGCTAGTGTCTTATCATGTCGGAGGTTGTCATTTGTGCTTTTTCTGTACCTCCTGAGACTCAACCCAGTGAGCAAAAGTATTTTTATGTCTCCAAGATTGGCTTTTAACCGATTGGTCCTGAGTTCGAATCTCAGGCGACCCATTCCAGTCGCAGCCTCGATTCTGCCCCTGATCTCTCTCAGGGAAATGGATCTGATGAATCGCCAAGATCCGATAGGTCGGGATGCGAGGCGACCACGTCGGCCCCCATTTGACCCATTTCTGGTCCCAGGACCAGATCTCCCACGCGTCTCACGCCGTGAGGCGGGGAGGCGTTGCCGCCTGTCCGTACCGGATTCGGCTGCACCCAGGGCGGAACTGTCCCGACTACGACCCGCGGCTATCGGATCGACCGGGATGGTGATCGCGGCGAGTGGGTAGCGCTACTGCTGGCGGCCCAGCGAAATCTGCTGCGCGGCGGGCCAGGGCTCGACTGGCGGCGGCTGCCCCTGGCTCCGGGTGAATAACCTCCTGCTGATTGCGGCGCCTTGCAGACATGGGGAGAGATCAGATCGCTGATCAAAGCCGACATTGCGTCCGGTGGCCCCAAAGCCAAGGACCGCAACCCCTTCTCCTGTTTCACCGACCGGGGGTTCCTCGGGCGTGCCTTCCCTGACGGGGCCTTTGCCCGCACGGAGGAGCTGGAGCGCTTCTGCCTTTGCACCCCGGCATCGCTCGCTGCCCAAGTCCGCACCGGCTGATGCTGCGCGGCTGCCTGCTCACGGGGCAGCCAGTAGGGATCAGGGGCAGATCTGACCTTCGGCATCGAGGAACAGGATCCGCGGCTGTGCGCTGCCCTTGGAGGACAGCCGGAAGGAGACGAGTCGGATCGGGCAGCCCGGGGCAACGGATGTGGTGGCCATGACGTTGCATCCTTTGGAGCGCCTGTTGCTCTCACCGCCAGCCACCAGAGCGTTGCTCCCCTGCTGATCAGCCCGACGGCCTGATGAGCAGTGTCGCCGCGCGCAGCTCGAAGTGATTCAGCCCCGGCCACCAGTGCCGCACCAGCTGGGGATTGTTGCCGCTTTGAACCTGGCGCCGCCGCCGCCTGCCGGCCATGGAAATCACCACCTCTCTTGCCCCCTCAGAGGCGGGCGATCGGCGGTGCACCGGCCGCGCCATCGCGTTGGAACAGACCATCGAGGTAGTGGCGGCTCACGGCCCGGTCCTTGCAGCCTTGCTGGAACAGAAACCCCGCCACGGCCGCCTGCAGTAGGCGGTACTGATCCCAGTTGGGATGGCCGCTGATGAACTCCCCCATCGCCTCATAGAGGTCCTCGGGGAACTCGTTGACGATGCTCACGTGCGCCGGGAGATGGTCGGGGATCTGGCTCATGCGGTCAACGCGTCGTCGATCCCATCAATCCACGGGCAGCGGGGTTCCGTCAAAGTGGCGGAACGACTACGCGATCCGTGCGTCTCATCGCTGGAATTGATGACTGACGTGGCTTTTGGGCCATTGCTGGGCCGGCAGTCCTGGCAACAGACAGCCGCCTGGAGGACGGTCAAGGGGAGGGTGGTTTTCCCCATGTCCGCAGGCACTGGCGGCATCCGCCGCTGGGTCTCAGCCCGTGAACCTGTGGAAAAGGTCCTGTTTTTGGTGGGAAAGCGCTGATTTTCGGGGAAAACGTTTTCGCTCAGCACTGCTGATCGCTGTTCAGTTCCGCTGCAGCAATGCCTATGACCTGCCCCGGTTCAGCCGCAGCCCTGCAGCACCGGTGCGCAATTGAACGCATGGCTGCCCAGGCCACCGATTGACGCCCCCTCCATAGCCAACATGCAGGGCAGAGAACTCGCCGTGGTCGCCGCCGTGCTCCTCGCGATTGGCTGCAGGCTGGAGATCCGCTGCCCCACCGCCACGCCCCTGCTGGCCCTGGTGCACCCCCACGCCAGCCTGCTGGCAGACCTGTGCAGCCCGGAACGGGTGCGGCTGCAGCCGGATCGCACCTACGAGCTGCTCAGCGATGCCGCCGGCAACCGCTGGAGCCGGCTGATCGCCTCCGCCGGTGTGACCACCTTCACTTACGCGGCCCGGATTGAGCGGCCAGGCAGCACCGATCCGGTGGTACCCGCCGCCCGGGCCTGCGCGGTGCAGGCGCTGCCGATCGACACCTATCCCCTGCTCAACCCCAGCCCCTACTGCGACACCGCTGCCCTGATGGCCTTTGCCTGGACCACCTTCGCCGCTGTGCCCGCCGGCTGGGGGCGGGTGCAGGCGATCTGCGACTGGGTGCACGAGCACATCCGTTTCGACAACGGGGCGGTGGCGCCGGAGAAGACCGCCAGCGACACCCTGCGCGAGCGCGCCGGTGTGTGCCGCGATTTCGCCCACCTCGCCATCACCCTCTGCCGCTGCCTCAACATCCCCGCCCGCTACTGCACCGGCTACCTCGGCTACACCGGCATCCCGCTGGGCGAGGCGCCCGTGGATTTCTCCGCCTGGTTTGAGGTGTTTCTGGAAAGCCGCTGGCATGTGTTTGATGCCCGCCACAACATCCCCCGCTGCGGCCGGGTGCTGATCGCCCGCGGCCGCGATGCCGCCGATGTGCCCTTCCTGCGCTCCTTCGGGGTGCATGAGCTGGTGGGCTTTGCCGTGACCACCGAGCTCGTGGCGGCCGAACCTCTGGGAGAAGCGCCTGCCGGCGAACAACACGCCCTCAGCGTTCCGCAGGGCTGAACGGCCGGGGCTCCGCTCAGTGGGACTGCGCCGCCCAGCTCAGAACCACTCCTGCACCGCCTCCTCCTTGCTGTTCACCCGCGCAGCAGGCCTGCTGCGCTGAGACTCCAGCCGGATCGAGCGCTCCTGCTCGCCATCGCGGAAGACCAGCAGCGTTCGGGCTGAAGGTGAGCGCCCAGGGGGCCTACGCAACGAGGATCTCTGCCCCCTGCTTGCTGCTGCTGGGGCTGGTCAGGGGGCGTGGTGCTGACAATGCCCCTGCCCAGAACCAACCGCTGGTGCTCAATGCCGATGGCTCCCGTGCTGGGCGTCCAGATGAAATTCAGTGCAGCGGCTGGAGAAGGCTGGCGCCTGGCGGCTGAGGATCTGCAGCAACACCCGGGCACTGCGCGCTGGGTTGCGCTGCCGTGCCGCCGATCGCCAGTGGAGCGGCCTCTGCTGGGCCGCCGAACTGGGCGAGCTGGTGGCCGTGGCCCAGAACGGCAGCGGCAGCCGCGTGATGCTCAGCCACTGATCAGGAGCTGCCGCCACCCCAGCGGAGCTCCGGCCGCAGCAGCACCCGCCAGGTGATGCCACCGGTGGTGGAGTGATGGAGCAGCAGCGGCTGGATATCAGGACTGATCTGGACATCGGCCATGGAATCGGCGCCGAGAGCGGCGCAGCGACGGGATCGATCCCAGTGGAGGCCTGACGACAGGAAGTTTTCAGACTGGAGAGGCTGTGAGCAAGCCCCTTGGGGTCTCTCTCCTGCACTGGCAACATCTGGCAGCAACAAAAAGCCCCCACCTTGCGGCGGGGGCTTTCGGGATTCCGTTGGTCAGCCCAGCCTCAGCCAGGCTGGTTGCTTCAGCCGAGGCTGTTGGCCTCAGCCGATAGAGGGGGCGGTCAGAGCCACG
>JBIIXY010000134.1:0-5654 GCA_044347105.1 Prochlorococcaceae cyanobacterium
GCTGCAGCTGATGAACGGGTAGCGGTAACGGCGGTTGGCGGGATCGGCCAGCTCGGCCAGGCAGGCGGGGCAGGGGGCCAGATCGGCGGCGAGGGCCGGGGCGATCAGGCCGGGGCCCAGGGGTTGGCCGGCGGCGGCGGCAATACGCAGGCCGCGGGGCGCCGGAACGAGGGGCGGGAGCCACGTGGGCTCCAGTGGCTCCAGGGCGCCGGGGGGCTGCAGCGCCTCGGGCAGCCGCCGAACCAGCTCCTCCAGCGACCGGCGCTCCCCCTGCAACTCCAGCCGCACGGCGCCGGCGATGTTCTCCAGCTCCCCTGCCAGGGCCAGCTCGCGGGCCAGGCGGTGCACCAGCGGCCGGAAGCCCACCCCCTGCACCACCCCGCGGCAGAGCAGACGCAGGCGGGCCTCGGCGCTCATGGCACGAGGGCGGGAACGGTGACAGGGGGGATGGAGGAAGCGGCAGGGGCGGCGGTGGGGGCCAGACCGAGCAGGGCGATCAGGGCGTCGAGGCCCGCACCGCTGCGGGCGGAGGTTTCCAGCACGCGGGCGTGGGGGGCGACGCGGGCGATGGCGGCGTGGGCGGCGGCGCGGTCGAACTCCACCGCCGCGGCCAGGTCGATCTTGGTGATCAGCACCAGGTGGGCGCCGTGGAAGATCGGTGCGTACTTGAGCGGCTTGTCCTCGCCCTCGGTGGTGGATACCAGCACCACCCGCAGGCTCTCGCCCAGGTCGTAGGCGCCGGGACACACCAGGTTGCCCACGTTCTCGATCACCAGCAGCTCCAGCTGCTCCAGCGTCACCCCCTGGTGGTGCAGGCGGTGCAGCCCCTCGGCCACCATCGCCGCCTCCAGGTGGCAGGCCTGGCCGGTGGTGATGGCGGCGGCGGCCAGCCCGGCGGCCTGGAGGCGGCGGGCGTCGTTGTCGGTGGCCAGATCGCCCACCACCACGGCCAGCCGATCAGGGTCGCCCCCCAGCTGCGCCAGGCGCCGGGCCAGGGCCTCCAGCAGGGCGGTCTTGCCCGAGCCGGGGGAGGAGAGCAGGTTCACCGCGCGCACGCCGGCGACCGCGAAGCGCTGGCGCAGGGCTGAAGCCTGGGCATCGTTGCGCTGCAGCAGGGCGGTGTGCAGCGGCAAGGTGCGGGTGGCGCTGTCCGGTTCGGGGATGGTCTCGGGGGCGGGCTGTCCGCAGGCGCAGTCGCGGCACATGGCGGCAGGGGCTGGGGCCAATCCAGAGGCTAGGCAGCCTCGCTGGTGCGGTCAGCCAGGGCGCTGCAGCCGCTGCAAGCGCAGGCGACTCACTGACGCCACGGCCTCAAAGTCAGCATCAAAGGTCACCAGCACGGCGTTGTGGTGGAGCGCCACGGCAGCCACCAGCAGGTCGAGACTCAACACCGTGCGGCCGATGGCACGGCAGGCCTGGCCCAGGGCAATGGCCTGCTGCCACAGATCTGGCGGCGTGGCCAAAGCGGGTAACGTGGCGAATTGGGCCTCCAGCAACCTGGCCTCCTCCGGCCGGGCTGAGCGCAGCAGCTCAAAGCGCACCGGTTCAGCGAGATGGGCCGCTGGGTCGAGCACAAACGGGGCGATGAACTGCTTCAACGCCAGCGGGCTCCGGGCCCGGGTGAAGTCGATCCAGAGACTGCTGTCGAGCAACAGCATCATCGGGCCAGCGCCTGATCCTGCTCCTGGTCGCGGCGGCGATCAGCCTCGAAACGCTCCAGTTCAACCCCCCACTCACCGCTGAGGAAACGCTGGGCGATGCGGGCGCGTCGACGCTGCTGCAGAGCCTCCTCCATCAGGCGCCGAATGGCAGGCCCCTTCTTGCGCTCGCCCGTGAGCTCGAGGACTTCAACCATCTCCGCCTCGGAAAGCTCAACCGTCACTTTCATGCTTTAACGCCGCAATAGTCAGACTTTGCCACGGGCTTGGCAGGGGATCAAGCGCCCTCACTCCACCTCCAGCTCCAGCAGCTGCAGGTCACGGCCGCGCAGCAGCTGCCGACTGATCGCGCCGCAACGAGGGCAGTCGCAGCAGCCATCGGGGGCGGGGAAGGGGGCAGCGCAGGCGGCGCAGAAGCACTCGGCGGGTTCACGCTCGATGCGCAGCTCCGCCCCGGCGGCCATCGTGCCGGCCATCACCACCGGGAAGGCGAAGCGCAGCGCCTCCACCTCCACCCCCGCCAGTTCCCCCACCCGCAGGCGGATCAGCGCGATCCGCCGCGCCCCCTCGGCCCGGGCCGCCGCCAGGGCCTGATCGCGCAGGGCCTCCATCAGGCTGAGCTCATGCATCGGGCATGAGCCAGGCCTTGAGCAGCGCCCGGGCCGCGGGCAACACGGCCTGCAGCTCAGCGGAGAGCTCCATCCCGTGCCCGATGGCATGGGCCGGCACCTGCAGCAGGTGGGCGCGGGGCATGCGGCCATAGAGCGCCTGGCTCGCCGCCAGCAGCTGGGCGGGCTCGAGCCGGTGACTCTCCAGCGCACCGGCGGCCGCGTCAATCGCCGTGAGCCTGGGCTCAGCCGTGTCCGGAGCCAGCCAGGCATCGATGAACAGCACGTCCTCCAACTGGGCCAGTTCCTCGGCCAGCTCGGGCGTGAGCTGCTGCACGCTGCGCACCGCCACCGGACCTCCGGGGTCTGCCGCCGTGAGCATCGCCGCCTGTTCCGCCAGGCAGGCGCCCACACCGTCGTCGCCACGCAGGGGGTTGCCGATGCCGATCACCAGCCGGTTGCTGTGGGCGTGCCTCTGCATGGACCGCGGACAGGTGGAACCAACAGTGTGATCAGCAAACCAGGAGCTGGCGAACGCTGCGTAAGCGCTGAACGCCGCATCGGCACTGAGCAGCGTCCAGCACACCGGAACCGCGCATGGTCCTCCATGGCTGGGGGCTTTGCGCGGAAATGGCCGACGGCGGCGTGAGGCGTGCCACCAACTTGCCGTGGCGGGTGATCTCCACCTGCCGGATCAACTCCAGGCACTGGGTACGGAACTCCGTCACGGAAATGTCCATTGGGCCATCGTGATGGGCATTTTCGGTTCAGACCAAGGAAACGACCCCGACCGGCCCGTCCGTCATGGCTTCCGCCCCCTCGGCACCTTCTGAAAAGCCAGACGGATGGCATCACGGGAGCCCACGATGTGGGCGATGCCCTGGTGATCAGATCGTGCCTCAGCAGGTTCCAGGCGAGCTCGTGGGTCCCTGCGATCCGGCAGGGTGCAGCTTCGGCAGGCCCCAATCCCGCAGCCGCCGCAGGATCTGACTGGCGCCGAGGGTGCTGAGGCTCTTCAGGCTGCGGGGCCTGGATAACGTCACTCGACTCGGGAAGCCGATGGGTCGACCCAAGCACGCGATCCACGGATAATCCGGGAATACCTTGATAAATCGCCCTAAGATCCTTCCATATCCCCCGCGGGACAGCGACGTGGATCCCCTGCGAAACCCTTTCTCTCCGGGGGCCGGAGCCCGGCCGCCCGAACTGGCAGGCCGTGAATCGATCATCGACGCAGCGACCCTTGCCCTGGAGCGTATCCGGCGTGGCCGGCAGGAGAAAAGCCAGATGCTGCTGGGTCTGCGCGGAGTGGGAAAAACCGTCCTGCTCAACCATCTCGCCCAGGTTGCTGAGGACATGGGCTCCATCGTGGTGATGTTGGAGGCCCCGGAAGGACAGCGCCTCGCGGCCTATCTGGCACCGGCCCTCAAGAGTGTTCTGCTGCGCCTGAGTCGTGTGGAGCAGGCGCGCGATCTCGCCCAACGCGCCTTGGGCGCCTTGCGTGGCTTTGCCAGTGCCTTCAAGGTATCGATCGGCGAGATCGAGGTGGCCATCTCTCCTGAAACAACGGCCGATAGTGGCAATCTCGAGATTGATCTGCCAGAGCTGTTCGGCACCGTGGGCAAGGCCGCGCAAGCGGCCAAAACCAGTGTTGTGATCTTCCTGGATGAGGTGCAATACCTGGTTGAGGAGGATCTACGTGGTCTGATCGTGGCGATGCACAGGGTCGCCCAGCGGGGCTGGCCGGTGATCCTGTTTGGTGCCGGCCTGCCGCAGGTTGCCGCGCTTGCCGGTGAGGCCAAGTCGTATGCAGAGCGGCTGTTTGATTATCCAGAGGTAGGGCCGTTGAAGCCGGAAGCGGCTTGCTCAGCCCTGCTCGATCCGATCACGGAGGAAGGTGAATCCATCAGCCCAGAAGCCCTGGCGAAAATCCTCTTGATCACGGAGGGATACCCCTACTTCCTGCAGGAGTGGGGGAAACATTCCTGGAATACGGCGGCTCAATCGCCCATCCGTGAAGAGGATGTGGCCAAGGCCAGCACCCTGGCCACGGAAGCCCTGGATCGAAGCTTTTTCCGCGTGCGGTTCGATCGCCTCACGCCACGGGAGCAGGACTACCTCCGAGCGATGGCTGCATTAGGACCGGGACCCCATCGCTCCGGCGACATCGCCGATGCCCTCGGAATCAAAGTGCAACAGGCCGGTCCGCTGCGTAACGGTCTGATCAGGAAGGGGATGATCTGGAGCCCAGCCCACGGCCATACGGCCTTCACCGTGCCGATGTTCGACGCCTTCATGATCCGGGCCATCCCGGAATGGAAGCCGGAACGGTTGGCCTGACTCACGGGATCGCCGACTCCAGCAGCGCCTGCTCACTGAGGGCACCGCTGTCCTGCAGCAGCCGGGAGAGCAAATCGGGAGGTGCGGGGGCGGCGATCGTGCCCTGCCATCACCACCGGGAAGGCGAAGCGCAGCGCCTCCACCTCCACCCCCGCCAGTAGAGCGGCAGGGCCGAGGTGGTGACTGTCAGCGCTCGACGCCCGTGCAGGGGCAAGCGGCTGCAGCAGGGGCACCGCGCTCCGCCAGCAGGGCCCCCACGCCGTCGTCGCCGCGCAGGGGGTTGCCGATGCCGATCACCAGGCGCTTGGGGTGGAGGGGCCGCTCCATCGGTTGCGAGGGGCCGGGAGTCCCAGTGTGGTGCCGTGACCTGCCCGATTGGCCTGCCCTGCGGCAGGAGTTCGATCGCCAACCCCTGGTGGATTGATGGCCTCTGCTGCCGCGCTGCTGGTGGTCGACACGGAGCTCAGCTGATCTTGGCCGGTTCATAGAGATACCGCTGAAAACCTGCGAACAGCTGGTTGATCTCTTCGGGTTTGCCCAGATCGGCAACTGCATCGGCGATGGAGTTCTGGTAGCGCAGGCGCAACAGGGGCGTGAGTTTCTCTTGGGCCAGCTCCTGCACGCCGGTGCTCACGTAGTGCTGCAGCACGAAATCAAGAAACAGCTGCTGTTTGCTGGTGAAGCGGGAGTGGATGTAGAGACGAGCCTGCTGGGCGCGCTGCTCACGAGGTATCGGCGGTAGGGCGTAGGCCACATGGGCCAACACGTCGAACAGGTCGCTGTTTTCGGCGGAGATGATGGCCTGCATTTCAGACAGCTGATCAGCCCCAAAGCCTTTCTCAGCCAAGCCCTCAAGCAATTTGGTGCGGGTGTCTGGCGCGCTCCAGAGCGCACGCAACTGCGCTTCATCCTTCACGAATTCCGGTAGCTGACCGTAAAGCGACTCAATGAATTGCTGGGAGCTCATCGGCTTGCCATCGGGATGCCAGAAGCTGGTGACCAGCATGTGCTGGATCGAACGCTCCTTGCCGTCGCCGAGCTTGATGCG
>JBIIXY010000135.1:0-5603 GCA_044347105.1 Prochlorococcaceae cyanobacterium
GGATGTGGGCGGCGGCCTGGGCATCGACTACGACGGCAGCCGCACCGCCACCGCCGCCTCCAAGAACTACTCCCTGCAGAACTACGCCAACGACGTGGTGGCCACCGTGCGCGAGTGCTGCGAGGGGGCCGGCATCGCCGTGCCCACCCTGGTGAGCGAGAGCGGCCGGGCGCTCGCCAGCCACTTCTCGGTGCTGGTGACCAACGTGCTGGGCGAAGGCAGTGTGCTCGGCGCCGGCGGCCTGCCCAGGGCGGTGCCGGCACCAGTTGGCGAGGAGGCCCTGATCCTGCGCAACCTGCGCGACACCCACGCCGCGATCAGCGCCATCTCCAGCGATGACGCCGCTGCGATCGGCGAGGGGCTTGAGCGGCTGCAGGAGGCCTGGAACGACGCTCTCAAGTTCAAGGACGACGCCATGGCGGCCTTCCGCCTGGGCTACCTGAGCCTGCCGGAGCGGGGCCTGGCCGAACAGCTCACCTGGGCCTGCTGCCAGGGCATCGCCGAACGTCTGGCCCTGTTGCCGGCGGACGCCCCGGTGCCCGACGAGCTGCGGGCCCTGCCGGCCGCCCTGGCCTCCACCTACTACGCCAACCTCTCGGTGTTCCGCTCGGCGCCGGACACCTGGGCGATCGACCAGCTGTTCCCGGTGCTGCCGCTGCAACGGCTGGATGAACCCCCCAGCCGCCTGGGCAGCTTCGCTGATCTCACCTGCGATTCCGACGGCAAGCTGGCCCGCTTCATTAATCCAGATGGGCGATCCGGGAGGGGCCAGGTGAAGACCCTGCTGGAGCTCCACCCCCTGCGCGCCGGCGAGCCCTACTGGGTGGGTCTGTTCCTGGCCGGTGCCTACCAGGAGGTGATGGGCAACCTGCACAACCTGTTCGGCAGCACCGATTCCGTGCACATCCGCGTGGCCCCGGGCGGCGGCTACCGGGTGGATCACGTGGTGCGCGGCGACACCAACGGCGAGGTGCTGCAGGCGATGGAGCACGACCCCCAGCTGCTGCTGGAGCGGCTGCGCATGGCCAGCGAAACGGCCATCGCCCTGGGGCAACTGGCCATCGGCGACGCCCGCCTGCTGATGGACCACCTGGAAACCAGCCTGCGCCAGACCACCTACCTGCAAGCCCAATAAGCCGGGCTCAGCGTGCGCAGAAGCGCACCTGCAGTTGCAGGCGGTCGATGGGCTGCGCCAGTTCATCGGGATCGAAGGGCGGCGCACCGGCATCGGCACTGGCCATCGCCCGCATGGGCATCGGCCGGGGGCCACCCTCCACCTGCAGATCCAGGGGTTGGAGCTGCCGCAAGCCAATGGCAGTTGCCATGTCCTGGGCTCGCTCCACAGCGTCCTGATAGGCCAGCTTCAACAGTTGGCGGCGGCTGGCGCGGTTCTGACGCTCATCGGCCCTGGTGGCCACCGGCGCCAGCCGCACCCCGAGCAGGCCGCCCACCTGGCGCACCAGCTGCTGCAGGCGCTGGGGCTGGAGGCGACCGCGCACCGACAAGTTGGCTTCAACGCCAGCGGGTCGATCCCGCTGGACAGGTCGCTGCCAGGTGGAGGGCGAACTCACCTCCAACTCCTGCACCTGCAGGGCCTGCAGGGCAGACCGCACCGCCGCCAGCCGCCGCTGCAGCTCCGCCAGGGCCGCATTCGCGCTGGCGCCCTGGGCGTTCAGCTGCAGCGACACGTCGAGGGCCTCGATGGCGCGCTTGATCTCGGCGCTTCCCATGCTCTGCAGCACGGTGCCGG
Source organism: Prochlorococcaceae cyanobacterium (assembly GCA_044347105.1). Classification (GTDB taxonomy): domain Bacteria; phylum Cyanobacteriota; class Cyanobacteriia; order PCC-6307; family Cyanobiaceae; genus NIES-981. The sequence continues at coordinate 1,751 of JBIIXY010000135.1, forward strand.
TGCAGCTCAGCTGCACCTGGGTCTGGGCTCCAGCCGGCCGGCTGGGAAGGATCCCCAGCAACGGCAACAGCAGCAGGAGCGGGCGCAGCTTGATCAGCACATCCACCTCGGGCCCATGGCAACACCACCAGCTTGATGGGCCGGCAAGCGGGCGTCAGCCAAGGGTCTCGCGCAGGCATGAGCGCGCCTGCTCCAGGGCACCATCCAGGGCCGCGCCATCGCGGCCGCCCGCCTGGGCCAGGTTGGGCCGGCCGCCGCCGCCACCGCCGCAGGCCTTGGCCACGCCGCCGATGAACTTGCCCGCCTGCTGACCGGCTGCGATCACCTCTGGTCCAAAAGCAGCGACAAGAACAACCTTCCCCAAATCAGAGGGCTCGGGTAAGCCACCAATCACCACTGCAGTGCCGATACCAACCTGCTCCTGGAGCTTCTTCGCCACAACCTGTAGACCCGCACCCTCGACGCCATCGAGGCGAGCCACCAGCAACTGCAAGGGCTCGCCAGAAGGAGTGACGCCCACCGCCTCCGCCTTGTCTACCAGCGCCGCGGCCTTGGCCGCCGCCAGCTCGGCGCGGGCCGTCGCCAGGGCTTTTTGCGTTGCCTTGAGCTCATCGGCCAGCTGGCCCACCCGCTCCACGATCTCGCCGGGCTGGGCCTTGAAGCGCTCGGCCAGGGGCTTCACCACTGCCTCGCGCTCCTTGAGGTACGCCAGCACCGCCGGGCCGGCCACCGCCTCGATGCGGCGGATGCCGGCGGCCACGCCGCTCTCGGCCACGATCTTGAACACGCCGATCTCGGCGGTGTTGGCCACGTGGGTGCCGCCGCAGAGCTCCATCGACACGCCGGGCACATCCACCACCCGCACCACGTCGGCGTACTTCTCGCCAAACATCGCCACGGCACCGGCGGCCTTTGCCTGCTCGATCGCCATCTCCTGCACCACCAGGCTGTGGGCATCGGCGATCCAGCCGTTGATCAGGGCCTCGATCTGCTCCAGCTCCTCGGGCGTCACGGCGCGGGGGCAGTGGAAGTCGAAGCGCAGCCGGTCGAAATCCACCAGCGAACCGGCCTGGCCGATGCCCGGATCCACCACCTGCTTGAGCGCCGCCTGCAGCAGGTGGGTGGCCGTGTGGTTGGCCTGGGCACGGCGGCGGCAGCCGGCGTCCACCCGGGCGGTGAGCAGGTCGCCCACCGCCACGCTGCCCCGCTCGATCCGGCCGCTGTGCACGAACACCGAACGATTGCGGCTCACCCCCTCGATGCTCACGATCACGCCCGCATCCACGCTGGTCTGGTCGCCACCGCCCAGCAGCACGCCGCGGTCGCCCACCTGGCCGCCGCCCTCGCCGTAGAAGGGGGTGGAATCGAGCACCAGCTGCACCTGGTCGCCGGCGCTGGCCCGGGTGGCCGGCTCGCCGTTCACCACCAGGGCCAGCACACAGCTGGGATGCTCCAGCGCTTCGTAGCCCTTGAAGGCAGTGGCCGCCGCCGTGGCCGCCACCTGATCAATGGCCTCCTGCAGGGTGAGGTCGATACTCACGGCTGCGGCCTTGGCCCGCTGGCGCTGCTGCTCCATCGACGCTTCGAAGCCGGCGGTATCCACCGTGAGGCCGTGCTCCTCGGCGATCTCCTCGGTGAGCTCCAGCGGGAAGCCGTAGGTGTCGTAGAGCTCGAAGGCCTGCTCACCGCTGATCTGCTTGGGCTTGCTGGCCAGCACCTCCGCCAGCAGCTTCTCGCCGCGCTCCAGGGTTTCCAGGAAGCGGGCCTCCTCGCGGGCCAGCTCAGCCAGGATCACCTCACGGCGCTCATTCAGCTGCGGGTAGGCAGCCTGCATCAGGGCGATCGACGCCTCACCCATGGCCGTGAGGAACGGCTGGTCGATACCGAGCAGGCGGCCGTGGCGCACCACCCGGCGCAGCAGCCGGCGCAGGATGTAGCCGCGGCCCAGGTTGCTGGCGGTCACGCCATCGCAGATCAGCTGGGTGATGGCACGGCTGTGGTCGCCAATCACCTTGAGCGAGGTCTTGCCCTTCTCATCGAGGGCGCGGTAGTCGACCCCAGCCAATCCCGCCGCCGTCTCGATCAGCGGGTAGATCAGGTCGGTTTCGTAGTTGTTGGGAACGGCCTGCAGGATCTGGGCCATCCGCTCCAGACCCATGCCGGTGTCGATGTTGCGGTTGGCCAGCGGCGTGAGGGTGCCCTCGGCGTCGCGGTTGTACTGCATGAACACCAGGTTGTAGAACTCGATGAAGCGCGAGTCGTCCTCCAGGTCGATGCCGTCGTCGCCGCGTTCGGGCTTGAAGTCGTAGTAGATCTCCGAGCAGGGGCCGCAGGGGCCGGTGGGGCCGGAGGCCCAGAAGTTGTCGGCCTCATCCATGCGGATGATCCGCTTGGGGTTCACCCCCACCACGTCGCGCCAGATCGCCTCGGCCTCGTCGTCTTCGCGGAACACACTCACCACCAGATTTCGAGGCGAGAGCCCGAACACGCCGGTGCTCAGCTCCCAGGCCCACTGAATCGCCTGCTCCTTGAAGTAGTCGCCGAAGGAGAAGTTGCCGAGCATCTCGAAGAACGTGTGATGGCGCGCCGTGCGGCCCACGTTCTCGATGTCGTTGGTGCGGATGCACTTCTGGGAGCTGGTGGCGCGCGGCGCCGGCCGCTCCTGCTGGCCCAGGAACACCGGCTTGAAGGGGAGCATGCCGGCGATCGTGAGCAGCACCGTGGGGTCGTCGGGCACCAGCGAGGCGCTGGCCATGGGTTTGTGGCCCCGCTGCTCGTAGAACGCCAGGAAGGACGCGCGGATCTCGGCGCCGCTGCGGGGGCAGGAGGGAGGGACGGCGGCCATGGGGACAGGTGGTGCGCTTGCGCTCCATGATCGCGCAGAGGGTGGAGCAGGGCGCTGCCGATGGCTTTTGCGCCACTTTGCAGCCAGCTGAATTGGCACCAGCCTGCCACTACAACGCTTCACTAAAAGCACCATACATTGCCGATTTTTTTAGGCAAATAAGGTCCAATAAATCTGGATGCAAATGGCGACTTTACCATCCATTGGGCCCTTTCAGAAGCACATACTGGTCCTTCAATGCAGCTGTTGCTCTGCGGCCGGTTCCGCGTTGTTCGGAATAACCGAACCCGCAGCCTCGCAACCGATTATCGACAAAGAGAAAATAGCCTTACTTACATTTACAACCAAGCTCTATTTGAAGGAGGCCCAGGGTCGAAGAATGATCCAAAGCTCGCCAAGCTAGACGAATATTGACTGGAAGCAGTGATCGAAAATAGTGTCACAGACGCTGTCATTCTCACCTTGACCTCCAATCTAAACACGAATTCAGGCGCATTCATACGTTCGGCAGCATTTAATCTTCTGGGTGATATTGCAATCAGCGATATTACATGCAACCCAAGATCAATTTGCGTCGAGCTGAGCTATCGCCTAAGATACAATGAAATCAACTTGTCAAATCAGGCCAAGGGCCTAGACCTTGAACTTTTCTTTTTGAGAGCAATTCACCAGACAGCGATCGGCTCGACGGGACAAAGACCGTTTCCCACACAATCACTGGCACTGGCTTAACATACGAATCATTCAACGCCGTCAACCAACTCTCTCCGGGAGGCCTTGTTGGCGTTTATACCGCTGCAGAATGACAAGGTTACGGTGGCAGCTCCGCTATCCAAGATGGCCCAGCGCAGCCCGTCCCCGGCCCCCTGCCAATCCTGGGCGTAGCCGCCGCCTGGCATCGGCACGGCTGGCAGCGACCAGGCCCCCGGCCCACCGCCCGGCCTGATCGCTCAGCGCAACTGGCGGGGCAGGCGCCGGCGGTAGGCCAGGGACAGCTCGCGGGCCTCA
>JBIIXY010000136.1:0-5512 GCA_044347105.1 Prochlorococcaceae cyanobacterium
TAAGCACAGCCGGAGTGACTTGATCGCATCGGCAATGCAATGGCTGGACCTGACAGGAGCTGGGCTATAATTGGCTGTTGGAATCTGCCGCGTAGCGGCTTAGTTCAACGCTAAATGGACGGATCCTCGTATGAAGAGCCTCTAGCCCGTTTTTGCCGCCTATCACCAAGGCTGGCAGCGGGCTTCCTAGCCAGATCCATGTTGTGGCAATTGTTTTCCGAATGCCCTTCCAGGCTCCTGTCCTCATACCTGGGTCCGCCTATAAACGTTTGCCGTGATACACAAGCCCGATCCTGGGATCCGAGGGCCGCTGCTTTGAATGAAAAATATTGCCAGTTGATCTTCGCTTTGACGATCTATTCACTCAGTTATGTGCAAAAGCGCCGAGATCTTCGTGCTCCAGATCTTGGGATGGATGATTTCACTATTCCGTTTTGCTTAGGATAGCGGCTGATGCCGAAAGTTGTGTCTTGGGTTTTGGATTCGCAATCCTTCGGACCATTATTTTGCTCCTCGTTCGTGCGGGGTCCAGCTGCTTATTCAGTCAGCAACGCTTGTGCACTGGCCAATGTGTCTGCTTCAGCAGCCGGTTTGTCCCGCCGCCAGCGGGCGATGCGGGGGAAGCGCACGGCGATGCCGCTCTTGTGGCGGCTGGAGCGTTGCAGGCCTTCGAAGGCCAGCTCAAACACCTGCTCGGGCTGCACGACCCGCACCGGTCCGAAGCGTTCGGTGGTGTGGCTGCGGATCCAGCGATCCAGGGCCGTGATCTCGCCATCATCCAGGCCTGAATACGCCTTGGCGAAGCTCACCAGTTCGCCAGCGTCATTCCACAGCCCGAAGGTGTAGTCGGTGAACAGGTTGGCGCGGCGGCCGCTGCCGGCCTGGGCATAGAGCAGCACGGCATCGAGCGTGTAGGGATCGCGCTTGTGTTTCCACCAGTGCCCGCGCTTGCGGCCGGCCAGATAGGGCGACTCCAGATCTTTCAGCATCAGCCCTTCGGCGGCGGCGGCGCTGGCCTGCTGGCGCAGTGCCTCCAAGTGCTGCCAATCCTCCAGGGCCAGTCGGGGGGAAAGGCGCAGGTGCCCGGCTGCGGGAGTGGCCGTCGCTTCAGGGAGGCTATGGAGCACCTCCTCCAGGGCGGCCCGGCGGTGGCTCAGGGGCCTTTGGCGCCAGTCGTCGCCCCCCTGCTCCAGCAGGTCGTAGGCCACGAAGGCTGCCGGACATTCGGCCAACAGCTTTTTCCCAGGTGCCTTGCGGCCCAGGCGCCGCTGCAGCTGCGCAAACGCCGCCGGCTGCCCGGCCTCCGGCGGCCACACCAGGATCTCGCCGTCGAGCACCGTGCCGTCCGGGAGGGCGGCGGCGGCGGCGGTGAGCTCCGGAAAGGCGGCATTGATCAGCTCCTCGCCGCGGCTCCAGAGGAAGCTCTGGCCGGCGCGGCGGATCAGCTGGCCGCGGATGCCGTCGAACTTCCACTCCACCAGCCAGGCCCTGGCGGGCTCGCAGGGCGGCTCCTCCAGCGGCGAGGCCAGGAAGAAGGGGTAGGGCCGGCTGGGCACGGCCTCCTCCAGGCCGGCGGCGGCGAGCAGGGTCTGGTATGCCTGCGCACTGGGGCGAAAGCCGCCCATCAGCCGGTGCTGCAGCAACGCCTCCTCCAGGCCGCTGAGCTGGGCCAGGGCGCGCAGCACCAACCCCTGGCCCACGCCCACCCGCAGGCCACCGGTGAGCAGCTTGTTGGCCACCAGCAGTTCGGCGGGGCTGAGGCCCTGCCAGAGGCGGCGCACCGCCTCGGCCTGCGCCTCGCCCTCCAGGGCGGCAGCGGCGGGTAGCAGCTGCTCCATCCAACTGTGCAGGGGCTGGTGGGCAGGGACTGGCTCGGCAGGGGCTGTGGCGGTGGTGGTGGCTTCAGCCGGCGAGCCAGCAGGCGCCACCTGCTGCCAGAGCAGGGCGATCGTCTCGGCCGAATCGCCCACGTGGGCGTAGCAGTCGTCGAACAGCCAGTCGGGCAGGGGGGATCCCTCCAGGCAGATGTCGCGCAGGCGGCGGCCGGTGATCAGGCGCCGTCCCTGCTTGCCCAGCAGCACGTGCAGGGCCCAGGCGGCATCGGCCGGCTCGCTCCCTGCGAAAAACGCCACCAGGGCCGCCACCCGGGCGTTGCTGCCGCCGCTGGCATCGAGGGCGCTGTAGAGGGCGGCGAAGCGGCGCATGGGGCCAGGATGGCCTGAGCGCCGACCCTATGCGAGATGGGCGACCCGCCGCAGGCCAGCGGTCATCACCGCCAGTGGGAGCTCAACCGCCGCAACTTCGAGGGGCGCTGGTGCGGCTCCAGCCAGTGGTTCCTGCGCGACGCGCGGGGGCTGTTGGATCTGGAGCAGCCCAGCCGGGTGATCAACGACACCTGCTACGCCATCGACTTCAGCGATGCCGACACCGGTGTGTGGGATGGCTCAGGCCTGCTGTTCGCCCCGGACGGCCGGCGCCGCCTGCCCCTCAGCCGGGCGGGCTACAACAGCACCGGCCAGTGCTGGCAGTTTGCCGGTGCCGGTGGCCAGTCGAGCCTGGCGGTGGATCCGGCCCAGAGCCGCTTCGGCCATGAGCTGAACCTGTTTCGGCACGGGCCGGGTTGGCGCTCCCGCTCGATGCTGGTGCTGCTCTGGGGACAGGCACAGGGGCAGGGGGAGGCCTGCGCTGGCGATGGGGTGGCGTCGCCGGTTTGGCGGCTGGACGCGGTGGGGGCGGTGCCGTTCCGCTGCGGCCTCTCGCCAGCCGCAGAACCGCCTCGGCCCCGGCGGCCCTGGCACGCGCTGGTGGCCGAGCAGCGCGGCTGGCCCGGGCTGCTGGAGCGCCTCGAGCCGGGGGCCTGGCCCAGCCGCGACCCCCGGGCCGAGCCCTGCGAACCCTTCGATCCGGGCTTGTTCCTGCAGGAGCTGCCGGGCGGCGGGTTGCCTTTGGTGGGGTGCTGCGTTGATGGCCTGGTGTTCGCCGTGCCGGAGGTGTTGCCCGCCGGTGCCTTCCGCCTGCAGGTGGGCTGCCGCCTGGCGGCCGACCGTTTCGATCTGATCAGCATCGCCTTCGGCGACGACCAGCGGCTGCGGGCCTGGGAGCGGCGGCGCTTCAGCCCGGTCGGCGGCTGATCCACAGCCGCCAGAGCAGAAGCCAGGTGGTCGCCATCGAGGGAGAACACCCGGCTGTCAGGGTGTCGTAGCCGGGCAGAGAGTGGCGGATGGCGGCGGCGTAGTGGCGCCCGTAGTCGCCGTCAAAGTCCAGTCCGGCCATGGCGCCTGGAGGTGCGACTGCCTCAGGATGCGAGCAGTTCGGCCCAGGCGGGGGCGAGGGCGGCCGGGACCGGCCGGGGCCTGTAGTCGCGCGGGTCGCTGGGGCTATGGCGCAGCACCGCGTTCACCACCACCGCCGGCTGGCGCCCGCAGTTGATCGCGCCATGGGGCACGCCGGGGGGAATGCGCACCCAGGTGGGTTCGTCCTCCCGCAGGGTGATCCGGCGCAGCCGGCCGGCCTGGAGCACCACCAGTTCAATCGCGCCGCGGAGCACCATCAGTTGGTCGGTCTGGCGGCGGTGGCAGAACAGTTCGCCGTTGGCGCTGGTGCTCACTTCGGCGATCAGGGTTTCGTGGCTGGGCTGGGGGGCGCTGAACAGGGTGGCGCCGGCCATGGCGGCCTGGCGGGGCAGGAGTTCGATCTGGCGAGCGAGGGGCATGGCGGGGGCAGAGCGCGGGACGACCTGAACCTGTGGTTGCTGTAAACCTTCGCTACGGCTGTGGTTGGTTGTTCGTCTTATCTGGTACCGATTTGCGGGATCGTCAGCATCTCCTGTTCCCTGCTCCTGCTCACGGGGCTGGCCCCGGCCTCCTCGGGTGAGTCCCCACCGTCGTTCCGTTCCCTCTGGAAGTCCCCCTCCAGGGGTTCGGCGCTGATGCCCTCCACCTCGCGCAGGTACCGGGCCAGGCCGTGGCTGTTGCCATGGGTCACGTACACCTGGCGGGCGCCGCTGCCCATCACGCTGCGGATCAGGCCGGGCCAGTCGGCGTGGTCGCTGAGCACGAAGCCCCGCTCATAGCCGCGGCGGCGGCGGGCACCACGCACGGCCATCCAGCCGCTCACAAAGGCTGTCTGCGGCAGCTTGAAGCGCGTCATCCACGGGGAGCGGTGAGCCGAGGGCGGCGCGATCACCAGCCGGCCCGCCAGGGAGTCGCCTTTGCCGATCGCACTGGCCGGCCGGGTGGGCGGCAGCGGCACGGCCGCCTCCCTGTAGGCGGGCATCAGCGCCTCCACGGCGCCATGGAGCAGGATCTCGTTGCCTTCGCCGCCGGGTTGGCCGGCCTGGCCCACGCCGATGCCGGCCAGCTCGGCCAGCAGCCGCTGGGCCTTGCCGAAGGCGTAGGCGAACAGGATCGAAGGGCGTTCGGGCGCCGCCTGCCACCAGGCCAGGATCTCGCGTGCCACCGCCGCCCCGCTCTGCCAGCGGTAGATCGGCAGGCCGAAGGTGGCCTCGCTGATGAACACATCGGCCGGCGCCGGCTCAAACGGGGTGCAGCTGGGATCGGCGCAGCGCTTGTAGTCGCCGCTCACCAGCCAGCTCTCGCCGCCGGCCTCCAGGCGGATCTGGGCGCTGCCGAGCACGTGGCCAGCGCTGTGAAACGACACCCGGGCGTCGCCGATCCGGTGCAGCTGGCCGTAGGCCACCGGGATCAGGTTGATGCTCGCCCCGAGCCGCTGGCGCAGGATCGTTTCGCTGGCGCCGATCGCCCAGTATTCGCCGCAGCCGGGGCGGGCGTGGTCGGCGTGGGCGTGGGTGATCAGGGCCCGCGGCACAGGCCGCCAGGGATCGATCCAGGCGCCGGCCGCCCGGCAGTAGAGGCCCTGGGGGGTGAGCTCCAGCAGGCCGCCGGCGGGGAGGGGCATGGCAACGGGTGGATGGGCAGTGCGGTGAGCAGGCGCGCCGCGGGATCAGGGCCCATCCCAGAGGGTGGCCAGGGTCCAGGGGCTGCCCTCCAGCAGCCAGAACGATCCATCCACCAGGCGGCGGTGCTGATCGAGACCAGCGATCCGCTCCAGGTCGGCCGGTGTGAGCGTGAGTTCGGCGGCCGCCAGGTTGTCGCGCAGCCGCGCCGGACTCACCGATTTGGGGATGGTGGAGAGGCCGCCCTGCAGCTGCCAGGCAATCAGCACCTGGGCCGGGCTGCAGCCGTGCTCCGCCGCGATGGCGCCGATCACCGGGTTCTCCAGCAGCACCGGCTCATCGGCCGCCTTGAGCGCGGCGGGCCGGTCGCCGGAGCCGAGCGGCGAGTAGGCGGTGACGTGCACGCCAGCGGCCGCGCAGTCGGCCAGCAGCTGGGGCTGCTGCAGCAGGGGGTGGCGCTCCACCTGGTTCACCTCGGGCTGGATCCGGCAGTGGGCCAGCAGATCCTGCAGCTTGTGGCTGGAGAAGTTGCTCACGCCGATGTGGCGGCAGAGCCCCAGCTCCAGCACGTCCTCCATGCCCGCCCAGGTGTCGGCC
>JBIIXY010000002.1:0-58025 GCA_044347105.1 Prochlorococcaceae cyanobacterium
ATGTGCATCGAGTAAGGCAGGTAAGCCCAGCGGATGCGCGGATTGGCCACCTCCTCGGCCAGGCGCTCATAGGTCTGGAAGCGCACTTCGCCGGCGATGTCGTCCTCCTGGGTGGGGCCGCAGGTGGGATGCACCAGCACCACGCCGTTCTCACTCACGTTGTCGGCGTGCAGGGCGCGGGTGAACAGCTCGTAGTGGGCCCGGTGGATCGGGTTACGGCACTGGAAGGCCACCACGCTCTCGCCGGCCGGCAAGGTGGCTCGCACCTCGGCCGGGGTCTTGCAGGGGAACACCCGCCGGGGCAGTTCCAGGCCCTGCACGCTGCCGCCCAGGTAGTAGCGCCCCCGCTCGCCGGTGATCATGCGCACGGCAGGGTGCTCGATCGAGGTGGTGCCATAGCAGCCCTGGGCCTCACGGGCCTTGTCCGGTTCCCACTTGCTCTCCACCGTGAACACGGCCAGCTCCTGGCCCCGGTACGTGAGCAGCAGCCGATCGCCGATGGCGATCGCTTCGTTGTCGCTGTCGAACACGATCGGCAGGCCGAACAGCAGGCCGCTGCTGGTGCGGTTGCCAGCGACGACGGCGTCGTAGTCCTCCTGGTGCATGAAGCCGCGCAGAGGCGAGAAGCCACCCACCACCAGCAGCTCCACGTCACAGGCGTTGCGATCGCTGCACTCCACCCGGCGGTCGGCGCCGGCCCGCACCGCCTCCCGATCTGACTCCGGCACCATCAGGTTCACCAGGGTGCCGCCGTGGGGGGCGATCAGCCCGGCATGGGCGGTCTCGAGGGTGGTGTCCACAGCGGCCATCGGCTGTTCAAGCAGGAAGATGGCCTGGATTCTCCCAGACCACCCTCAGGCTCCTGGTGCAGGCGCTAAAAAAAAAGGAGCCCCGTGCGGGCCCCCACAGAGCGGATCGATCGGCTCGATCAGCCCTGCTCAAGACGGCCGTACACCTGGCCGGTGATCTTCACGTCCACGGGATCCTTGGAACCCATGTCGGTGTCGGAGGGCTGGATGGCGGTGAACACGCCGGCGAACTCACCGGTGCTGGCGTCGACCTTGGTGATCGAGATCTCCATCTGGCCGGTGCCGTCCACGTAACGCTTGATGTTCTCGCGCTCCAGGCCCTCGCTGTCGGCGCCGAGGCCGATCAGTCCCTGGGTGTACTCCACACCGGTGGTCAGACCGCGACCTTTGGGATCGAGGAAGTTGGAGGTTCGGTAGCTGGGCACCCGGTAGCTGCCGTTGAAGTCGGTGCTGGTGCTGATCGCCGCGCCCTCTGCGGTGGCGACGAGCTCCTTGCTGGAGAAGGTGAAAGGCACCTCCTCGCCGCCGGGCAGCAGCACGGTGATGATCTGGAAGTCGATGCCGCCTTCCTCCTTGAACTGGAGGCCGTCGGATGTCACGGCCAGACCGCCGGAGACCTGGTCGAGGCTGGTGGTGAAGCGGGTGAGGATCTTGCCGGGAACGAACTGGGCTTCCTGGCGCTTGTTCGCCGGCTCACCCTTCACATAAACCTCGGCGGGGTGCATGCAGATCTCCCGCAGCTGGTACTGGCCGCCAGGGGTGAGCGCAATCGAGCCGCGGGCCGAATCCGGGAGGGTGGGGCAGTCGTTGGCCAGGCCGGTGTTGTGGATGTCGTCGTAGGTGAGCTGGGAGCGATCCACGGCCTTGGCCCCACCGCTGCAGGCGGTCACCAGGGTCAGACACAGCGCCAGCACAAGAGCCAGCAGAGGACGAAAACGCATGGAAGAACGCCGCAGAGGGGAGTCGAGGACTGGGCTGCAGCGGATCTTACCGGTGCAAAACCCCGTTTCCCCGTACCATGGCCCCGCTCTCAACAACCTGTATGCGAGAGCAACACCCCCAACAGGAGCAGGGCAGGCGATGGGTCTGAACAAGGGCCAGCAACAGCAACTGCAGAGCGTGCTGGGCCAGCTCGACGAACTGGCGGCCGAACTGGACGGCGACCCGGAGGCTCTGTTGCAACTGCTGCGCCAGGTGGAGCAGCTGCACCGCCGCATCCAGGACGGTCCATTCCGCAGCAGCCTGCCGGCCGACCGCAATCATCTCTTCACCCTGCTGCAGGGGATGGAAAAGAGTGGCGGCTGGCCCTACATCCCGCGGCTGCAGCTGCGCACCTTCATGGATCTGCTGCAGGTTGAGGAGGCGCCTGAGCGGCACCCGCTGGCGGCCTGAGCAGACCCCCCAGGGCTGACAGCAGCCGGTGAGCCAGCGCCAGCTTGCCGGCAGGCTCCAGCCGGAGCTCCTGCTCGCCTGGACCGAGCAGCCAGCCCTGATTGCCCGCGCTGGCAAAGCCGGCTCCGGGCTGGTCGATCGGATTGGCGAACAGCAGGTCGCAGCCCTTGCGCCGCCACTTGGCGCGAGCCTGGGCAAGCACGTCGCCCGACTGGGCGGCAAAGCCAAGGATCGCCTGGCCTGGGGCACGGTTGGCGACCAGGCCGGCCAACAGATCCGGCACCGGCTGCCAGCCCTCGACGAGGCTGCGCTCCAGCTCGGTCTTGGCCAGCTTCTCGCCGAGAGGATGGGTCCGGCGGTGATCGGCCACGGCGGCCGCCATGGCGATCGCATCGGCGGCGGGCTGGGCCATGGCCAGGGCCTGCTCCATCTGGGCGGCGGAGGTCACCGGCCTGCAGTCCAGCCCCTCCAGCAAAGCCAGGGGAAGGGCCAGCGGGCCGTGCACCAGGGTGACCTCCGCACCGCGCAGGCGGGCGGCCTGGGCCAGCAGCACCCCCATCCGTCCGGTGCTGGGGTTGGTGAGGCAGCGGGCGGGATCGAGAAATTCGCGCGTGGGGCCGGCACTCACCAGCAGGCGCCGGCCCGACCAGTCCCGCTGGCACCCCCGCAGGGCCAGGCTCTCCAAGGCGAGCAGCAGCAGCTCCGGTTCGGCCATGCGGCCGTCGCCGCGGCGGTCGCAGGCCAGCACACCGGCCGCCGGACCCAGCGGCAGCACCCCGGGCCAACCCTGCAGCTCGCGCCAGTTCGCCCGCACCGGCGGGGCCGACCACATGCTGGTGTTCATCGCCGCCGCCGCCAGCACCGGCGCCTCACAGGCCAGCAGGGTGCTGGCCAGCAGGCTGTCACCCAGGCCATGCACCCACCGGCCGAGACTGGTGGCACTGAGGGGCGCCACCAGCACCAGCTCAGCCCACTCGGCCAGCTCCACATGCAAGGGGCGAGGGGCCTGAGGACTCCACTGGTCGGTATCGAGATGGCAGGGATTGCGGCTCAGGCAGGCCAGGGCCTCGGCACTCACCAGTCGAGCAGCGCTGGGGGTGAGCACACAGCGCACCTCCGCCCCGCGCTGGGCCAGGGCGCTCACCACCAGCGGCAGCTTCACCGCGGCGATGCTGCCGCAGATGCCCACGAGAATCCGCCGCCCGGCCAGGGGGTCGGGCGGCTGGCACCCCTGGTCGGGGGTGGACAAGCCAGTGCCCTCCGACCAGCAGGCTGAACCCAGCCGCTCCCCGGGCTCAGTCCTCATCAAAGGGTTCCTGGTCCACCAGGTGCAGGTAAGGGCGAGCCAGTTCGGGTCGATGAATCGCCAGGGCCCGCATCAGGTGCCAGTCGGCCAGGCCATCGAAGGGGCTGGGGTAATCGTCCTCGTCCAGGCGTCTCGCCAGCTCGGCGGTGCTGGCCTCCGTGAAGGCGGCAAGCTGCTCGGCGGTGATGGTGGCGGCGGTCATGGCCAGGGATGGGGAGCGGGGAGGAAGCGGGAGGGTGCGCGGGGGATAATGCTCAGGCTGGGGTGAGGCTTGCGGGCCAATCCGCCGGCCATCAGCAGGGGAATTAGCTCAGCTGGTAGAGCGCTGCGATCGCACCGCAGAGGTCAGGGGTTCGAGTCCCCTATTCTCCATCCTGTTGCAGGCAACCAGGCCCAGACCTGGCAGGCGATGAACTGGACAGACGCAGCCCAGGCCCGTCTGAAGGAAATTCCTTTTTTCGTGCGGCCGGCGGTGCGCCGACGGATCGAGAGCCTGGCCGCGGAAGCGCAGCTGCAGACCATCGACGAGGCCTTCTACGAGCAGGCCAAGGCCCAGTTCGGCCAGAAGTAGACCGCTGATGGGGTAAAAGGGAAGCAACCTTGAACCTCCTTCATGTCGCAGTCGAAACGCGAACAGGTGGTGAGCCACCTCCGTTACATCCGCCAGGAACTGCGGGAAATGCACCAGGGTGTGATGGACGACGGTCTGCTGCCTGAAGCTGGCGAGGTGCGCGGTGTGATGGCCCAGATGGAAGCCCTGCTCGAGTTGCTGGAGGGCAAGACCAGCCGCAAGAAGGACAGCGAAGGCTGAGCCGGCGAGCCAGGGCCGTCAAGACCCAGCTGGGCCGCTCTCCAAAACGGCCCGCCCCCCTTGCCGCAGCAGATCCTCAGCGCTTTGCTTGCGTAGTCCCCATCACCCGGCCCGGGCCTCGAGCACCGGGCTTTTTTATTGGGATCCCCTATCTGTAGCGGACTTTTACTGCCGAAACTCCAGAGATGGTGTAGACAGTGATCGGCAGGGCCGGGCCGGGTGATGGGGATCACCTTTTTCCTGACCCTGCCACCCCTTCCCCAGAGCCACCTCCCAGCAACCGGGACCGGCCACCTCCGGCCGCCATGCTCAGCAAGCAGTTTTCAGCAAGCACTCCTACGGCGCAGCCTCCAGGTTGATGCGATCGCCCGCCAGCAAAACCTCAAGCCTTCAAACCCTCTCCCCACAGCAACGGTCCTTTCAGCAGACCCGCTTCCAGCGGCAGCTGGTGAACGCCGGCAACCAGCTGGTGGACTGGGCGAACAATCCCTGGCGACGCTGCTCCCTGCAACTGATCACCCTGCTGCTGAGTTTTTCACTGGGGGGCGTGGTGGCATCGATTGCCGGCCAGATCGGCCAGATCGATCCGGTGGGTGCCCTGCTGTGCGTGCTCACGATGGAATGGGCCGTGCGGGCCCGGGGCCGTCTGCGCCGCCGGCAGGGGGACCGGCTGCCGCTGCAGCTTCTCGACATGGCCCGGATCGGCCTGCTCTACGGCTTGTTGCTGGACGGCTTCAAGCTGCTGTGAGCCCACCGGCCAACAAATAGAGCAGGGCCATTCGCACCGGAATGCCATTGCGCACCTGTTCCTCCACCAGGCTCAGCCGCGGATCCGCCAGCAGGGCACCGCTGAGCTCCACCCCCTGGTTCACCGGACCCGGATGCAGCACCGGCACCGGGCCGCCGCAGAGCGCCAGCCGGCTGTGGCTCAGCCCGAACTGGGCGTGATAGCTGGCCAGCGAGGTGAGCAGGTGCTGGTGCATGCGCTCCTTCTGCAGCCGCAGGGTCATCACCGCGTCGGCGCCGGGCAGGGCCTCCTCCAGGCTGCGCACCAGCCGCACCGGCCCCCGCTCTGCCACCGGATCCCTGCTCTGCCCGGGTGGCGGAGCCGCCACGAAGTCCGCGAAACAGTCCGGCAGCAGAGTGGGCGGCCCGCACAGCACCACCTCGGCCCCACAGGCAGTGAGGGCCCAGAGATTGGAGCGGGCCACCCGCGAATGCAGCACGTCGCCGACGATCACCACCCGCCTGCCGCGCAGGGCCTCGGGCGTGGGGGCCTCGGGGTTGAAGTGACGCGCCAGGGTGAACAGATCGAGCAGACCCTGGCTGGGATGGCTGTGCAGCCCATCGCCGGCATTGAGCACGGCCACCCGCTCACCGGCGGCGTCGAGCTGTTCCGCCAGGCTCTGGGGCACACCGGCGCAGCGGTGCCGCACCACCAGCAGTTCGGCCCCCATCGCCACGTAGGTACGGGCAGTGTCGAGCAGGCTCTCTCCCTTGCTGAGGGAACTCGACGACGGCGCGAAGTTCTGCACATCGGCCGAGAGCCGCTTGGCCGCCAGCTCGAAGCTGCTGCGGGTGCGGGTGCTGGGCTCAAAGAACAGGCTGGTCATCAGCCGGCCCTGCAGAGCCGGCAGCTTGCGGGCGCCGGCCGTGGGCATCACCCGGAAGCGCTGCGCCAGCTCCAGCACGGTGGCGAAGTCCGCGAGCGAGAAGGCCGCCAGATCGATCACATGGCGGTGACTCCAGTTGCTCAAGGCACGCCGGTGGGAACGGCTTCAGGCTAGTGGGAGGGGCTGCGGCAGGCAGCCTCCGGCGCGGCTGGCTGGCGGTCGCCCCGGACCCGCCGGCTCACACTGCGGCTGGCCCGCAGATACCAGCGCCAGGGCAGCTCCTGGCCCAGGCTGATGCCGACGCGGCTGGTCTGCACCAGATCTGCGGGCCCCAGGCCGGCCAGATGTGCCGGGCGTGGCGCCAGCCACAGCCCCTGGGCGGGATCAGCGGGACGGCCGTCATCGCCGCGATCGATGGCGAACCGCCGCGCCAGCAGCGCTGGGCCGGCGGCCAGCCGTTCAGGCTCCCCGGGCAGGGCAGCAGCCCGCAGCAACACGCCATTGGCCCACTCGACCCGGTGCGTCACCACATTCACGCAGTGGTGGATGCCATAGCTCACATAGACGTAAAACCGCCCTGGCTCGCCAAACAGGGTTTCGTTGCTGGGCGAGCGGCGGCGATGCCCGTGGCAGGCGGGGTCGTCTTGCGCATACGCCTCGGTTTCCACAAGGACACCCCACAGCAGCTCGCCACCCTCTTGGCGTTTCACCAGCAGGCAGCCGATGAGGTCGGGGGCGACCAGCTCGGCGGGGCGGGCGAAGAAGGATTGGGGCAGAGCTGGGAGGAGCGCGGGTTGGGGGATGCCTTGACCCAAGGAGTGAAGCAGCCGCTGACAAGGCGGCCAAAGGGGGCTATCACGATGGCATCTACCAACGCCCGTTCATGGCTGCCTCCGGCCTGCAGGACCTGCTCAAAGCGGCCTTCGACGATCCAGAGCTGGAATCCCGCCTCAAGGCACCCGGGGCTGACGTGGTGGCCATTGCCGCTGCCGCCGGGTTCACGATCACGGCCGAGGAGTTCGCCAATGCCCAGCAGGCCTGGGAGAATTGGCGGATCACCAGCATCCACGACCAGGAGGACTGAAGCGATGGAGAGCGGCGGTTTCAATCTCGCCACGGTGCTGGTGTTCGGCAGTGGCCTGTTCGTGCTGGCCACCCTGTTCTTCGGCACCAAGGGTGGCTACTACGACACCGACGACTACGACGGCAACGGCACGGCTCACTGAGCCTGGCCCTCAGCCACTGAGCCGCTCGGCCTCCGGGCAGTCGTCGGCGGTGGGTACCTCCTCCCCAGGCGTGCGGCACACATAGGAGAGGCGGGTGCTGACCGCACCGATCGAATCGAGGCGCACGCTCTCCTCCCAGCTGTGGCTTTCGTCATCGTCCTCGGCGTCGTAGCGGAGGGTCACCAGATCCCCCTCGATCTCCACCACCAGCGCTTCCTCGATCCAGCGCTGCTGGTCGCGCAGAAACACCCAAACAGGGCGGCGCTCGGCACAGAACTGATAGAGCTTGCGGTGCAGCATGGGAGCCACGGGCTGAGCTCGCTTGGGGAACTCTAGGCAGCACCCACCACGCTGCCGCTGTTCAGAATGATCCGTTGGCGTCAGCCCGTCCCTTCCATCCCGCCCCCATGGCCTGCGACACCGAAGCGATCCGCCTGCAGCTGCGCAGCTGGCCCGAAGTTGAGGAGTACCTCAGCCACTGCAAGGGCGTGATCGTGCCCCTGGGCTCCACGGAACAGCACGGACCCACCGGCGCCATCGGCACCGATGCCCTCACCGCTGAAGCGGTGGCCCTGGAGGTGGGGCGCCGCAGCGGCGTGCTGGTGACCCCGGCTCAGGCCTTCGGCATGGCCGAGCACCACCTGGGCTTTGCCGGCACGATCAGCCTGCAGCCGGCCACCCTGCTGGCGGTGGTGCACGACCTGGTGCTGTCGCTGGCGGGCCACGGCTTCGAGCGGATCTTCTTCATCAACGGCCATGGCGGCAACATCGCCACCACCAAGGCCGCCTTTGCCCAGGCCTATGCCAGCGCCGCCAGTCGGGGCCTGCCCCAGGCGGGCCGGCTGCGCTGCCGCCTGGCCAACTGGTTCATGGCCGGAGCGGCGATGAACCTGGCCCGCGAGCTCTATGGAAACCGGGAGGGGCACCACGCCACGCCGAGTGAGATCGCCATCACGCTGCACCTGGAACCCAGCCTGCTGAGCAAGCAGCGTCCCCTGCCCGAGCCTGCGGCAGCCGGGCCGATCCATGGCCCGGCCGACTTCCGCCGCCGCCATCCGGATGGACGGATGGGCTCGGATCCCTACCTGGCCCAGCCTGAGCATGGCGCCCGTTTCCTGGACGTGGCCGCCAGCGCACTCACCGAGGATCTGCAGCGTTTTCTGACCGAAGACACCGACGCACCGGCCTGAACCGCTGGAGCGCTAGTTTCGGCCGTGCCTTCTCCCCCACGCCAGCGGATGAGCAAGATCAGCGCCGAGGACGTGCGCAAGGTGGCCCAGCTGGCCCGCCTCGACCTGCCGGAGGAGAAGATCGCTACCTACACCGGCCAGCTGGAGCGGATCCTGGACTATGTGGCCCACCTGGAAGCGGTGGATACCGAAGGCGTAGCTCCCACAACCCGGGCCGTGGAAGTGGTGAACGTGACCCGCGACGACCGGATCGATCCCACCCCCGTGCGCGACCAGCTGCTTGATCTGGCGCCCCAGCGGGAGGGTGATTTCTTCCGGGTGCCCAGGATCCTGGGCGAGCAGGCCTGAAGGCTCAGCGCTGCGGTGACACCGCTGTGCGGTGAAGCAGGTGCAGCACCCGCCTGCGGGCATGGCGTGATGGCATCAGGGCTGCCAGGGGCCTGAGGCGACTGCGCCGCTTCTTGTGGCTGCGCACGCCCAGCAGGATGTCGTAGAGGAAGTTGAAACCATCGCTGCGGGATTCAAACAATCCCAAGCGCTGGGGAGAACCCTTGGCATCGAGAAGATGCTTGGTGGCGTGATAAGCCGGCCGATACTCAAACCAGGGAATCGACGGCCACAGATGGTGCACCAGATGATAATTCTGGCCCATGATCAACAGATTCATCAATCGCCCGGGATAGACCCGGGCGTTGTGCCAGCGATTGCGCGACTGGAAGGGCCGGTGGGGCAGATAGTCGAAGAACAGGCCGAGCGTGACTCCCACCATCAGGGCCGGGGCGAACCAGCAGTTGAAGACAAAAGGAAGGAATCCATAGCGTGCCGCCGCGATCACAATGGCGATGAACACACCCCGGGCCAGGCCCCACTCCAGCAGCTCATAACGACGCCAGAGGCGGCGGCGGAAAAAGAACACCTCGTGATAGAAAAAACGGGGTGCAATCAACCAGAGCGGCCCGAACGTACTGACGATGTGATCGGGATCGTTCTTGGGGTCGTTCACATGGGCATGGTGCTGCAGGTGCACACGGGTGAACACGGGGAAGGAGAAGCCCAGCAACAGGGCCGCCCCGTGACCCATGCAGGCGTTCCAGAAGCGGTTGGGATGGGCGGCATTGTGACAGGCGTCGTGGATCACCGTGCCCTCGAGATGGAGGGCCAGGAAGCCGCTGAGCAGCAGCAGCGGCAGAGGCCACTGGCCCACAAACCAGCCCCAGATGGTGAGTGCGGCCAGGCCGTAGCCGATCAGGAACAGCCCCACCGTCGGGTTCCAGGGCCCGGGCGGGTCCAGGAACTCCCGGGGCACCGAGCGGTGCGGGGCTGCAACCGAAGCCTGAGACATGGAGCCGGTGAAGCCGCCGGGGCCGAAACGACATGCAACTTAGGCAAGGCGCTGTTCCCAGCGGGAGAGCAGCCCCCCTAGCTGATGCCCACCGGGGGACTTGAACCCCCACGACCGAAGCCACTGGTACCTAAAACCAGCGCGTCTACCAATTCCGCCAGATGGGCAGCAGCTGAACTCTAGGCACCGACCCAGAATGGGGCCGATCCGCTGAAGGCCATGCTGGCGACTCTGGGAGGTGCACTGGCCCTGGTGATCGGCCTGGCGGTGCTGCTGCTGCCGCTGCTGCTGCCGGAGCTGAGCCGGGCCCGTGATGCCGTGTGGGGCGCCGTGGTGCTGCTGCTGGGTCTGGTGCTGGTGACCAGCGCCGAGCGGCTGCGCGGGGCACCGATGCTGGGCGTGCTCTGCGGCGGCCTGCTGATCGGCCGGCTGAGCGTGGAGGTGGCCCAGGCGCGCTGGCGTCAGCTGAGTGAGCAGGAGCAGCAACGGCTGTGGTCGCCAGAGCGCTGGCAGACCTCCCTGCAGCAGTTCGGCGCCACCGCTGCCAGGCTTCCCGCCCTGGCGGCCCAGGTGGGCCAGGGCCTGTTCGCCTGGGTGGGGGAGCGCAGGCAGCCCAAGAGCACCGGCAAGCGTTGGGTGCGTCCGGAACCGGCAGCCGAAGCCAGCGAAACCCCCGCAGCCTCAGCCGAGCCCACTGCTGGCGCTGAGCCTGCCCCTGCCGCAAGCGAACCGGCGGCGGTGGTGGCGTCATTCACGGAAATCGACGACCTGATCACCGCGGCGAGCGGGGACGTGGCCCCAGCCCCAACGAGCGAAGCTGGATAATCGCCCCTTGCTGCCTCCGGCGCCGTGACCGCCAGCTCCGCGCCCGCCACCTCCGAGCAACCGTCCTACAAGGACACGCTCAACCTGCTGAATACGCCCTTCTCGATGCGGGCCAACGCCAAGGTGCGCGAGCCGGAGATCCAGGCGTTCTGGGCCGAGCAGCGGATCTACGAGCGGCTGAGCCAGGAGAACCCCGGCGAGACCTTCACCCTGCACGACGGGCCGCCCTATGCCAACGGGGCCCTGCACGTGGGCCACGCCCTCAACAAGATCCTCAAGGACATCATCAACAAGACGGCCCTGCTGCAGGGCAGAAAGGCGCGCTTCGTGCCGGGCTGGGACTGCCACGGCCTGCCGATCGAGCTGAAGGTGCTGCAGAGCCTCAAGAGCAGTGAGCGGGCCGAGCTCACCCCAGTGAGCCTGCGCCGCAAGGCCCATGCCTATGCGCTTGAACAGGTGGAGGGCCAGAAGCAGGGCTTCCGGCGCTGGGGCATCTGGGCCGACTGGGATCAGCCCTACCTCACCCTGCAGAAGGAGTACGAGGCCGCCCAGATCGGTGTGTTCGGGGCCATGGTGCTGGCCGGCCACATCTACCGGGGCCTCAAGCCGGTGCACTGGAGCCCCAGCTCCCGCACCGCCCTGGCTGAGGCCGAGCTCGAATACCCCGACGGCCACACCTCGCCGAGTGTGTTTGCGGCCTTCCCGGCAGTGGAGCTGCCGGCGGGCCTGGCGGCCCAGCTGGCGGCGGCAGGCCTGAGCCCCGAGGCCGCCACCACCGCCGGCGGCCTGGCGGTGGCGATCTGGACCACCACCCCCTGGACCCTGCCGGCCAACCTGGCGGTGTCGGTGAACGGGCGGCTCGATTACGCCATCTGCGCCGTGGCCCCCCGCGGCGAGACCCCGACGCCGGCCGCCAGCCATCTGGTGGTGGCCGCCGAGCTGCGCGACAGCCTGGAAACCAGCCTCGGGCTCAGGCTCACGCCCCTGCTGCAGGTGAAGGGTGCCGAACTGGAGGGGATCGTGTACCGCCATCCGCTGCTGGAGCGCACCAGCCCGGTGGTGATCGGCGGCGACACCATCACCACCGAAGCCGGCACGGGCCTGGTGCACACCGCCCCCGGCCACGGCGTGGACGACTTCAACACCGGCCGCAAGTACGGCCTGCCCGTGCTCTGCCCGGTGGATGAAGCCGGCAATCTCACCGCCGAGGCGGGGCCGTTTGCCGGCACGAACGTGCTCAAAGACGCCAACCCGACCATCCTCGAAGCCCTGGAGGCCACCGGGCTTCTTCTGAAACAGGAGCCCTACGCGCACCGCTACCCCTACGACTGGCGCACCAAGAAGCCCACGATCTTCCGCGCCACCGAGCAGTGGTTCGCCTCGGTGGAGGGCTTCCGCAGCGCCGCCCTGGAGGCGATCGCGGCGGTGGAGTGGCTGCCTGCCAGCGGCCGCAACCGCATCGAAGCGATGGTGAGCGAACGGGGCGACTGGTGCATCAGCCGCCAGCGCACCTGGGGTGTGCCGATCCCGGTGTTCTATCACCGCGAAACGGGTGAGGTGCTGCTCAACGAGGCCACCCTCCGCCACATCCAGGCCCTGATCGCCGAGCACGGCAGCGACGTGTGGTGGCAGCGCGACGAGGCGGGCCTGCTGCCCGAGTCCTACGCCGCCGAGGCCAGCCAATGGCGCAAGGGCACCGACACGATGGATGTGTGGTTCGACTCGGGCTCCTCCTGGGCCGGGGTGCTGCAAGAGCGGGGCCTGCAGTACCCCGCTGATCTGTATCTGGAAGGCAGCGACCAGCACCGCGGCTGGTTCCAGAGCAGCCTGCTCACCTCGGTGGCCGTGAATGGCCATGCCCCCTACAAGCGGGTGCTCACCCATGGCTTCACCCTCGATGAGAAGGGCCGCAAGATGAGCAAATCCCTGGGCAACGTGGTGGATCCGGCGGTGCTGGTGAAGGGCGGCAAGAACGAGAAACAGGACCCCGCCTATGGCGCCGACGTGCTGCGCCTCTGGGTGAGCTCGGTGGACTACTCCGCCGATGTGCCCCTGGGGCCGGGCATCGTGAAGCAGCTGGCCGACGTGTACCGCAAGGTGCGCAACACGGCCCGCTACCTGCTGGGCAACCTGCACGACTTCGATCCGCGGCCCCGGAGCGAGGGCGGCGACGCCGTGGCCTATGCCGACCTGCCGCTGCTCGATCAGTGGATGCTGCAGCGCACCGCCGCCCTGATCGATGCCGTGACGGGCGACTTCGAGCGTTTCGAGTTCTACCGCTTCTTCCAGGCCCTGCAGAACTTCTGCGTGGTGGATCTCTCCAACGTGTACCTCGACATCGCCAAGGACCGCCTCTACGTGAGCGGCGCGACTGACTTCCGCCGCCGCAGCTGCCAGACCGTGCTGAGCCTGGTGGTGGAGCGGCTGGCCGGCCTGATCGCGCCGGTGCTCTGCCACATGGCGGAAGACATCTGGCAGAACCTGCCCTATCCGGTGGCGGAGGCCTCGGTGTTTGAGCGGGGCTGGCCCACGGCACCAGCGGAATGGCGCCGGCCTGAGCTCGAAACGCCGATGGTGCAGATCCTGGAGCTGCGCTCCCTGGTGAACCGTCAGCTGGAGAGCTGCCGGGCCGGCGGCCAGCTGGGCGCCTCGCTGGAAGCCCAGGTACAGATCGTGCTGGCGACAGACACCAGCAGCGCCGCCCTGGCAGAGGCCCTGACCTGGCTGGAGCGCTCCGCCCATCCCAGCGTGGACAACCTCACCGACTGGCTGCTGGTGTCGGCGCTGCACATCGGCGGGGAGGCCCCGGACGCCGTGCTGGCCGAGGCCAGCAGCGACGGCGTGACGGTGCGGGTGGCCCGGGCCGCCGGTCAGAAGTGCGACCGCTGCTGGCACTACGAGACCGACATCGGCCAGCACAGCGCCCACCCCACGCTCTGCGGCCGCTGCGTGGCCGTACTGGAGGCCTGATCAGCCACCATGGCCCACCCCGTCAGCGCCACGGAGCTGATCCAGCAGCTGCAGCTGGAACCCCATCCCGAGGGGGGCCATTTCCGCGAGACCTACCGGGCCAGCCTTACGGTGCCCACCCCCTGGGGGGAGCGGGCGGCCAGCACCGCCATCCACTACCTGCTGCAAGCCGAGCAATGGTCGTGCTGGCATCGCATCCGCTCCGACGAGGCCTGGCATCACCACGGCGGCGGCAGTCTGCTGCTTTACGAGATCAGCCCGAGCGGCTGGGCAGGGCTCACCAGGCTGGGCCTGGATCTGGCCGCTGGTGAACGGCCCCAGCACGTGGTGCCAGCCGGCAGCTGGTTCGCCGCCACCCCAGCCCCCGGCACTCCCTGGAGCCTGCTGAGCTGCACGGTGGCACCTGGCTTCGACTTCGCCGATTTCGAACTGGCCAGCGCCGCCCAGCTGCCCGGCGAGCGTCGGGCCATCGAAGCCATCTGTCCCCAGTGGCGCCGTTTTCTGGCTTGATCCCAGGGGGCACCACCAGGCACCCTCAGAGCCAGGCCGAGGGCTGCAGGTAGGCCTGCGGATCGCTGCCGGCGGCCAGCACCTGCTCGGCTGCGGGGTTGAGCGGCGCTGCCAGCAATTCGGCCGTGCGCAGCTCCACCCCTTCGGGCACCAGGGGTTGATCGGGATCAAAGGCGGTGGGGTGGGAGGTGCTGCTGGAGAACCCCCGGAAGATCAGCAGCTCATAGGGCTCCTCGACGGAGCCCGCCGACACCAGCCCACCGCGCAGGCGCAGCAGCCGGTCGGGGCGACCGCGACTGATGGCCTCCAACGCGGCAAGCAGGTCATTGGCAGGCTGGGCCATCAGCGTGATTGATCAGGCTGGTTTTCAGAATTCTCCAGCCACCCGCCCGAGCTTGGGCAGGCGCACCAGCAGCCACTGCAGCAGGCCCACCACATAGGCCAGCAGGCCCACGTAACCGATGAAGGCGGCCACCGCCGGCGTCCATTGCCCACCGAACACGAAGCCGAACACCGTTTCCAGGTGCTGGTGCAGGGCAGCCGGGGGTTGCAGCCACACCGCGCAACGGGGGCTGTCCATGCGGGCGGCATCCATACAGCCCAGGGCCGTGGCAGCGAGGGCAGCGCCGATCAACGCCCAGAAACTCAGCCCCCAGCGCCAGATGCGCAGCGTCAGAGGCAGGGGGCGCCAGGGCGGCAGGTCGGCGAGTTCCTCGTTGAGGTCCACCCAGAACCACAGGCTCACCAGCACCAGCAGGGGGGCCAGCACCAGCAGCACGAAGCCGATCGGCCGGCGGTCGCTGAGCAGCAGATCGGCGATCAGCAGCAGGCTGGCCACCTTCCAGTAGATCGAGAGCAGGCGCACCAGGGCACCCTCCCGTTTCACCGCCGCCCACACCAGCAGCACCAGGGGCACGCCCACGGTGAACAGCACCGCGACGTGCAGGGCGATCCACACCAGGGATCGGTAGAGCGGGTCCGGCACGGCTGGGGGTACGGGAAGTCGCCATTATCCGCACGCCACCGCAGGCGATAGGGTCCAGGCCATGGCTGCATTCCCCCTGCCCGACTGGCTCAGGCGTCCCGCCGCTCCCCAGGCCTGGTGCCGCACGGCCCTGGCCAGTGAGCCCTCGCTGGAGGCCTGCGTGGACGCCGTGCAGACCCAGATCGGCGGCGGCGAAGCCGCCGACCTGGCCCTGGTGTTCGTGTCGGCCAGCTTCGCCAGCGATCTGCCCCGCCTATTGCCCCTGTTGCGCCAACGGCTCCAGGCCAGTCACTGGCTGGGCTGTGTGGCCGGGGGCGTGATCGGCATGGCGCCCCAACAGCAGGCCCACGAACTGGAGCAGCAGCCGGCCCTGAGCGTGGCCTTGCTGCGCCTGCCCGGCGCCCGCATCCGGCCCTTCGCGATCACAGCCGCTGCCTGGCCGGATCTGGATGGTCCGGCTGAGCCCTGGCGGGCCCTGGTGGGAGCGGCTGCAGGCAGCAGCGAGCACTCGATGCTGCTGCTGATCGATCCGGGCTGCGAGGGCATCAACGACCTGATCGCTGGGCTGGATTACGCCTGCCCGGCAGCGGTGAAACTGGGGGGCATCGCCTGCCCCCACAGCGCTCCCCACCACTCCCTGCTGTTCAACGAAGGGGTGTGCG
The DNA here is from genome assembly GCA_044347105.1 of Prochlorococcaceae cyanobacterium. Taxonomy (GTDB): domain Bacteria; phylum Cyanobacteriota; class Cyanobacteriia; order PCC-6307; family Cyanobiaceae; genus NIES-981. Next base: position 15,642 of record JBIIXY010000002.1, read on the forward strand.
GCGGCGCCGTGGGCTGCCTGATCGACGGGGCCTGGGGGCTTGATCCGGTGGTGGCCCAGGGCTGCCGGCCGATCGGACCGGTGTTCGAGGTGGAACAGGCCCAGCGCAACGTGGTGCTGGAGGTGAGTGCGGGCAACGAGCGCAAGTCACCCGTGGCGGCCCTGCAGGCGATCCTCAGCGATCTCAGCCCCCAGGAACGGGAGCTGGTGAAGAACTCCCTGTTCCTGGGTGTGGGCCGCGACAGCTTCAGCCTGGATCCGGCGCAGGAGGATCAGGCCTCGGCCTTCCTGGTGCGCAACCTGGTGGGGGTCGATCCCCGCAACGGCGCCGTGGCCGTGGCGGAACGCATGCGGGTGGGCCAGCAGGTGCAGTTCCAGTTGCGCGATGGTGCCACCTCCAGCCAGGAGTTACGCCTGTTGCTGCGCCGCCAGCAGCAGGAGCGACAGGCCCCGCTGGCGGGCCTGCTGTTCGCCTGCCTGGGCCGGGGCAGCAGCCTGTACGGCCATGCCGATGGGGATGTGGGCGTATGCCGGGAGCTGTTCGGCGATCTGCCGGTGGCCGGGGCCTTCTGCAACGGCGAGGTGGGGCCGGTGGCCGGCTCCACCCACCTGCATGGCTACACCGCCAGCTGGGCCTTCGTGGTGCCCCGCGACCTGCCCGAGCCTCCTGGCGAAGCGGCCTGATGGTCCGTCAACACGTTAATCCGCTCAGCCGCTTCTTCCAGCAGCCCCTGCAGCTGCCGTCCCCTGAACAGCTGTTCCCCCGGCCCGAGCGGCCGATTCACCTGGATATCGGTTGCGCCCGCGGCCGTTTCCTGCTGGCCCTGGCCCAGGCCGAACCCCAGCGCAACTACCTGGGCGTGGAGATCCGCCGCGCCCTGGTGGCTGCGGCCGAGGCCGACCGCCAGGCCCTGGAGATCCAGCACCTCCGCTACCTGTTCTGCAACGCCAACGTGAGCCTGGAGCAGTGGCTGGGCCAGCTCCCTGACGGCCAGCTCGATCGGGTCACGATCCAGTTCCCCGATCCCTGGTTCAAGACGAAGCACCACAAGCGCCGGGTGCTGCAACCGCAGCTGCTGTTGGCCCTGGCCACTGCCCTGGCACCGGGGCGGGAGCTGTTCCTGCAGAGCGACGTGCCGGCCGTGATCGAGCCGATGGTGGCTCTGGTGGAGGCCAGCGGCTGCTTTGAGCGGCCTGCGCAGGACGACCGCCCCTGGCGCTCAACCAACCCCCTGCCCGTGCCCACCGAACGGGAAACCTACGTGCTTGCCAGGGGTTTGCCGGTGTACCGGGTGCTCTACACGCGCAATGTGCTGCCGCCGCCACCCCTGGCGGAGCTCGAAAAACGGCCCGGGGCCACCGATAATCCCGGCTGAAGCCAGTCAGGCCATCCGTGGGCGATTCCGCCGTCTCCTCCTCTCCACCCCTGTTGCTCCGCTGGCAGGGGCTGCTGGCTGCTGGGCCTGCTGGCCCCCTCGGCGGCCATCTGCTCACCATCAGCGGTGTGGTGCTCTGCGCCCTGATGGCGGGCCTGGCGGTGGTGACCCGCTCCGGGCTGAGCCTGCTGATCCTGGCCTGCGGTGTGCTCTGGCTGCTGCTCGCCCTGCGCCGGCCAGCCGGGACGGTGACAGGCATCAACGGCTGGATTCTGGCCATCCTGGCGATCGCGCTGCTGGCCACAGGGTTTTCTCCCGTACCCAGCGCGGCCCTGAAAGGGTTGCTGAAGCTGGCCAGCTATCTCTCGGTGTATGCCCTGATGCACGAGCTGCTGCGCGCCGCTCCCCGCTGGTGGGACCGGATCGTGGCGGCGCTCCTGGCCGGCTCCCTGCTCACCTCGGTGATCGGCCTGCGCCAGCTGTACGCGGACACGGATGCGCTGGCCCGCTGGGTGGACCCCAATTCGGTGGCCAAGGGCACGGTGCGCATCTACAGCACCCTGGACAACCCCAACCTGCTGGCGGGCTACCTGCTGCCGATCCTGCCCCTGGCCGTGGTGGTGCTGCTGCGCTGGCGGCGGCCCCTGCCGAGGCTGTTCGCGGCCACCAGCCTGGCGCTGGGAGGCGCCGCGCTGGTGCTCACCTACAGCCGGGGGGCCTGGATGGGGCTGGTGGCGGCCGCCGCCGTGCTGGCCCTGCTGCTGGCCCAGCGCTGCACGCGCAGCTGGCCGCCCCTCTGGCGGAAGGTGATTCCACTGGCGGTGCTGCTGGGCGGTGCTGCCCTGCTCACCGTGCTGGTGTGGCAGGTGGAGCCCCTGCGCGTGCGGGTGCTGAGCCTGGTGGCTGGACGGGGCGACAGCTCCAACAACTTCCGTATCAACGTGTGGCTGGCGGTGCTGGACATGATCCAGGCCCGCCCCTGGTTGGGCATCGGGCCGGGCAACGACGCCTTCAACCTCATCTATCCCCTGTTTCAACAACCCCGCTTCAATGCCCTGAGCGCCTACTCGATTCCGCTGGAACTCACGGTGGAAGCCGGCATTCCTGGATTGGTGGTGGGTGTGGGTCTGGTGCTGGCCAGCATCCGCCGGGGGCTTGCGCTGTGGCGGGGCGATGGCCCCTGGGCCCTACCGGCCATGGGCGTGCTGGCGGTGATCGCCGCCCTTGGGGTGCAGGGCCTCACGGACACGATTTTCTTCCGGCCGGAGGTGCAACTGAGCGGCTGGTTCTGCCTGGCCACCCTGGCGGCTGCGCCCAGGCGTACCTGAGTGAGCCCGTGAGCAGCGTGATCGCCGGCTTCGACGCCGGCCAGACCCACACCACCTGCCGCCTGGCCGCACCCGCCACCGGCAGCGTGCTGGCTGAGGCCGATGGCCCGGGTTTGCGCCACCTGGCCAGCCCCGGCGGCGAAGAGGCCTTCCGTCTGGCCCTTGAGGAGAGTCTGGCCGCCGCCCTGCAGCGGCTGCCTGCGGGCGCCACGGTGGTGGCCGCTGCGGTGGGAGCCAGCGGCATCGAGCAGGGCAGCCCTGTGCAGATCCGGGGCCAGCGTCTGGCCTGCGAAAGCCTGGCGCTGCCTGCAGAGCGTCTGTTGGTCACAGGCGACGAGCGCACAGCGCTGATCGGCGCCATGGGTGATCACAACCACGAGGGCATCCTGTTGATCAGTGGCACGGGCACGATCGCCGTGGGCCGCAATCGTGAGGGCAGGGAACATCGCTGCGCCGGCTGGGGCTGGCTGCTGGATGGGGCCGGTTCGGCCATGGACATCGGCCGGGACGGCCTCAGCGCCAGCCTGGCCATGGCCGATGGCCGCCGCGCCGATTCCCCCCTGCGCCCGGCGGTCTGGCAGGCCCTGGGGGTGGATGGGCCGCAATCGGCAGCGGCGATCAAGGCGCTGGTGGTGGCAGACGGCTTCGGCGCTGCCGGCTTCGCCCGCCTGGCCCCCGTGGTGGCGGCCGCCGCAGCTGCAGGGGATGCCACCGCCATGACCATCGTGGAGCGCAATGCCCTTGCCCTGGCGGAGATGGCTGTGGCGATCAGCGCCGCTCTGGACCTGGGCACACCGCCGGTGTGGGCCCTGGGAGGAGCCCTGGAACACCTGGCACCGCTGCGCCAGCAACTGAAGCAGCAGCTGGCCGCGATGCTTCCCGGCGGCCACCTCTCAACCCCCGCTGGCGATGGCTGCGACGGGGCCTTGCGTCTGGCCCGCAGCTGTCTCTGATCTCAGCGAGGGGCCGCCATCAGGCAGCGTTGAGGTGACGCTCGGCGGTGGCCGCCAGCTCGCTGGCCCAGTGCTGCACCACGGCATCCTCGGCCGCCTCCACCATCACCCGCAGCAGGGGCTCGGTGCCACTGGCGCGCACCAGCACCCGGCCCTGGCCCGCCATCTCGCGCTCCGCCTGCTCAACCGCGATGCGAAGAGGATCGCACTCCTGCCATTGCTGGCGACGGGAACGGTCCACCACGCGCACGTTCACCAGGGTCTGGGGATAAGGACGGAAGCTGCCGTCCAGCCAGTCGGCCAGGGTCTGGCCCTGGGCATGGAGCAGCGTGGCCACCTGCAGGGCCGAGAGCAGGCCATCACCACTCATGCCATGGCGGGCCGAGAGGATGTGGCCCGACTGCTCACCGCCCAGACCGGCACCGAACTCTTCCATCGCCCGGTGCACGTACTGATCGCCCACCGCCGTGCGCTCCAACAGGCCACCGCGGGCCTGCCAGGCGCGCTCGAAGCCCAGGTTGGACATCACCGTGGCCACGATCCGCGCCTGCGGCAGGCTGCCGGCGTCCAACAGCGCCGAGCCCCACAGGTAGAGAATCTGGTCGCCATCCACGCAGCGGCCGCGGCCGTCCACCGCCAGCATCCGGTCAGCGTCGCCATCGAAGGCGAAGCCCATGGCCGCACCCCGCTCCAGCACGGACTGGCGCAGGGCCTCCAGGTGGGTGCTGCCGCAGTTCACGTTGATGCGGCGGCCATCAGCATGGCCATGCAGCACCGTGACATCGGCGCCGAGTGCCCGGAACACCGCCTCACCGCAGGCGGTGGCAGAGCCATGGCAGAGATCGAGCACCACGCTGCAGCCATCGAGGCGACGACCCTCGACGCTGTCGATCAGGCTGCTGCGGTAGTCATGAAGCAGGTCGCCGCGGTCGAGCGCGGCGCCATGGCCGTCGAAGGCCGGCGCATTGGCCATGCCGGCCAGACCGGCTTCGATGGCCTGCTGCTGCGCCGGGGCCAGCTTGGCGCCGGAGGGGCCGAACACCTTGATGCCGTTGTCCCCCGGGGGGTTGTGGCTGGCGGACACCATCAGACCACCGGCGGCACCGCAACGGCGGATCGCGCCAGGCACGGCGGGCGTGGGGCAGATGCCCATCTGCCACACCTCCCGGCCGGCGGCCGTGAGGCCCGCCGTGAGCGCCGCCACCAGCATCGGCCCGCTGCTGCGGCTGTCCATGCCGATCAGGACAGGGCCCTCGGCGGGCAGCACCACCCCACACCAGTAGCCCACCTGCAAGGCCAGGGCAGGGGTGACCTGGCTACCCACCGCACCGCGGATGCCATCGGTTCCGAAGCCGGCCACCGCGTCACCAAGGGGTTGGCCGACGGGGTGGCAGTCCAGCCCGGAGTGCAGTGCAGCCATGAACAGACCCTTGGTGGCACCAAGGTTACGCGCCATCTCAAGAGCACTTGACGGAAAGCTGCCGGCGATCCAGGTGTTTCAACGCCAGCGCTGGGGGCGCCAGATCCAGCGCAGCATCTCCAGCAGGGCCCACAGAACCAGAGCGCCCACTACCCAGCCCGGCAGCAACTGGAACGGCAGCCAGGGACGCAGCAGCCAGGTGAGCCCAGCCAGGGCAAGCACCTGCAGCGCCCGCCGCCGCTGGCGGCTGCCCGGCAGGCTGGTGGGGTCGGGGTGAAGGAGGGGCCAACGCACCGGGAGTGCCGCGTGGGGGCTTGCCCAGAATGCCCGCACCAGTCCCAGCCTGCCCCTTGCGTCGCCTTCCCCTTCTTCTGGCTGCCACCTGCCTGGGCAGCGGCGGCCTGCTGCTCCTGGGTCGCCAGCTTCTGCAACTGCGTGCGCCCATCACTCCCCGGCTGGAGGCAGGCGAGCTGCGGCGCATCCGGCGCCTGGATCCAGACCCGCAGCGCCGCCGGGAGGCCGCCCTGCTGCTCAGCCGGGACAGCGGATGGGCCGAGGGCCCCGATCCCCGGAGGCAGCTGGACTGGCTGCAGAACCAGGGCTGGGGGAGCGATCCCCTGGCGGCGGTGGTGCTGAAGCGCCAGGCCGAGGCCAGCCGCGCCCTCGGGGACAACGACGGTGCGAGGGAGCTGTGGCGTGAACTGCTGAACCGCTTCCCGAGCGATCCCGCCAGCGCGGATGCCCTCTACGCGCTGGGCCGCGATCGCAGCGAGCTGCGCAAGCAGCTGCTGGAGCGCTTCCCAGCCCACCCGGCCGCCCTGGCCGCGGCCCAGGAGCAGGGCAGCGGTGGAGCGCTGCATCTGGCCCGCTGGGGACCCCGCTGGCCAGGGGCTGCCGCCGCCCTGCGGGAGCGCTGCACGGCGAAGCAGCCGCCGCTGCAGGCGGCGGAGCGCGAGCAGCTGGCCGCCGGCCTGGCCCAGCTCGGGCTGGTGGAACCGGCAGTGCAGTGCCTGGGCAACCAACCGGCCAGCCCCGACACCCAGCTGGCCCTGGCCCGGGCGCTGCTGCGCGAACCCGGGCAGGAAGCCAGCGCTGAAGCCCGCCTGCTGGCCATCGCCCGCCAGGCCCCAGGCAGCCCCAATGCCGTGGAGGCCGTGCGGCTGCTCAGCGAGGGGGACAGCGCCACCAGCCTGGAGGCCCTCCGGCAGTTGCCCGGCCCGCTGCAGGACAGCGCGGCGGTGCAGGCGCGTCTGGCCCGGGAGAGCAAGAGCCCGGACGCCACCCTGGCCGTGCTGCGCCGCTGGCCGGCGGATCCGGCCAGCTGGGAACTGCAGTGGCAGCGGGCCCGCGCCCTGGCCCTGGAGGGCAACTGGAGCGCCAGCCTGCAACTGCTGAGCGAGCCGGCCCTAGCCGATCAGCTGCCCGCCCCGCTGGAGGCCCGGCGCTGGTTCTGGCAGGGCCTGGCGGAGTGGCAACTGGGGCGGCGGCAGCAGGCCAGACGGATCTGGCAGGAGCTGCTGGAGCGCCACCCCGGCGGCTACTACGGCTGGCGGGCCGCCGACCGGCTGGGCCAGGGCAGCCTCAACCTGGGCGGCGACGGCGAGACCCGCCTGCCGCCGGTGCAGTGGACGCCCCTGAACAGCGGCGTGGCCGCGATCGATCGCCTCTGGCGCCTGGGCCAGCCCCTGGAGGCCTGGGAACAGTGGCGCCTGCACACCAAAGGAATTAGCCCCACCGAGCCCACCGCCCTGGCCGTGGAGGGTCGGCTGCGACGGGCCGTCGGCGACCACTGGCTGGGGCTGGGCCAGCTGGAACAGGCCAGCCTGCGGCTGCCAGCCCGGCAGTGCCAGCTGGCCAGCGCACTGGAGCGGGAGCTGCACACCCCGACCTATGCCAGCGAACTGGAGCAGGCGGCCGGCCAGGCCGGGCTGTCGGCACCCCTGCTGGCGGCGATCGCCAAGCAGGAATCGCGCTTCAGCCCCACGGTGCGCTCTCCGGTGGGGGCGGTAGGGCTGCTGCAGCTGATGCCGGATACCGCCGCAGAAGTGGCCGGCGGCCCAGTGAGCGGAGCGGAGCTGGAGCAACCCGGGCGCAACGCTGAACTGGGGGCGCGCTATCTCAAGCAGATGCTCAGCCAGTGGCAGGGCAACCCCGTGCCAGCGGTGGCGAGCTACAACGCCGGCCCGGGAGCCGTGACCGGCTGGATCGATTCCCGGCTCAGCAAGCAGCCCGAAGTCTGGGTGGAGGCCATCCCCTTCCCGGAAACCCGCCTCTATGTGAAGAAGGTGCTGGGCAACCTCTGGAGCATGGCGGCCCCCAGGCCGCCCGTCTGTCCGCCCCAGGGCTGAACCGTCAGCGCACGATCCAGCGACCCAGGGCCGCACCAGCCAGCACCAGGGTGGTGAGCGAGGTGGAGAGCACCAGCGGATGGGGCGCCACCCGGATCCGGGCCAGATCGAGCCGGGCCAGCAGCACCGCCGAGGCCAGGATCAGCACGTTGGCCAGCACCCGCAGGTGGAGCAGATACAGCCCACCCACGGTGACCAGCAACAAGGTGACCACCAGGCTCACCACCCGGCTGGCGGCCATCGCGTTGGACACCTGCTGCAGAAGCAGGTCGGGCATGGTGCAGACCAGCACCACCACCACCGCCTGCAGACACTCCAGCACCCAGGCCAGGGAGAGCTGGGCGGCTGCACCGTTCCAGTGGATGCCCTCATACACGGCCACCGCCAGCAGCAACAGCAGCAGGGGCGCCCGCAGAGGGAGCACAAGCAGGCGCAGCGCGGCGGTGATTACAGACACAGGGGGGACTCAGGGGCCGGAGACACCACCGGGATCGAGCACGAGGGAGATGGCGGAGAAGGGACAGCTGGGGATGCACTGCTCACACACCAGACAGCGTTGCGCAGCAAAGGTGAGTTGCCAAGCAGGCGCCGAGCAGCTGAGCGCACCGCTGGGGCAGACGCTCGTGCAGATGCCGCAGTCCACGCAGCGCTGGCGGTCGATGGCGATCTGCCCGGGGGCGCGATTGAGCGCCAGGCCCTGGCTCTCCAGCCAGGCCTCCGCGGCATCGAGTTCATCGATATCCCCGGAAAGCTCCACCACCATGGTGCCGCTCTGGTTCGGGGCGATCTGGGCGCGCAGGATCTTGGCGGCGATGTCAAAGTCCACGGCCAGCCTGTAGGTGATCGGCTGGTGCACCGCTTCCCGCGGGAAATGGAGGGTGAGTCGGCGCTTCAAGGAACTGGTGGTTGAGGGGGTGAAGGGATAGGGGCTGAAGGGAGCGGGGGTGAAGGGCCGTCGACTCCCCGGCACTGCCAGAGTGCTAGCAGCCCAGTGCCTTCAGCCTGGGGCATCCAGTCCTGAATCGACCATGAACAGCCCCGCCCCTGCGGCTGGCCCTGGCCCCCGCGAGCGGCTCATCCTGCTCACCCTCGCCGCCCTGCTGGCAGGTGCGGTGCTGTGGCTGCGCGGCGGACTGCAGCCGCAGGCGCCCCTGGAGGCCCTGGCCCGGCGATCGCCGGAGCTGTCGGTGGCCCTTGCCAATGGGCGCCCCACGATTGTGGAGTTCTATGCCGACTGGTGTGAGGCCTGTCGCAGCATGGCCCCGGCCCTGGACGCCGTGGAAAGCCGCCAGCACGAGCGGCTGAATGTGGTGCTGCTGAACGTGGACAACCCCCGCTGGCAACCCGAGATCGACCGCTACGACGTGAATGGCATTCCCCATCTCGAGCTGTTCGATGCCGGTGGTACCACCGTGGGGCGTGCGATCGGCGCCCGCAGCCGGGCCGAGCTGGACAGCCTGGCGATCGCTCTGATGGAGAACCAGCCCCTGCCGGTGCTGGCTGGGGTGGGCGCCACGAGCAGCCTGGCCGAGCAGCCGCCTGGGGAAGCGAGTCCAGCAGGCAGCCAGGCCGGACCGCGCAGCCACGGCTGAAGCACCCGCTCCCTCCTCTCCTCTCCAACCCCTTGATTGCCGCCGCCGCGATGGATCCCCGCTTCCAGGTTGTCTGCCTCAGCGCAACGCCCAATCCGCAGCAGTGCATCTATGCGGCGATGCACCAGGACTACAGCGAAGGGTTCGTGGCGGCCGACCGCGCCGACTGGCCGGATGAGACCCGCGCCGGCGAAATCTGCGTGAAGCGGCTGCTGGCCGGCGAGCGCGGCCACTACGGCCCGCTGGAGCACGCCCAGATCGCGCTCAACGTGGGCTGGTTCCCCCATTCGGTGATGCAGCAGGCGCGCACCCACCGGGTTGGCGTGAGCTTCGATGTGCAGTCGATGAGGTACACCGGCGAGCGCATCTGCCGTGCCGCCCGAGGCGACTTAGAGCTGGAAGAGGTGTTCTACCTGCGGCCCGTGGGCGACTACAGCGACCGCCAGGGCAAGAAGTATCACTATTCGATCGAACAACGGGCGATCGATCTCGATCTCTGTCGATCTGCCGCCGAGCGCTACCGCGACCTGCTCGCCGCCGGCTATGCCGAAGAGCACGCCCGCGGCATCCTGCCCTTCGACTACCGCCAGCACTTCGTGGTGAGCTTCAGCCTGAGGGCCTTCCTGCACTTCCTCGACCTGCGCGCCAAGCTCGACGCTCAGCAAGAGATCCGCGCCCTCTGCGATCTGATGTGGCCCCACCTGCAGAGCTGGACGCCGCAATTCGCGGAGTGGTATGAGAAGAGCAGACTGCACAAGGCCAGGCTGGCGCCGTAGGTGACGCTGCCCAACTTCGGCATGCCCAACCCGGCTCAGGGGTTGAGCAGAACCAACTGACGCGCCGGCAGAAGGGGGCCGAAATCTCGGTCGAAGGTCACCAGGCATTCGCGGCGGTCACCCCGGGCGGCAGCGGCAAGCGCTCCCTCCAACCAATCCATTGCGCAGCAGTGGTGCGGATGGTCGGAGCGGGAGGCAGCCACCAGCACGTTCCCATCGGGGGTCACGCCGGCATCAACCCATCGGCGGCATCCAGCAGGGTGCGATTGCTGCGGGGGTCCGCCACGGCAGGGGCCAGCCCCCCCCCCGACCCTGATGCACCGGCAGCGGCAGCGGAGCGGCGGTTGATGGACGCTGGTGCTGACGCTGGCGCAGGGCAAGCCCCTCCTCAATCAAACGGGTGAGCGTGAGCTTCTCCCGGCCGGCAAAGGCCTTGCTGCTGGGTCGACGAATCAGCAACGGGGGGCTCCAATCGGCCTTCGGCGTTAGGCCGCCAATGAAGGCTCAGCCCAGGGGGGGAATTGGACGCCGATGACCATCGGCATAGCCGGATAGCAGCCATGCAAGAACACACAGCTCCCTGGGAGACAAAACTCCCCATAAGGACTACACCACGACCGAACGCGATCAGTCCTGCCCGAAGTTAACGACTTCAGGGGCCAAAGCAGCCCAGCAAATGCCACCCACCTCAGCCATTGACATCTTTAAAGTCGATGGCTTGAGCGGCACCATTCTCGCTATCAACAGTGATCGCCAGATAACCAAAGGGATACCCACAGGCCAAACTGATCAAGTTCTATTTAACCAAACAATTGATGCCTTCTCAATTGAAAATTGTCTGCCTGTTACCGCGGACTGCCGATCGGGGGCTGGTCTTGAGGTCAGCCTCACACCCGCGCCAGGGTCACCCGCTCAGGCTGGTGCTGGTATTTGCCGGCCCGATCCTTGTAGGTGATGTCGCAGGGATCGCCTTCGAAGAACAGCAACTGGCAGATGCCTTCGTTGGCGTAGATGCGGCAATCGGCACCGGATGAATTGCTGAATTCCAGGGTGAGATGCCCCTCCCAGCTGGCCTCGGCGGGGGTGGTGTTCACGATGATGCCCAGGCGGGCATAGGTGCTCTTGCCCAGGCAGATCACCGTGATGTTGGCCGGCACCCGCATCTTCTCCAGGGCCACGCCCAGTCCGTAGGAATGGGCCGGCAGGATGAAGTAGTGCCCGTCGTCGTCCTCATGCAGGGGGGCGGGCTCCAGGTTGGCGGGATTGAACCGTTTGGGGTTCATCACCGTTCCAGGCACATGGCGGAAGATCAGAAATTCCTGGGCGGAGAGCCGCAGGTCGTAGCCGTAGGAGGAACAGCCATAGCTGAGCACCGGATTGCTGCGCGCCTCCGGTTCCAGGTGGCGCACCAAGGTGGGCTGAAACGGCTCCAGCATGCCGGCGGCAGCCTGCTCCTTGATCCAGCGGTCGTTCTTGAGCATCGAGGAAAGGAGCTAGAGCCCGCGGCGCAGCTGGGTGACCTGATCGGCCATCGCCATCAGTTCCGGCCCCATGGCCGGCCCCGTCAGGATGACATCCATCTGGGCCGGGCGCCTCTCCAGCGCATCCAGCACATCCTGCCGGCACACATAGCCCAGCTCCATCGCCAGGCCCAGCTCATCGAGCACCAGCAGGTCGACGGCGGCATCCAGCAACACCTGCCGGCTGTGCTGCCACACCTCCGCCACCGCCTCGAGCACCGCGCTCGGGTGCTGCTCAGCGGGCTCAGCCAGGCAGGCCGGCACGGCAGGCCGCAGCCAGCGCAGCCTGCCGCACAGCCAGGGGCTGGCCGCCAGCCCCTGATCCACTCCCCCCTTGAGAAACTGACTCACCAGCACCCTGCTGCCCAGGCCTGCCGTGCGCAGCGCCTGGCTGAGCACGGTGGCGAAGCTGCCCCGGAAGGGTGCTGTATGGATCTGCAGCATCCCCTCCGGCTGCGCCACCAGGCGCAGATGGGGGACGGATGCAGGCGCGGACCGATGGGCCGGCACACCCCGATGGCCAGCTCCCGCCGGACCGATGCCGGCCGCCACTGCGCCGATACCGGTGGGGAGGCTGGCGGTCATGCGAGAGGGGCGGCGCAATCCTGAATGTAGCGGCCACAGGCCCGTCCACAACCAACGGACACCATCCCTGGTGGATACATCCGTATTCCATGGCGGGGAGGACGCCCTCCGGCAACAGCCCAGGCGGGAAAAGGTGTGGGTTGCTACAGGGAGGGGGTGCGGCGATCCTTAGGGTCCGCCCATCTGCCCGCCCCGTCCATGGTTGGCGCCACGCGCGGTTTCAGCCGCACAGCCAGCACCCCCAGCTCCGGGGAACCGGGGATTGTGACGGGCATCGGCTCAGCCAGCCAGGGCAACCAGACCCTGCTGGAGGTGATCCGCGGTCTCAATGGCAGCAGCAGCGAGACCGTGGAGCGCGGCAAGACGATCTTCTTCCCCGGCGATCCCGCAGAGCGGGTGTATCTGCTGCGGCGTGGCGCCGTTCGGCTTTCCAGGGTGTATGAGAGCGGTGAGGAGATCACCGTGGCCCTGCTGCGGGAGAACAGCCTGTTCGGCGTGCTCTCCCTGCTCACCGGCCAGCGCTCCGACCGCTTCTATCACGCCATCGCCTTCACCCGGGTGGAGCTGATCACCGCCCCGGCCACCTCGGTGCGCAAGGCGATCGAGCAGGACGCCAGCGTGGGGCTGCTGCTGCTGCAGGGCCTCTCCTCGCGGATCCTGCAGACCGAGACCATGATCGAGACCCTCACCCACCGCGACATGAGCTCCCGGCTGGTGAGTTTCCTGCTGGTGCTCTGCCGGGACTTCGGCGTGCCCGGCAACGAAGGGATCACCATCGACCTGCGCCTCTCCCACCAGGCGATCGCCGAGGCGATCGGCTCCACCCGGGTGACCATCACCCGCCTGCTCGGGGACCTGCGCCAGGAGGGGCTTCTGCAGATCGACCGCAAGAAGATCACGGTGTTCGATCCGATCGCCCTGGCCAAGCGCTTCAGCTGAGCTTCGCCCCGCCCGGAGCAACGGGCTGGGCATGAGGGACGAGCGGGGGATACTGGGCCGATCCGCCGATACCCGTGACGGGCTGGCTGCTGATTCTGGTGCTGCTGGTGCTGGGGGGAGTGCTCTCCACCCTGGGTGACCGGCTGGGCAGCCGCGTGGGCAAGGCCCGCCTCAGCCTGTTCAATCTGCGGCCCAGGCACACGGCCGTGGTGATCACCGTGCTCACCGGCAGCCTGATCAGCGCGGTGTCGCTGGGGCTGATGCTGCTGGTGAGCGAGCGGCTGCGCACCGGCCTGTTTGAACTCGACCAACTGGAAGAGCGGTTGCAGCAGAGCCGGGACCAACTGGCGGGCAGCCGCTCCCAGCTGGAGAGCAGCCAGGCCCAGCTGAAGACAAGCCAGAAGGACCTGCAAACCAGCAGGCTCGCGCTTCAATCGAGCAAAACCCAGCTGGCCGGTGCCCAGGAGGGCCAGCGACGGGTGCAACAGGAACTGGCCATGGCCGAGCGACGGGCCACAGCCCTGCGGCGCGAACTGGCGCCCCTGCAACAGGAGCGCAGCCGGTTGGAGGCGGAGCGGAGCCGGCTCAGTGGCGAAGTGAACCGCCGCGACGCCGACATTCGCCGCACCGAGGCGGAGCTCGCCCAGCTGGGCGAGAAGATCGCAGCCGGCGCGCGCGAACTCGATGATCTGGAGGCCAACCTGATCGCCCTGCGCCGCGGCGATGTGGTGCTGACCAGCGGTCAGCCCCTGGCCACCGCCAAGGTGAAGCTGGAGCGGCCGGCCCAGGCCCAGGAGGTGATCACCGCGCTGTTGCAGCAGGCCAATCTCAATGCCTTCCGGCGGGTGCTGCCCGGTGAACCGCCCGACCGCCAGATCATCCTGGTGCCGGTGAGCGACATCAAGAAACTGGAAGGTCTGCTCAGCCAACCGGGCAGCTGGGTGGTGAGCATTCGCTCGGCAGCCAACGTGCTGCGGGGGGAGAAGCAGGTGCTGGCCTTCCCTGACCTGCGGCCCAACCGCCGGGTGGCGCGCAAGGGTGAGGTGCTCGCCAGCACCACCATCGAGGGGGATCTGCGCGACCCGGAGCAGATCGCCCGACGGCTCAACCTGCTGCTGGCGGCGGCCTACGCCCGGGTGCAGCGCCAGGGCAGCCTGGCCGATGGCCTGCAGTTTGACGTGGGCCAGTTCAACCAGCTCACCCGCACCCTGGCCGAACGCCCGGCCGGCCAGGTGGTGCAGCTGGAAGCCGTGGCCAGGATGGACAGCGAGACCCCTGATCCGATCGCGGTGGAACTGCGCCAGATCCAGCCCCGGGGCAACGGGCCCCAGGACCCACGACGGCCGTGAGCAGCCTCGGCGGACCAGAAGAGATGGCGTTGGGCATCGCCGGCCTCGATCCAGGGCGCAGCAAGTGCGGCCTGGCCGTGACGGACCAGAGCGGCCAGGCGATCGTGGCGGCTCTGGTGCTGCCGCCAGCCGACAGCCTGGCCCTGTTGCAGCGCTGGCAACAGCAGGGACTCAGACTGGTGGTGCTCGGCAACGGCACCGGCAGCAGCGGCTGGTGCCGACAACTCGCCGAGCTGGGCCTGGCCAGCCAGCAACTGGATGAATGGGGAACCACCCTGGCAGCGCGCCAGCGCTACTGGCAGCTGGAGCCCCCCCGCGGCTGGCGTCGCTGCCTGCCCAGCGGCCTGCGCCTACCCCCGAGGGACATCGACGACGTCGTCGCCCAGCTGCTGCTGGAGCGCCATCTCGGCAGGCCCCTGGCGCGGCGCGGCGTCAGAAGCGGGCGCGCACGGTGAAGGCATAGTCGGCCCCTGGCTCCAGCTGATAGTCGGCCCGCAGCAAAAAGCGCAGCAGGGCGTCCTGAATCAGAGCCCGTCCCAGGGACGGCTCCACGCTGAGTTCTCCGCGATCAAAGGCCCAGCGGAACGTCCAGGAAAAGCTGCCGGCACTCACTTCTCCCTCCAGCAGCCGGTCGCTGAAGCTCTGATGCAGCACCCGCAGGCGGGCCGTGGTGGCGGGCAGGCGGGCCATGGTCTCAGCCTGACGCCGCCAGGCCACGAAAACCGTTCAAGCGGTTACCGGCCCGCTCCAGCCCCAGGCGCTGAATCAGGCCGATGCCGGCCTCAACCTCCGTGAGCACAGCGTTGAGCAGGGGTCGCTCGTCGGGACTGAAGCGCCCGAGCACATGGCCGATGGTGCGGGCCCTGCGCTCCTGTGGGTTCTCCGAGGGGGCACCGATGCCGATGCGCAAGCGGGGAAAGTCCTCGGTGCCGAGATGGCTGATGGCACTGCGCAGGCCATTGTGACCGCCGGCGCTGCCGCTGGCCCGCAGACGCAGCCGCCCCAGGGGCAGGTCCATGTCATCCACGAGCACCAGCAGGTCCGCCGGCTGCAGACTGAACCAGTCGAGCGCGGCGCGGATGGAGCGGCCGCTGTCGTTCATGAAGGTCTGAGGCATCAGCAGCCGCAGCCGCGTGGCGCCCTGACCCACATCGGCCAGCAGCCCATGCAGCTTGGTGTTCGCTCGAAAAGAACCTCCCAGCGCCGCAGCCAGCCGCTCCACGGCCATGAAGCCAACGTTATGGCGCGTGTCGAGGTATTTCGGCCCGGGATTACCGAGACCAACCACCAGCTGCAGTGCAGGCACGACCGCTCAGCTGGAGGTGCCGTCCTGAGCGGGGGTCGCACCACCGGTGGTTGACTCCACAACGTCAGTGGCTGTAGTGGCTGGCGCCGGAGCTGCCGCGGCCATCACGCCCTGCTGATTGCTGGGCTCGCTGCCGAACCCGGCGGCTGCCTCCAGGGAGGCGGAGGCTTCAGCCGTGGTTTCAACGGTGGAGATGGCCGTTCGAAACTCCTTCTCGAACTCGCTGGAAGCCGACTGGAAGCCCTTCAGCGTGCGGCCCAGCGTGCGGCCGAGCTCCGGCAGGCGCTTGGGCCCGAACACAAGCAGAGCGATGGCGGCAATCACCGCCATTTCGGGTAGGCCGATGCCGAAAAAGTTCATCGCGTCAGGGAGGCGGCAGGACGGTGCACGCCTCAGCCTGCCCCGTTCCAGTTCACGTTGATGCCCTCAAGCAGCAGCGACTGGTTGTAGAGCTGGAGGATCACCAGCAGAAACACCAGGAACAGCAGCATGAACACGCCCATCACGGGAGTGGTGCCCCAGCCCGGCACGACCTTGCCGTACTCGGAATTGAGGGGGCGCAGCAGGTCGCCGAGACGGGTGCGTTGAGCCATGGCTGCTTCGGCCTCTCAGGCAGGAAATCGCTCTGGTTACTGTAAGGGTCTCGCCTGCTCCGGCGGGAGCGGCTGTCGAGAGTTGTGATGGAGGCTCCGGCATCCACCTCCCCCCAGCCCAGACGCCAACCCGATCACCAGCCCCACCCGCCACTCTCACCCTGATGGATCCCAGCAGCACCGGCTCTCCCGCCCTTTCGGTTGCCATCACCGTGCTGGCCGTGTTGCTCGGACTCACTGGCCTCGGCATCTACCTGGCCTTCGGTCCGCCTTCCAAGGGCCTCACCGATCCCTTCGACGACCACGACGACTGAAGCTCAGGACGGCCGGATCCTCCAGAACCCCAGCTGCCAGGGCCCGAGCAGCAGCCATGGACCCGCCTCAGCTGGAAGGGGTTGATCCAGACCATCCAACCGGCACAGCGGCCGCCAGGCCGGCCCGAGATCCAGGGCCTGCCGGCAGGGGGTGTGATTGGCCAGCGCCAGGGCCGCGGTGCCATCGCCGAGGTGCCGCAGACCCACCAGCTGCACCCCGGCGGGCAGCGCTGGCACGGTGAGCTGCCTGGCTGATCGCTGGGATGGCTCGACCGGACGCAGCCAGAGGGGCTCGCGGAAAGCCTGGGCCAGGGCTGGCACGCCATCGGCCCGCCAGCCACCGGGACAGGGCAGCAGGGCCAGGCGCAGCCGCTGCCAGCCGTTGTCGGCGCCCGGGTCCGGCCAGGTGGGCGCCCGCAACAGCGACACCCCCAGTCGCTCAGCCTGCCCGGACACGCCCTGGGGGCCATCCAGCAACACCGCCAGACCGCCCTGCTGAGCGCAGGAGGCCAGCCAGCTGATTGCCGCCACCTCCCAGCGGGCCCGCTCGCGGGCCGTGCAGGGTTGGGCGGGGCGCTCCAGCACGCCGCCGCTGGTGTCGGCCGCCCAGCGATCCGCCCGCTCGGCCAGCGGCACCTCCAGGCGCAGCAGCTCGTGGCGCTGGCGCCAGTGAACCCCCAGCACCAGCTCCAGCCAGGGGGTGCCGGCCAGCAGGCGGCCGTCCAGGCGCACCGGGCTGTCGCCGCACTGGCCGTTCCAGACAAAGCGGGCGCAGAGGGGGCCCTGCTCACACCACTGCGGCACCCCCTGCCACCGCCAGGGCAGGGGGTGGTCCCTGTAGTCGGCAGCCAGATCCCAGGCATCCCAGAACTCACCGCGATCGCTGTACCGCCGCCAGGCCAGGGGTGCCCGCAGCTGGGGCCTCCCCTCGCTGTCGCGCAGCTGCTCCACCCCCTCCGGCCCGAGCTCCAGCTCCAGCAGGCCATTACCGGCACGGTTGTGCTCCACCCACACGGGGGCCTGCGCCACGGCTGCCGGGCCTGGACTGGGAACAAGCCCCTGCACCGCCTGGCGCAGGGGCCTGGCTGCGACGCCGCCGATGGCGGGCAGCTGCACCCACACACCCCCTGCCGTGGCCGGCTGGCTGGGCAGGGGCACCCCATCCGACTGCCACTGGCCTGCCGGCAGGCGGACGGTGCGCGGACGGGGCGGCAGCGGGGCCAGCTGGGCAGCCCACCAGCCATCGCCATCGGCAGCGCCCAACCAGGCCTGCAGAGCCCCGTCCCGCTGCCGGCAGGCCTGGCGGCGGGCGGCCCGCCACTGGGGCTCGGCCTGCTCGAACACCTCGGGAACGGAGGTGCCCGGCAGGATGTCGTGGAATTGCTGGAACAGCAGAGGCCGCCAGTCCGGCTGGGGCAGCCCCTCAGACGGCAGGTCTGCGGCCATGGCCGCCAGGGCCACCGCCAGGTCGGCCTCCCGCAACAGCCGCTCCAGGGTGCGGTTGTGGCGCTTCTGGTCGGGCCGGCTGGTGGCGCAGCCGCGATGCAGCTCCAGATAGAGCTCATCGCGCCACACCGGCAGCTGGGGGGCGGCCGGCTCCAGCTGCCGCAGGTAGCTGCGCAGGCTGCCGTGCTGCTGGCGGGCGGCCAGGGGCTGGGCCTGCCAGAGCTCCAGCTGCTCGAGCATTTCCGCGGTGGGGCCGCCGCCGTGGTCACCCACCCCCGGCAACCAGAGGCTGGGCAAAAGGCCGGTGGCGCCCCGCCACTCCAGCCGGTGGCGCTCCATGGCCACGGGATCGCCATCGGTGCCGATCGGCGCCGTCATCAGGGCCAGCAGCTCGGCGCCGCAGCGGGAGCGCCAGCGGAACAACCGGTGGGGGAAGGGGTTGGTGGCGTTCCAGAACAGCTTGTGCGTGCAGAACCAGCGCACGCCGGTGGCCGCCGCCACCGCCGGCAGGCCGGCTCCGAAACCGAAGCTGTCCGGCAGCCAGGCCAGCTGGTGCTCCAGCCCCGGAAACCGGCGGCGGCTGTCGGCCTGGCCGAGCTGGAACTGGCGCAGCAGCGAGGCCGTACTCACCAGCACGCAGTCGGTCTCCACCCAAGGCCCGTTGATCGGCTCGAAGCGGCCGGCCTCCACCGCCGCCAGCAGGCGCCGCCAGAGGGCGGGCCGGTGCTGCTCCAGCCAGGCGTAGAGGGCGGGGGTGGAGTGGGCGAAGTGCAGCTGGGGGAAGCGCTCGATCAGATCGAGGGCTGATGCGAAGGTGCGCTCGGCGGCCTGCCAGGTGTCGGCCACGGGCCACAGCCAGGCCAGGTCGAGATGGGCATGGCCCAGCACATGGAAGCCCGGCGCTGCCGGCGGATCGGCGGCCAGTCCCGCAGTCCGGCGCAGCCCGAGCAGTTCGCCTCGCTGGCTGGCCAGCACGCCGCAGGGATCGGCCGGATCCAGGGGTTCCAGCTCCACCTGGCTCAGAATCAGGGCGCCGTCGTCGTGCAGGGGACTGCGCAGGCGCAGCTCCAGCTGCAGCACCTCCCCCCGCCACCAGCGCTCGGGCAGCACCCAGCGACAGGCGGTATCGAACAGATCTCCCCGGTGCACCGGCCGGCCGTCCACCCGCAGTTCCACCGCATCCGCCCACCAGCGCAGCACCAGCCGGGCGCGCACCGCTGGCTCAGGCTGCTGCAGGGCGCGCCAGCTGGCCGGACAGGGAAGCCGCAGCCGCAGCTCCCGCCACTGGCCGCCGCGGGGCCAGATCACCAGCCCACGGGCATGCCAGTCCGGACGGTGCCGCTCCCCCCAGGGATGGTCCAGAGCGCTGACGGGCTCGCCATCCAGCCCCGGGCAGCGCCAGAGCGGCCGCAGATCCCAGGGCTGATCCGCTGCAACTGGCTCGATCGCTGAAGGAAACGTTTCAAATTGGTGAGCGAGCCCAGGCCCCGGGGCCTCAGTCATCGTTGGATGGCCAAGCAGGTCCCATAGGATGATGCCGCCGCCGCAGGGTCGACCAGACCCTCATCCCGGCCCGTCACTCCCTGTCACCACGCCCGTCTCCCGCAAGACCGAACCATGCTGGCTCTCAAGATCTCGGTTTATTCGGTCGTCTTCTTCTTCATCGGGATTTTCGTGTTCGGCTTCCTGGCCAGCGACCCCAGCCGCACCCCCAGCCGTAAAGACCTTGAGGACTGAAGGCCTCTGGCCGTGAAGCCCGCATCTTTGATGCCTGCTGCGTCCCTCGCATAAGGTCGCTTTCGATCAGGCTGCTTTGCCTTGACGCACCCGTTCCATGGCAGCCTGCCAATCGCCAGAGTGGGGCGCCAGGCCGGCCTGTTGAGCCTTGTGCTGCTGGCTGGTGCAGCTCAGGCCGGCCCTCAGCACCTGCCGGCGAAGCCAGTCAGCCAGTCCCCCTCATTTCTGGTGATCCGGGCCGACCGCCAGACGGTGGAAGCCGATCGCTCGGTTGTGGTGGCCGAAGGCAACGTGGAGGCCCGCTTCCAGGGCTGGCGCCTGTTTGCCGACCGGGTGGAGGTGACCGAGCGCACCCGCACGGTGTACGCCACGGGCCGGCTGCGTCTGCACAAGGGCGATCAGGTGATCCAGGCCAGCCGCCTGCGCTACAGCCAGCTGGAGGGCAGCGGAGAACTGGATGACATCTACGGGGTGATCGACCAGGAGGGCCTGGAGCGGGAGATGAAAGCATTCGGCCAGTCCCCACCCATCTCCTCCACACCCACGTCAGGCGCCGACGCCGACACCGCCGATCAGGGCTTTGCCTGCCCTGAGCTGCGCAGCCGCAGCGACCAGCGTCCTGTGCTGGAGCTGGTCCCACCCCGCCGGGTGCCGTTGCCCTCGATGCCCGCACCGCGGGGCTGTCCAGAGGAGCAACCCGCCCCCGGGGCGCAAAAGCCCATCGAGGATCAACGGGTGAGCGACGTGCGCTTCCGCCAGGCGGTGGACACCTCGATCAAACTCAACCTTGTGGCTGTGATCGACACGGAGGAGGAAACCAGCACCAGTGGGCCGCGGGGCGCCAGCGTGTATCTCCGGCCCAAACCGAGCCGGGGCACGGTGAACCGGCTGCGCTTCCAGGCCTCCAACCTGCAGATCCGCGGCAACCGCTGGACGGGCCGGGAGGTGGCCTTCACCAACGATCCACTCACGCCGGCCCAGTCCTGGACCATCGGCTACGGGGTGGAGGCCGTGTTCGAGGGCGAGGGAGTCACCCGCATCAAGGCCGAGCGCACGCGCATCCTGCTCAGCAACCGCGTGGCCCTGCCGGGGATCAATCAGGCCGTGATCGGCGATGAAGCGCTGCAGCTCACGCTCGACACCGACCGGCGCGACCGCGACGGCATCTACCTGGGCTACAACTTGCCCACCCTGCGCATCGGCGAAAAAGGCAGGCTCAACCTCCAGCCACAGTTCATGCTGCAGCGGGCGATCCAGGGTCGCACCGACAGCTACACCGCCCCCGGCAAATCCCTGGCCGGACCGGCGGTGAACCAGCCCCTGCGGGCGGGCGACCTGTTCGGCCTCACGGGCGTGCTCAATCTGCCGATCGACCGGTTCCGGCTGCAGGCCGATACCAGCTTCTCCACCCTCAGTCCGCAGAACCTGGCGGCAGGCACCCGCAGCATCGTGCGCCTGAGCACGCCGCTGGGCCTGGCCGGCCACCAGAAATCCCAGGGGCAGCTGTTCGGGGCGTACCGGGAACGGGTGTACAACGGCAGCCTCGGCCTCCAGACCGTGGTGTACTCCTACGGCGGCCAACTGGAGGGCACCCTGCGCTTCAACCCCGATCCGGCTGATCCCCGCAGCGACCTCCGGCGCACCCCCTACTTCGGCCCGATCGAGCTCGACTGGCGTGCCGTAGCCGGCAACTATCAGGCCAACCTGTTTGAGAGCGATCGGCTGGATACCCAGTGGCGCGCCCGCCTGAACGGGGGGCTCAGCAGCTCCCTGCGCCTGTGGCAGGCCGCTCTGGAGCCCGAAGTGGATGTCAGCACCGCCCTGCGCTACGCCGCCGAACCGGTGCGTCCAGGCCTGGCGCTGAATATCGGCCTGGCCAGCTCCCTGGCCGGCTATGGGGATGGCGCCCGGCAGAACACCTTCACCCTGTTCGGCGGCCCGGCGATCACGCTGGGGCGTTTTCGCCAGCCCTGGTTCGACTACAGCCAGGTGGCCGTGCTCCTGGGAGGAACCCTGCGCGATGGTCGCAGCCCCTTCGGATTCGACCGGGCCGTGGACCTGCGCACGCTCAGTTTCCGGGCGGCCCAGCAGCTGTATGGCCCCCTGGTGGTGGAGGCGGGAGCCACCGTGAATATCGACAGCAACTCACGCTTCTACGGAGATGTGAGCTATTCCTACGTGGAACTGAAGCTGCAACAGCGCTCTTACGAACTCGGCGTTTACTACAGCCCCTACGACAAGATCGGTGGCATCCGGATCCGGCTGAACGACTTCAGCTTCAGTGGCAGCGGAACCCCGTTCGTGCCCCGCTCGGAACCCCCGGGCCTAGAAACCCTGCAGATAGGGCAATGAGGCCAGGGTCCGCTCCAGCGCTGCAGCATTGGCCAGCAGCTGACCGGTGGCATCCCACTGGCCGCTCACCAGCATCTGGTGGGGACCGGGATCGAGGTGCACCCGCCAGCGGTTGGCACCCACGAACTCACTCTCCAGCTCCACCTCCAGGGCTTCGAGATCCAGCAGCAGCTCGGCCCCGGGATCAGCGGCGATCGCCTCCTGCAGGGCCCGCACGGTGTCGGGCCCGGCGCTGAGGCAGGGGATGCCCAGCGCCAGGCAGTTGCCGAAGAAGATCTCGGCGAAGCTCTCGCCGATCAGGGCGCGAATGCCCCAGCGCATCAGCGCCTGAGGGGCATGCTCGCGGCTGGAGCCGCAGCCGAAGTTGCTGTTCACCACCAGCACCGAGGCCTCCTGGTGCTCGTCGCGATCAAAGGGATGGGGGCCTGCCGGGGCATTGGCCAGCTCACTGCGGTCGTCGGCGAAGGCGCCGCGGGCCAGGTCGTCGAAGGTGACGCACTTGAGGAAGCGGGCCGGGATGATCCGGTCGGTGTCGATGTCGGCGCCCACCACAGCCACACCACGGCCGCGGTGCTGGCGGATCGGGCCGGTGGGGAAGGGAGCGGAAGTGGGCATGGCGGGCAAAGGGGCAGGGACGATCCGGAACGGTGCTGGGCGCAGAACGGACGAAGAGAGGGGAGGAAGGGAGGGAGCGTGCTCAGGCCTGAAGCAGCCCGCGCACGTCGGTGACGCGGCCGGTCACGGCGGCGGCGGCCACCATGGCCGGGCTCATCAACAGGGTGCGGCCGCTGGCGGAACCCTGGCGGCCCTTGAAATTGCGGTTGGAGGAGCTGGCGCTGATCTGGCGCCCCTCGAGGCGATCGGGGTTCATCGCCAGGCACATCGAGCAGCCGGGCTCGCGCCACTCAAAACCCGCCGCCACGAACACCTGGTCGAGGCCCTCGGCCTCGGCCGCCGCGGCCACCTGCTCGCTGCCGGGCACCACGAAGGCCTTGATCCCCTCGGCCACCTGGCGGCCTCTGGCCACGGCGGCGGCAGCCTGCAGATCGCTGAGGCGGCCGTTGGTGCAGCTGCCGATGAAGCACACATCCACCGGCGTGCCGGCGATCGGCGTGCCGGGCAGCAGGTCCATGTAGCGGTAGGCCTCCTCGGCCAGGGGGCGCTCCTCAGGCGGCGTCTGCTCCAGGGTGGGTACGGCCTCATCCACGCCGATGCCCTGACCGGGGGTGATGCCCCAGGTGATCGTGGGCGCGATCGTGGCGGCATCGAAGCGCACCTCGTCGTCGAAGACGGCATCAGGGCCACTGGCCAGGCCGCTCCACCAGGCCTCGGCGCGAGCCCAGGCCTCACCGCTGGGGGCGCAGGGGCGACCCTGCAGGTAATCAAAGGTGACCTGGTCGGGGTTCACATACCCGCAGCGGGCGCCACCCTCGATCGCCATGTTGCAGAGGGTCATGCGCTCCTCCATCGACAGGGCCGCGATCGCCGGGCCGGCGAACTCGTAGGCGTAGCCCACGCCGCCCTTCACGCCGAGCGTGCGGATCACGTGAAGCACCAGATCCTTGGCGAACACGCCCGGCTGCAGCTGGCCATCCACCCAGATGCGGCGCACCCTGAGCTTGTTCATTGCCAGGCTCTGGCTGGCGAGCACGTCGCGCACCTGGCTGGTGCCGATGCCGAAGGCGATGGCGCCGAAGGCGCCGTGGGTGGAGGTGTGGGAGTCGCCGCAGGCCACGGTCATGCCGGGCTGGGTGAGGCCGAGCTCCGGGGCGATCACGTGCACGATCCCCTGGCGGCCGCTGCCGATGCCGTGCAGGGTGATGCCGTGCTCGGCGCAGTTGGCCTCCAGGGTGGCCAGCATCTCCTCGGCCAGTGGGTCGGCAAAGGGCCGCGTCTGGCTGGTGGTGGGCACGATGTGATCCACGGTGGCCACGGTGCGCTCGGGGTGGCGCACACTGAGGCCCAGATCCTTGAGGGCAGCAAAGGCCTGGGGGCTGGTCACCTCATGAATGAGGTGCAGACCGATGAACAGCTGGGTGGAGCCGCCCGGCAGCTCCGCCACCCGGTGCAGAGCCCAGACCTTGTCGTACAGCGTTGCCGCGCTCACCTGTACCCCACCAGAGCTGACCGGTCACCCTAAGCGGCGGGCATGGCGCTCTCGACAACAATCCGATCCCGACCACGGCGTTTGGCGCCATAGAGCCGCTGATCCGCCAGGGAGATCAAGGCGTCCGGGTCCAACATCCCCTGCAGATCGGCGCTGCAGGCGATTCCCGCGCTGAAGGTGACGCGGATGGTGTGCTGCTCAAACCAGATCGGAGCGGCCTGCAACCGCTGGCGCAAGGTTTCGAGGCGCGCAGCGAGCTGGTGCGGTGGGGTGTTGAGAGTTGCCACCAGAAACTCCTCGCCGCCGTAGCGGCCAAGCAGGTCGCCGGGTCGGAAGCAGTCCCGCAGCAGGCGGGCCATCCGGCCCAGCACGGCATCGCCGGCGGGATGGCCGTAGGTGTTGTTGATGCGCTTGAACCAGTCGATGTCCAGCAGGGCCACCGACAGGAGCTGCTGGTTGCTGTGGACCCTGTCGATCAGCTCCATCAACTGACCCCCCACGGAGCGCCGGATGTGCAAGCCGGTGAGCGGATCACTGTTGGCCAGGCGCAACAGGTGCTGCTCCGACTGGTCGCGCTCGATCGCCAGGCCGGAGGTCTCGGCCACGATGCGCAGCAGGGAGATTTCCTCTTTCTGCCAGTGGGTGGCCTGCACACAGTCGTCGAAGCCCATGAAGCCCCAGAAAGAGCCGGCGCTGAAGATGGGCAGGATCAGCAGGCTGACAATTCCCTGCTCGCCGAGCATGGAGCACTCCGGCTCGGGCAGGTCGGCCACCAGCCCCACGAAAGGCTGTCCTGCCGCCAGGTTGCTGAGGGCATTGGGCGCCTCCAGCGGCGAGCGGCTGATCCTGCAGCTGGGGTTTTCAATCCTGGGAACGGAACGGGCCGCTGGCAAGGCACGGTAAGCCGATCAGGATTCCTTGATCGCCCATTGCATCCTCAAGCGACTTTGCTCAAAATCAGGAACAAATACCTATCCAAACGGCCCAGCGGTCGCTCTCCAGCCCCGATCCGGCCGGGCCTCCCCCTGTTCCTCACCGGGCAGACCGATGCGCATCGCCCAAATCTCGCCTCTCCACGAAAGCGTTCCCCCTCGGCGTTACGGCGGCACCGAGCGCGTGGTGCACTACCTCACCGAGGAACTGGTACGCCGCGGCCATGACGTGACCCTGTTCGCCAGCGGCGACTCCCGCACCAGCGCCACTCTGGAAGCCTGCGTACCGCAGGCCCTGCGGCTGGCCGGCTACGCGGGTGACCCTCTGGTGCCCGAGCTGATCCAGCTCGATCGGCTGGCCGCCCAGCTCGAGCGCTTCGACGTGGTGCACTTCCACACCGGCCATCTGCACTACCCGCTGCTGCACCGGCTGCCGATGGCCTGGTTGAACACCATGCACGGCCCCCTGAGCGCCGCCGACAAAGCCTCCCTGTTCAGCCACTTCGCGCGGGTGCCACTGGTGTCGATCTCCGATGCCCAGCGCGCGCCGGTACCGGACGCCCACTGGCTGGGCACCGTCTACCACGGCCTGCCGCTGGATCTCTACCGGCCCGTGGCCGAAGCCCAGGAGTACCTGGCCTTCATCGGCCGGGTATCGCCGGAAAAGCGCCTCGACCGGGCCATCGCCATCGCCACCGCCGTGGGCCTGCCCCTGAAGGTGGCCGCCAAGATCGACAGCGTCGATCGCAATTACTACGAAGGCACAATTGCCCCCCTGATCCAGGGCAATCCCCTGGTGGAGTTCATCGGTGAAGTGGATGACGCCGGCAAGCAGGAGCTGCTGGGCAACGCCCTGGCCCTGCTGTTTCCGATCGACTGGCCCGAGCCCTTCGGCCTGGTGATGATCGAGGCCAATGCCTGCGCCACCCCTGTGATCGCCTGGCGCAATGGCTCCACCCCGGAGGTGATCCAGCCGGGCTGCAACGGCGAGCTGGTGGAGTCGATCGAGGCGGCCGTGGAGGCGGTGCGCCGGATCGATCGGCTGGAGCGAGCCCAGGTGCGAGCCGACTTCGAGCTGCGCTTCAGCGCCGCCCGGCAGGCCGCCGACTACGAACGGCTCTACCTCCACCAGATCCAGGCCCGCAGCGACCTCAGCCTGCGCCGTCGCCCCCTGCTCGAATCCATCGATCCCCTGCGGTATGCCGCATGACCAGCTCTCCCCGTTCGTGCTCAAGAACGGGGAAACCTTCGCCATGCTCGATGGCCGGGGCGAGATCTGCCCGGCCAGCCATCCCGACTCCGGCCTGTTCCACCGCGGCACCCGCCACCTGAGCCGGCTGGAGCTGCGCCTCTGGGAGCGGGCCCCATCGGTTCTCAGTGCCACGGAACGGGGCGAGATGGGGGTGCACATCAGCCACCAGAGCGATGAGGCCGGCCGTGTGCACCTGGAGCGCACCACCGTGCTCACGCCCACGGCCTGCCTCCAGCAGCTGCGCTTCCACAGCTACGCCCACCACGGCCTGGTGGTGCCGATCCGGATTAGCCTCGATGCGGACTTCCGTGACATCTTCGAGATCAGGGGCGCCGAACGGCCGCGGCGGGGCTGCACGGTGCGCAGCTGCAGCCGCGAGGGCCTGGAAATGGTGTATGGCGGCCTCGACGGCCAGGACCGCCACACCCTGGTACGGCTCAGCGGCCCCCTCGAGGAGGTGAGCGACCAGGAGGTGGTGCTGGAGCTGGCCCTGGAGCCCCGGCAGCCGAGGCGCCTGTGTCTGGTGCTGGATCTACGGCCCGACAGCGACCACGGCAATCCGGAACAGGCCTTCGACACCGCCCTGGAGGCGACGATCGATCGCTTCCGGGAGGCGCGGCGGCTGGCGGCCGAGGTGAGCAGCGACAACCCGGCCTTCAACACTTGGATCGCCCGCTCCTTCTCCGATGTGCACCTGCTCTCCAGCCAGCTGGAGCACGGCCTCTATCCCTACGCGGGCGTGCCCTGGTTCAGCTGCCCCTTCGGCCGCGATGGCCTGATCACGGCCCGCCAGCTGTTGCTGTTCGAGCCCAGACTGGCCCGCGGCGTACTGGGTTTCCTGGCGGATCAGCAGGCCAGACACAGCGATCCGGCCAGCGATGCCGAAGCCGGCAAGATCCTGCACGAGGCGCGGCTGGGCGAAATGGCGGCCCTGGGCGAAGTGCCCTTTGCCCGCTACTACGGCAGCGTGGATGCCACGCCGCTGTTCCTGATGCTGGCGGGCGACTATCTGCTGCGCAGCGGCGACAGCGACTTCATCGA
This sequence comes from Prochlorococcaceae cyanobacterium, assembly GCA_044347105.1. Taxonomy (GTDB): domain Bacteria; phylum Cyanobacteriota; class Cyanobacteriia; order PCC-6307; family Cyanobiaceae; genus NIES-981. The sequence continues at coordinate 42,907 of JBIIXY010000002.1, forward strand.
GCAGCTCAGGCCTGCCCTGGAGGCCGCGATGGCCTGGATCCACCGGGCCGAGGCCCGGGAAGCCGATGGCTTCCTGCGCTACCTCTGCTCCGCCCAGGGAGGCCTGCGCAACCAGGGCTGGAAGGACTCCGACGACGCCGTGCACCACGCCGACGGCCAGCTGGCACAGGGATCGATTGCCCTGTGCGAAGTGCAGGCCTACAGCTACGGCGCCCGCCGGGCGATGGCCCACATCCAGCGGCAGTTCGGTAACGGGGCCGCGGCCGAGAGCCTGCTGGAGGAGGCGGATCAACTGCGCCGCCGCTTTCATGCGGCCTTCTGGAGCGAGCGGCTGGGCACCTATGCCCTCGCTCTCGACGGCGAGGGCCGACGCTGCGAGGTGCGCAGCTCCAACACCGGCCACTGCCTGCTCACCGGCATCGCCAGCCGCGAGGCCGCCGCCGCCGTGGCCCGGCAGCTGCTGGCACCCACCAGCTTCAACGGCTGGGGGGTACGCACGCTCGATGAGCGGGAGGCCCGCTACAACCCGATGAGCTATCACAACGGTTCGATCTGGCCCCACGACAACAGCCTGATCGGCCTGGGGCTGGCGCATTACGGCTACACCGGCGAGGCGATGCGCATCCTGATGGGCCTGTTCGACACGGCCCGGGCCCTGCCGCTCTCCCGCCTGCCGGAACTGTTCTGCGGCTTCCCGCGCCAGCCGGAGGAAGGTCCCACCCTCTACCCGGTGGCCTGCAGTCCGCAGGCCTGGGCCAGCGGCACCCCCTTCGGCCTGCTGGAGGCGATCACCGGTATGGGCATCGGCCGCGACAGTACCAGTGGCCGGATGCAGGTGCTGTTCCGCAACCCGGTGCTGCCGGAGCGCATCCACCGGCTGGAGATCCAGGGGCTGCGGCTGGGTGAGGAGGAGATCGACCTGGAGCTGCACCGGGGCGAGCAGGACACGGGCGTGCTGGTGAAGCGCCGCACCAGCGGCGTGGATGTGATGGTGCACAAGTGAACCTCAGGCGCCGATGGGATCGCACAGACGGCGGCGACCGGACGGCCCGGCGGGCTCAGGCCGACTGCAAGCGGAGGCGCAACCGGTTGAGCGCCTCCCCGGCCGTGAGCTGCTGAATCCAGCCACGGCCGCGGCTGGATCCGAAGCGCACCCCCTCACTGTCGCAGCCATCGGGGCCGGCCACGGCGATGTGCACCAGCCCCACCGGCTTTTCGGCGCTGCCGCAGGCGGGGCCGGCGATGCCGGTCACGGCCAAAGCCCAGTGGGCTCCGGTGGCGCGGCGAGCCCCCTCGGCCATGGCCTGGGCGACCGGATCACTCACCGCCCCGTGGGCCGCCAACAGCTCAGGCGCCACCCCCAGGAGCTCCTGCTTCACGGCATTGGCATAGGCGATCACCCCGCCCAGAAACACAGCGGAGGCTCCGGGCACCGCCGCCAGGGCAGCGCCAAGGCCGCCACCGGTGCAGCTTTCAGCCACCGCCAGGGTCTGGTTCCTCTGGCGCAGCAGCTCCACCACCACCGAGGCCAGGGAGTCGTCATCAGCACCGAAGCAGGCCGCGCCGGCGCGGGCGCGGATCTCAGCCTCAACCGGCCCCAGCAGGGCCTTGGCCTCGTCCTGACTGGCACCGCGGGCGGTGAGCCGCAGCTTCACCTCACCGGCACCGGCGTAGGGGGCCACGGTGGGATTGGCGCTCTCCAGCAGGTCGGACATCTGCTCGGCCAGGCTCGATTCGGCCACACCCCAGAAGCGCAGCATGCGGCTGGCGAACAGCCCCTCCGTCATCCCGGAGCGCTGCAGCCAGGGGGCTGCCGTGGCGGTCCACATGGCCCGCATCTCACTGGGCACCCCCGGAAAGGTGATCACGGTGAACCCCGCCTGCGGGCTCCAGATCATGCCGGGGGCGGAGCCGGTCGCATTGGGGAGCAGGTCAGCGCCAACCGGCAGCAGGGCCTGGCGGCGGAGGCTTGGGGTGATGGGCCTGCCGCGCGCCGCCAGCTTGGCCTGAATGTCGGCCCACACCTCCGCCCGCTCGGCCAGGGGTGTATCGAACGCGGCGGCGATGGCTTCGGTGGTGAGGTCGTCGGGCGTGGGACCCAGTCCGCCGGTGGTGATCAGCAGCCGGCAGCGGGCCGCAGCCTCGCGCACGGCGGCGATCACCCGCTCCCGGTTGTCGCCCACCACCTGCTGGCGCTGATGGGGGATGCCCAGGGCAGCGAGTTGCTCAGCAAGCCAGCGGGCATTGCTGTTGGTGATGTTGCCGAGCAGCAGCTCGGTGCCGATGCAGAGAATCTCAGCGCTCATCGCCGGAGGCCAGCACGCGGATCAGGCTTCATCGGCCTGCTGCAGCCGGCGACGGGTGCTCACCAGCACCCAGATCAGCACAGCAGTGGCCAGGGCCAGCCAGAGAAAACGCATCTCGGCATTCACGAGCACCAGGGCAAGAGCGGCCAGCCACTGGGTGAAGGCATAGATCAGCAGCACAGTGTGCCTGTGGCTGAGGCCGGTGCGCAGCAGGCGGTGATGGAGGTGGCGACGATCGGGATAAAAGGGTGAGCGCCCCTCGCTCAGGCGTCCCATGATCACCGCCGACATGTCGGCCAGGGGCAGGGAGAGGATCAGCAGGGGCAGCAACAGGCTGACGCTGGTGAGGCCCTTGGCCGGACCGACGATGCTGATGGCCGCCAGGGAAAAGCCCAGAAAGTACGAGCCGCCATCACCCATGAAGATGCGGGCGGGATTGAAGTTGTGGCGCAGAAAACCCAGGCAGCTGCCGGCCAGGGCGGCTGCCAGCAGACCAGCGGCGGGCTGATCCAGACTGAAGCTCACCGACAGCAGGCCTACGGCAGCGATGCCGCTCACCCCGGCGGCGAGGCCATCGAGACCATCCAGCCAGTTGATCGCATTGGTGATCCCCACCAGCCAGATCACCGTGGCCAGCACACTCAACCAGCCAGGCAGGGTGAGCAGCCCCGGAGCGCCGGCGACGCCGCCGAATGGCAATTCGATGCTGCCGATGCGCACACCTTCAGACCACACCGCCAGCGACACCGCCAGCTGGAGGGCCAGCCGGGGCAGGGGGGGCAGCGCGAAAAGGTCATCGGCCAGGCCGATCGAGAAGAAGCAGAGACAGCCGGCGAGCGTGGTCCAAATGAGGCGATCCTTGCTGGGTTCCAGCTCGGCGAAGCCTCCGAGAAGCCAGGTGAGCGTCAGGGCCACGCTGAAGCCCAGCACGATGCCCACTCCACCCAGTCGCACCATCGGCCGGGTGTGCTGTTTGCGGGCGTCCGGTGTGTCGGTGAAGCCCCAGCGCAGACCACAACGCCGCACCACCGGCACGATCAGGGCCGTGAGCAGGGTGGCCACCATGAAGGTGAGCAGCGCTGCAGCGTTGGGGCTGTAGGCGAGAGTCAAGACGGCTGGCAGACGCAAACCCCGCTGGGGCAGGCTGTGGAAGCCACCCTACGGGTGAAACGGCACATCAGGCGTGCTGCAGCTCACGGGTTGCGGTGTAAAGCGGGAAGCGCTCGCACAGGGCCGCCACCCGCTCACGGCAGCGCTGCTCGATGGTGCCGTCCTCGGGATTGAGCAGGCGGTCGGCGATCACGTCGGCCACCTCGCGGAAGGCGTCCTCATCGAAGCCACGGGTGGTGCAGGCGGCGGTGCCCAGGCGCAGGCCACTGGTCACGAACGGCGACTGGGGATCAAAGGGCACGGTGTTCTTGTTGGCGGTGATGTGCACATCGCTCACCAGCAGGTCGGCCACCTTGCCGGTCATGTTGATGCTGCGCAGATCCAGCAGCACGATGTGGTTGTCGGTGCCGCCGCTCACCACGCCGATGCCCCGCTCCTGGATGCGGCTCGCCAGGGCTTGGGCGTTGGCCACCACCTGCTGGGCGTAGGCCTGGAAGCTGGGCTGAAGGGCCTCACCGAAGGCCACGGCCTTGGCGGCGATCACGTGCTCCAACGGGCCGCCCTGGCTGCCGGGGAACACGGCCTTGTCGAACTGCTTGGCAAACTCGGCGTCGCGGCAGAGGATCAGGCCGCCGCGGGGACCACGCAGGGTCTTGTGGGTGGTGGTGGTGACCACATCGCACACGGGTACCGGGTTGGGGTGCACGCCGGCGGCCACCAGCCCGGCGATGTGGGCCATGTCGGCCAGCAGGTAGGCACCCACTTCATCGGCGATGGCGCGGAAGGCCTGGAAATCGATCGTGCGGGGGTAGGCGGAGTAGCCGCACACGATCAGCTTCGGCCTGTGCTCGAGCGCCAGTTGGCGGATCGTGTCGAAGTTGAGCTGCTGGGTGGCCTCATCCACGCCGTAGTGCACGGCCTTGAACCACTTGCCGCTCACATTCACCGGCGATCCGTGGGTGAGGTGGCCGCCGTGGCTGAGGTCCATGCCCAGGATCGTGTCGCCGGGCTGCAGCAGCGCCAGGAACACGGCGAAGTTGGCCTGGGCGCCGCTGTGGGGCTGCACGTTGGCCCAGGCGGCGCCGAACAGCTCCTTGGCCCGCTCGATCGCCAGCTCCTCGATGGCGTCGACGTGCTCGCAGCCGCCGTAGTAGCGCTTGGCGGGCAGACCCTCGGCGTACTTGTTGGTGAGCACCGAGCCCTGGGCCTCCATCACGGCGCGGGAGGCGAAATTCTCCGAGGCGATCAGCTCGAGGTGCGTCTGCTGGCGTTCCAGCTCCTTGCCGATCAGGGCCGCGATGGCGGGATCGCCGGCCGCCAGGGATTGGTTGGTCGCGGCGAGATCAGCCATGGGTGGGGGGAATGCGTGGACGTCCTGAAGGGAATCGTAAGTAAGCGCTGGGCCTGGGCTTGTTGCGGTGGCACAGGCCGATGCCCTGGTTGTGGCGCTGGCAGGATTGTTCCACGTCCAGCCCTTGGCTGAACGCCCCCAAAGGCATCCGTGTCGAAATCGGGCCGCATCAGGAATGAGCGGCCCATGTTGATGTGAAAACGCGCCTGGAGAGATTCGAACTCCCGACCCTCTGATCCGTAGTCAGATGCTCTAATCCGCTGAGCTACAAGCGCAGGTGTGGACGGACTTGCCACCACCTGGGCATTCTCACCGCACAGGGGGCCCTTCCGTCAACCACCCCCCACCAGCGGCATGATTCAGGGAACGTCGCCGCTCCTCTTCGCCATGCCGATCCGCTGGTACGGCCCGGCCAATCCCGCCGACCCCACCTACCGGCATTTTGAGCGGATTGTGAACCTCACCCTGCACGCCGCCCTCTTCTCCGCGCTCAACAGTGGCCTGTGGGTCGTGCAGGAGCTGCGCCATCCCTGGAACCATCTCAACTGGTTCACGCTCGGCTGGCTGGCGCTGCTGCTGGTGCACGCTGGGGTGGTGCTGGCCCTGCGACCCGCCCGCTCCCCGGAACCATGAGCCTCTCCGCCTCCGACCTGCGCGATCTGGAAGTGGCCCTGGCCGACCGGCTGTATCTGCAGATTGCCGGTTGGCATCTCTACCTCGGAGACGCCGGCCTGGCCCAGCCCCTGGCCATTGAATGCGCCGCCCGGCTCGACCAGGGCCGGTCGGTATGCGCCCGCCAGTCCCTGGAGGCCGTGCAGGTGCCGATCGGCGGTGGTGCGACGCGGCTGCCCCTGGCCCGGCTGGTGCCCGCCGGGCTGCTGCGGGATCTCGAAGAGGTGCTGGAGCCCTTTTGCCGATAGGGTTGCGCCCATCGCCTGTGGGCCGCAGTGCTGCTGATTGAAGTCACAAACGCCCGGGAGGTGATCAGCCAGCGCATCGGCCGCCTCGGCAGCCGGCTGATCGGCAAGGTGGTGGACGCCGATGCCCAGGTGGAAAAGGCCCTGATCCAGGAGTTGGAGACGGCCTTCCGGGAATTCGGCATCGAAGCGCGCATCGCCTCCGTGGAAGGCGGCAAACTGCTGGGCCGGTCCCACCTGGAACTGCCGCTGCAGGTGCGCGAGCTGCGCCAGGTGCAGGTCGGCGACGGCAAGCCTGGCTGATCGGTCCACAGACGCAGTTGAGCCAGGCCGCTCAACCTCTGCTGAACCGGGGCAGCTTGGCCGAGAACTGCTGGATCATCTGCTGGGCTTCCGGTACCCGCAAGGCCCCGGCCACAGCGGCGTAGAGCAGCAACCCCACAGCACCACTGAGGCCGGTCTGCCAGAGGCGCCCCACCAGGTCCGCCGGCCAGTCGATCAGGGAGGCAAGGGCCCAGGCCACCAGCCCGGCCAGCAGAGAAGCTGCGAGCAGCAGGGTGGTGTCGCGGGCCCAGCCCAGCAGTGGCAGGCCACCGAGGCGCTGGCGCAGGGCCAGCAGCAGGCCGAAGCAGGTGATCACATTCACCGCCACGGTGGCCAGCACCAGCCCGGGGGCGCCGAAGTTCAGGGCGGGCAGCTGCAGGCCCCAGGGGGTGGGCCCGCCCACCAACAACCAGTCGAAGATCACGTTCAGGCCGATACCGGCCACCGAGAAGCGGAAGGGGGTGGTGCCATCGCCGAGCGCGTAGAACACGCGCACGAGCACGTCGCGGGCCAGGTAGGCCGGCATGCCCACCCCGTAGGCCATCAGCAGCCCACCCACCAGCGCGGCGGCACTGTCGTCGAAGGCGCCGCGCTCGTACACCAGGGCCACGATCGGACCGGCCAGGGCCACCATCAACACCCCCAGGGGCAGCATCGAGGCGTTGGAGAGCATCAGGCCCTGGCGGATCCGCCCCACCAGCTCGGGCCGGTCGCCGGGGGCCGTGAGCCTGGCATACACCGGCAGCAGCGGCACCAGCAGCATGTTGGAGAGCAGGCCCAGGGGGGTCTGCACCAGCAGGTTGGCGTATCCCAGGCCGGCCGCCGCCCCCACGATCCCGGAGGCGAAGAACAGATCGGTGAACACGTTGATCTGCAGCATCCCCGACGAGAGGGTGGCCGGGCCCATCACCTGCAGCACCTCGCGCACGCCGGGATGCTTCCAGTCCCACACGAGCTGCAGGCGATGGAGCCCCTGGCGGGCCAGGGCGGGCAGCTGGATCAGCCACTGCAGCACCGCCCCCAGGGTGGTGCTGGCGGCCAGCACCACCCCGCCCAGCAGGGCCCACTGGGGCAGGGTGATCGCCGAGCCCAGCCGGGCCCAGAGCAGGCCGATGCCGCCGATCACCGCCACGCTGGAGAGCAGGGGGCTCACCGAGGGCAGCCAGAACTCATCGGCGGCATTGAGGGCGCCGAAGCCCAGGCCGATCAGGCCGGCGAACAGGGCCATCGGCGCCATCCAGCGCAGCTGCTGCACGGCGATCGCATGGCGCTCAGGATCGAGGCCAGGACCCACCAGGGTGATCAGCGGATCGGCCCCCACCAGCAGCAGGGCGGTGACCACCAGCAGAGCGGCGCCCACCAGGGTGTTGATCGCCGCCAGCACATGGGCCCCCTCTTCCCTGGGCCGGCGCGCCAGGGCCCCCACCATGGCGCTGTGGAAGGGGCCGTTGATCCCGCCCAGCAGGATCAGCAGAAAACCCGGCAGCACGTAGGCGTAGTTGTAGGCGTCATAGGCGGCCCCGACGCCGAAGGCGGCGGCGATCACCTGCTGGCGCACCAGGCCGGCCACCTTGCTCAGGGCGGTGGCCACGGCCACGATCAGGGCGATACGGCGCAGGGATGGGGCCATGACGGGCGGGGGACGGGCCCACGGCCCGCGAACGGCTGTTGTTCGAGCGGCAGTATGGCCGCCGTCCCCACCGCAGCCAGGAGGCCATGTCCGCCACCGAGTCCGCCAGTGCCGAGCCCGCTCCCGCCGTGCTGGAGACCGGCCCGCTGGTGGAGGGCGTGCTGCTCAGGCGCTACAAGCGCTTTCTGGCCGACGTGGAGCTGGCCGATGGCACGGTGGTCACCGCCCACTGCGCCAACACCGGCCCGATGACCGGGGTGCTGCTGCCCGGCGGGCGGGTGCGGCTGCGCCACGACCCCTCCCCGAGCCGCAAGCTGGCCTGGACCTGGGAACAGGCCGAAGTGACGGGATCCCAGGGAACGCCGATCTGGGTGGGAATCAACACCGCCCTGCCGAACCGCCTGGTGCGGGCCACGATCGAGGCCGGCCTGCTCGAGCGCTGGCTGGGTCCGATCGGCAGCATCCGGGCGGAAGTGCGCTACGGCACCAACAGCCGCAGCCGGATCGACCTCTTGCTCACCCCCGCCGAGGCCGCCAAGGATCAGCGGCCGATCTATGTGGAGGTGAAGAACACCACCTGGACCCGGGGCGAGCTGGCCCTGTTTCCGGACACGGTGACCGAGCGCGGCCAGAAACACCTGGTGGAGCTGAGCGCGCTGCTGCCCGGCTCCCGGGCCGTGCTGGTGCCCTGCCTGAGCCGGGGCGACGTGACCCGCTTTGCGCCGGGGGATTCGGCCGACCCGCGCTATGGCGAGCTGTTCCGCGAGGCCCTCGCAGCGGGGGTGGAGGTGCTGCCCTGCATCTACAGCTACGGCGCTGATCAGGTGCGTTGGCTGGGAGTTGCCGGGGTTGAGACCCGGGAGCCCACGGGCTGAGGGCCCAAGGCATCACAATCCAGCGATGCTTCCTTTTCACTGGCTCACCCAGACCGTGGCCCTAGGCCTGGGAATCGCCTTCAGTCCCATCAACATCGCCCTGGTGGCCCTGCTGCTGCTGGGCCCCACCCCTCTGAGGCGCTGCGCCGTGTACCTCTCGGGCTGGGTGCTGGCCAATGGGGCGGCCCTGGGCACGGTGGTGCTGATCGGCAGCCGCTTCAGCTGGGCGATGCAGCTGGGCGGCCGCGGCCAGGTGCTGATCGACCTGATCGGCGCCGGGGCCCTGATGGCCCTGGGCCTGTTCCAGCTCACCCCGGCCGTGGCGATCGGCGAGGAGAGCTGGGCGATGCAGCTGATGCTGCAGCTGCCCGACCTCGACTGGTTGCCCCTGCTGGGACTCGGAGCGGGTTGCGCCCTGCTCAGCCCGGAAAACCTGGTGTTCTATGCGAAGGAGGGGGGCATGCTGCTGGCCAACCACACCTCACTGGTTGGAGATCTGGAGGTGGGCATGGTGTTCGTGGCCGTGACCACCTCGTTGCTGCTGCTGCCCCCGCTGGCCTGGCTGCTGAGCGGTGGCCACCTGCGCCAACCGCTGAGCCGGCTGAACGACTGGCTTGTGCACCGCGCTGAATGGCTGGTGGGGGTTTTTGCCCTGGTGTTGGGGCTCTACCTGGGCTGGCAGGGGATCGAGGGCCTGGTCGCCATGACCGGCAGCGCCGCTGGCCTCAGCTGAGCAACAGGCAGCACCAGCCTCCTTCCCCTCAGAGCCCATACAGTTAACCACCTTGCGTCCGGCCGCCGTGGATACCCGATCCTTCAAGCGCTCCCTGCACCACTCGGAGCGCTACAACCGCCGCGGTTTCGGCCTGGGCGAGGAGGTGGCGGGCAGCCTGCAGACGGCCTACCAGAGCGACCTGGTGGGTGAGCTGCGCAGCAACGGCTACCAGCTGCAACAAGGCAGGCTCACCGTTCGGCTGGCCGAGGCCTTCGGCTTCTGCTGGGGGGTGGAGCGGGCGGTGGCGATGGCCTATGAAACCCGCCGCCACTACCCCAGCGAACGAATCTGGATCACCAACGAGATCATCCACAACCCCTCGGTGAACGACCACCTGCGCGAGATGAACGTGCAGTTCATCCCGGTGGATGGCGGCGTGAAGGACTTCTCCGACGTGGCCAGCGGCGATGTGGTGATCCTGCCGGCTTTCGGCGCCACCGTGCAGGAGATGCAACTGCTCAACGAGCGCGGTTGCCACATCGTGGACACCACCTGCCCCTGGGTGTCCAAGGTGTGGAACACCGTGGAGAAGCACAAGAAGCACAGCTTCACCTCGATCATCCACGGCAAGGTGAAGCACGAGGAAACCCTGGCCACCAGCAGCTTCGCCGGCACCTACCTGGTGGTGCTCGACCTGGCGGAAGCCCAGCTGGTGTGTGATTACATCCTGGCCGGCGCCGTTGGGGGAGGGCCCTCGCCCGAACAGCGCCAGGCCTTCATGCAGCGCTTCGAGCGGGCCTGCTCGCCAGGCTTCGATCCCGACCGCGACCTGCTGCGGGTGGGCGTGGCCAACCAGACCACCATGCTGAAGAGCGAAACCGAGGAGATCGGCAAGCTGTTCGAGCGCACCATGTTGCAGCGCTTCGGGCCCGCCGAGCTGAACGACCACTTCCTGGCCTTCAACACCATCTGCGACGCCACCCAGGAGCGCCAGGACGCGATGTTCGCCCTGGTGGATGAGCCCCTCGATCTGATGGTGGTGATCGGCGGCTACAACTCCTCGAACACCACCCACCTGCAGGAGATCGCCGTGAGCCGCGGCATCCGCTCCTTCCACATCGACACCCCGGAACGCATCGGCCCCGGCAACCGCATCGAGCACATGCCCCTGGGCGGAGAACTCGATGTGGAGGAGCCCTTCCTGCCGGAGGGGCCGATCCGGGTGGGTATCACCTCCGGCGCCTCCACGCCGGACCGGATCGTGGAGCAGGTGATTCAACGCCTGATCGACCTCACCCAGCCCTGAAAGGTTGGTGTGGCTGCTGTCGCAGTGACTGCCGATCCTCACAAGCCGTGGCTTTACATTGATTCATCCGGGCCACTGGTAATTCCGCCGACCCCCTGAGAGAGCCTGTTGCGTGACGTTGTCCAGTCCATCGCTGTCACCGTCTGAGACGCCACCGAGCTCCTCCGGCTCCCCTGAGCTGCTGCGTCATCACAACGACAGCCGGGTGCGTTGCTACGGGAGCCAGTTCGCCGACGTGATGGAAATGCGGGCTCCTGCCAGCCGGGTGGCGGCCTATCTCGACCGGCATGAGGGCTGGTTTCGCCGCTGCGCCGCGCCGATGGCCGTGGAGCCGCTGGGATCGAATGGCTACCGGCTCACCCTGGGTCGCTTCGGCAACTTCGGCTTCGAAGTGGAGCCCACGATTGCCCTGGAGCTTCTTCCGCAGAGCGAGGGTGTCTACCGCATTGTCACCGTGCCGGCAGGGGGCGAAAGCAGCGGTCTGGAGCGGCTCTACGACGTGGACTTCAACGCCTCACTCACGCTCGATGAAGCGGCCGAATCGGAGGTGACGCTGGTGCGCTGGCAGCTGGATCTCAGCGTGTGGATCCGGCTGCCCGGGGTGATCACCCTGCTGCCCGACCAGCTGGTGCAGACCAGCGGCGACCATCTGCTGCGCCAGATCGTGCGTCAGATCTCACGCCGTCTCACCTGGAAAGTGCAGGAGGACTTCCACGCCAGCCATGGCCTGGACTGTCCTCCACGCCGGCGAGCCCAGTTCTGAGAGTCAGGCGGGACGGTTCTCCCAGATCTTGTTGAGGATCTGCATGCCGCTGACCGCCTGCCAGAGGAACAGCGTCATCATCAGCATGTTCAGGCCCACATGGGCTTTGCGCGCGATCAGGTTGCCCTGCTGGATCAGGGGGATCAACGCCACGGCCATGGCCACCAGGCAGGTCATGCCGATGCCCACCAGAAGATGCGGGCCCACGAACAGCTTGCCGTTGTTCAGGTAAGTGACGGCCATGCCGCCAAAGGTGCCGAGCACCATCACCGCCAGCAGCGCCCCGCCGATCTGAAAGTGGCGCTTGGCGTACTGCCCCTTGATCAGCTGCTTGCGCGTCTCGGCATCGGCAGTGCGGGTTTTCTTGGCCTTGATGCCCAGCACCATCGCGTAGCCGCTCAGGCCGAACAGCACCCACATCAGCAGCGGGTGCACGAAGTTGAGGTTGTAGGCGAGCGCTTCAGGCATCGGTGAAAGGGGTGCTGCCGGTTGGGTGCAGCGAACCTAGCTGGCGTTCAGTGCAGGAAGTGGCGGCGACCGGTGACCACCATCGCCAGACCAAGGGCGTTGCAGGCGGCGATCGACTCGGCATCGCGCACGCTGCCGCCGGGCTGGATCACGGCGCTGATGCCATGGCGAGCGGCCAGCTTCACGGTGTCGTCGAAGGGGAAGAAGCCATCGCTGGCGAGCACCGCACCTTGAGCCCGATCCCCCGCTGCCTCCAGAGCCAACCGTGCCGAGCCCACCCGGTTCATCTGACCGGCGCCGATCCCCAGACTCTGGCCACTGCGGGCCACGGCGATGGCGTTGGAGCGCACGTGGCGCACCAGCTTCCAGGCGAAGCGCAGATCATTGAGCTCCTCGGCGCTGGGCTGACGCTCGCTCACCACCTGCCAGGCAGCCTCATCCACCGGCTGGTCGTCGAGCTGCTGGGCCAGCGCACCGCCAAGCACAGAGCGCAGCTGCTGGCTGGACGCACGGGCGATCGCGGCCGGAGCCAGCTCCAGCAGGCGCAGGTTGGCCCGCCCCGCCAGCCGCTCGCGGGCAGTCGCATCAAAGGAGGGCGCCACCACGCACTCCAGGAACAGGCTGGTGAGCTGCTCGGCGGCCGCCCCATCCACTGGCGCATTGAGGGCCACGATGCCGCCGAAGGCCGACACCCGGTCGGCGTCGAGGGCCCGCTGCAGGGCATCGGCGCAGCCGCTGCCGGTGGCCACGCCGCAGGGATTGGTGTGCTTGACCACCACGGCGGCGGGCTCGGCCCCCGGGCCGTAGCCGAATTCGCGCACCGTGGCCAGGGCGGCGTCGAGATCGATGAGGTTGTTGTAGCTGAGCTCCTTGCCCTGGAGCTGCTCCGCCCCGCCCCAGCCAGCGCCCGGCTCGCTGAACCAGGTGGCGGGCTGATGGGGGTTCTCGCCGTAGCGCAGGGTCTGGCGGGGGGGCATCGCCAACTGCAGGGGTGGGCCCGCCTGCTCAGCGGCGAGCTGACCCTGCAGCCAGCTGCTGATGGCAGCGTCATAGCTGGCCGTGTGCTCAAACGCGGCCAGGGCCAGGGCCCGGCGGAAGCGCTGATCCAGTCGGCCTTCGCGCAGCGCCGCCAGGAAGCCGGGGTACTGGTCGGGGCTGGTGAGCACGGCCACATCGGCATGGTTCTTGGCCGCAGCCCGCACCATCGCCGGACCGCCAATGTCGATGTTCTCGATGGCGGTGTCGAAGCGGACCGTCGGATCGGCCACGGTTTCCCGGAAGGGGTAGAGGTTCACCACCACCACATCGATGGGGGCGATGGCCTGGGCTTCCAGATCGGCCTGGTGGGCGGGGTCGGAACGCCGGGCCAGGATGCCGCCGTGGATGCGGGGATGGAGCGTCTTCACCCGGCCGCCGAGAATCTCCGGAGCCCCTGTGTGCTCCGCAACCTTGGTCACCTCCAGGCCGGCGGTCTGCAGGGCCGCGGCCGTGCCGCCGCTGGAGAGCAGCTGATATCCGGCGGCCAGCAGTCCTTCCGCCAGGGGCACGAGGCCTTCTTTGTTGGAGACACTCAGCAGGGCCGTCGGGGCCATGGCTCGCGAACCGGACGATGAAGGGCCAACCTACGCAGCGACCTCACGCCTGCAGGGAGCCAGCGGCATGACCACCTCTCCAACCAGCGGCGTCGGTGATGCCGGCATGATCCGCCTGGGTCCCCCGACGGCTCGCGAGCGGCTGGTGCTGTTGCACGGCTGGGGAGCGGATGCCGACGACCTGCTCGATCTGGGCCGCCTGTTGGTGGGGCCCGAGGTGAGCGTGGTGGCCCTGCAGGCACCGCTGCCCCATCCGGCCGGGATCGGCCGCCAGTGGTACGACCTGCAGCAACCGGGCTGGCCCCAGCTGCCATCCGCCCGCGAAGACCTGCGCCGGCGGCTCGCGGCTCTGAACGCTGAGCTGAGCCTGCAACGCACCGTGCTGCTCGGCTTTTCCCAGGGGGCGGCCCTGGTGCTGGATGTGGCCACCGGCGCCGAACCACTACCGGTGGCCGGTGTGATCGCCTGCAGTGGCTATCCCCATCCCGACTGGACACCCCAGGCAGGGCTGGCCAGCACGGTGCTGCTCAGTCACGGCCGCCAGGATCCGGTGGTGCCCTACCAGGCCAGCGAAGCGCTGCGGGAGCAACTGCAGGCATCCGGCGCGGCGGTGGAGCTGCTGGCATTCGAGGGCGGCCATGCCATCGATCCCGACCTGTTTCCCGCCATGCGCAGCTTCATCAGCGGCTGCCTGCGGGACGGAAGCTGATCCCCACACAAAAAGCCGGAGGGCAGTGACCCTGCTCCTCCGGCTGTGTTACCGATCGGCCATCGGCGCAGTGGACGCCCGCTGGCTACGTCTTCAGACGAAGGCGTACTCGTACTCCTCCATTTCCTCCCAGTCGTCGGCGGCCAGCGCTTCGATGCCTTCGAACAGCACCTCCTCACCGATGCGATCCACGATGTCGCGCAGGGAAGGGAAGAGGAAGTGATTCTCCTCGGCGTACTGGGCGCTGAACAGCCCCTTCTCACCCCAGAAGAAGCGGTCGGTGGTGTGCTCGTTACGGCGCACATTCAGGATTGCCGGAGGCACCAGGGCCTGCTCGGCGATGTAGCGCCGGGCAGCGGTGACGGGCTTGTGGGAGCCGGTTTCCAGATTGAAGGTGGACACATGGGCCAACACCCGCTGGCCGGCAAGCCGGCGGCGGCTGATCCGCTTGCGCTTCTTAGACATGGCAGAACTCCCGAGGGCGGGAGGATCGAGAGGGACGAGGAGAAGCGGGGTGAACCGCCAGCTGGCGAAGGATCCGGGGAAGCCTTCGCGACACAACTCCCAACCAGCCGGTGCCGACGGTGCCGAAGAGGTCGACGACGCGTCAGTGGTGCTCCGAAAAACGGAACATCAACCCAGCGATGAGGGGCGCAGCAGGCCCGGGAGACCCGTCACCTGAACACACCTCTGCTGTAGCCTTGGTTGGACGAAAACGCAACTCCAGGCTTCACATCGCCGACCCTTGGCCCCCGCGACGAACGCGTGGTAGTGGTCGATACGAATGATCTTAAGACTTTTTCCCGGATTTGACTCAGGTCGTCCCGACTTTTTTTGAATCTCGCCGGAACGCGCCGCAACCCAAGCCCAGATGCCAGTCTCCAAGAGGTTTCTGAGCCTGGTTCACTCCCAGCTGGCCCAGTTCGCCGACCGCAGTGATGTCACCTCCGTAGTGGTGTACGTCACAGAACCCTCCAACAGCGGGGCTCCGGATCTGATTCCGATCGGCCACTGGCCCAGTGCCAGCCGGGCTCTGCCCGCCCTCGCCAGCGA
>JBIIXY010000199.1:0-5447 GCA_044347105.1 Prochlorococcaceae cyanobacterium
TGCGCGAGCTGCGCGATGAGGCGGAGCCCTGATGCTCTATCTCGACACCTGCGTGCTGCTGGCGTTGCTCACCCCGGAGATCCACTCCAACGCGGCCGTGGCATTTGTGGAGGCAGCCGACGCCCCCTGGCGATCAGCCCCTGGAGTGCCACCGAGCTCCATTCGGCGCTCGGGCTCAAGGTGCGCACCCAGGCCCTCAGCCCGGAGCAGGCCGATGCCGTGCTGCAAGGCTTTGAACGCCACCTGGCCCCAGGCTTGCTGCTGCTCGAGCCTGATCCCCAGGACTTCCGCAATGCCAACGCCTGCCTGCGCGGCTGGGCCACCGGCTTGCGGGCCGCCGATGCCCTGCACCTCGCCATTGCCTCCGGTCGAGCCGTCACCCTCTGCAGCCTCGATGCCCCGTTCGTGCGCGCCGCCCAGCAGCTGGGGCTCGACGCCATCCTGATCGCAGCGCCAGACGGATCCCAACCCTAGCCTTACCTGGTAATGCCAAGGTTGCCAGCACGATGAGCCGCCCAGTCGACTGCTCCATCACCAGCAAGGGGCAGGTGACCATTCCCAAGGCCCTGCGGCAGCAGCTGGGGCTCGCCAGGGGCAGCCGCGTGACCTTCACGCTCGTGGGGGATCACCTCGAAGTGCGGGCCTGGAAACCCGAGCAGCCGCTGCCGGCCAGTGGCTTTGGCCTGCTCAGCAGCACGCGGCCGCCCGTGCCGGCCGACTTTGATCCGGCCAGCCTGCTGCAGCCGTGATCGGCCTCGACACCAACGTGCTGGCTCGCTACTTCGTGGCCGAGCAGGGCGCCGATCCCGCCACCGAGCGACAACGCCAGGCCGCCCGAACCCTGATCGAGTCGGGCAAGCCGCTGTTTTTGCCCAAAACTGTGGCCCTGGAGCTGGAGTGGGTGCTGCGGGGCTACTACGGCTTCGGCGCCGAGCAGGTGCTGCAGGTGTTTGCCCATCTGCTGGCCCACCCGCTCTGCACCCTGGAGGATCGCCCGGCCGTGGAGCAGGCCCTGGCTGGCCTGCGGGGCGGCCTCGACTTCGCCGATGCGCTCCATCACGCCAGCTGCCGCGCTTGCGAGGCCGTTGCCTCCTTCGACGATCGTGGTTTTGCGCGACGCGCCCGCCACCTCAACCTTGCTCCCCGCGTCGTCGTTCCCCCCACCCCATGAGCACCGACGCCAACCGCATCGTTCAGAAGCTCTGGAGCTACTGCACCGTGCTGCGCGACGACGGGCTCTCCTATGGCGACTACCTGGAGCAGCTCAGCGTGCTGCTGTTCCTCAAGCTCGCCCATGAGCAGACGCAGCCGCCCTGGAACCAGGCCTCGCCGATCCCCGCCGGCTACGACTGGAGCACCCTGGTGGGCCGCGATGGCGTGGAGCTGGAAACGCAGTACCGCCGCGTGCTCGAACACCTCGGCCAACAGCACGGCCTGTTGGGCCTGGTGTTTCGCAAGGCCCAGAACAAGATTCAGGATCCGGCCAAGCTCAAGCGCCTGATTTCCGACCTGCTCGACAAGGAGCAGTGGCTGATCCTCGATGCCGACATCAAGGGCGACGCCTACGAAGGCCTGCTGGAGCGCAACGCCCAGGAC
This sequence comes from Prochlorococcaceae cyanobacterium, assembly GCA_044347105.1. GTDB lineage: Bacteria > Cyanobacteriota > Cyanobacteriia > PCC-6307 > Cyanobiaceae > NIES-981. The sequence continues at coordinate 1,597 of JBIIXY010000199.1, forward strand.
ACCAAATCCGGCGCCGGCCAGTACTTCACGCCCCGGCCGATCATCGACGCGATCATGGCCTGCCTGGCACCCCAGCCCGGCGAAACGCTGATCGATCCGGCCTGCGGCACCGGCGGCTTTCTGATCGCGATGTATCTCTACATCGTGAACACGTTCCCGTCGATGACGCGCGAACAGCGCGATCACCTGCGCCATCAGGCGCTCCACGGCGTCGACATCGTGCAGTCGGTGATCCGGCTCTGCGCCATGAACCTGCTGCTGCACAACGTGGGGCCCACCGCCGCCCAGCTCGACGCCAGGCGCCGCCAGCTGCTGGAGGGCGGCCTGCCCGCCGATCAGGTGGATGCCCAGCTCGATACTCTGCTGCCCGTGCGCACCGACGATGCCCTGCGCGAACTGGGCACGGCCCGCTACGACATCGTGGCCACCAATCCACCGTTCGGGCGCAAGTCGTCGATCAAGGTGATCGGCGAAGAGGGCGAGGTGAGCAGCGATGCGATCACTGTGGAGCGCGACGACTTCTGGGCCACCACCTCCAACAAACAGCTCAACTTTCTGCAGCACATCAAGTCGCTGCTGAAGATCAACGGCCGCGCCGCCGTGGTGCTGCCCGACAACGTGCTGTTTGAAGGCGGGGCCGGCGAAACCATCCGCCTGCGGCTGCTGCACGAGTGCGATCTGCACACCCTGCTGCGGCTGCCCACCGGCATCTTCTACGCCCAGGGCGTGAAGGCCAACGTGCTGTTCTTCGAGCGGCGCGCCGGCAGCGCCCAGGCCGCCACCAAGCGCCTCTGGGTCTACGACCTGCGCACCAACCAGCACTTCACCCTCAAAACCAAACCACTCCAGCCCGCCGATCTCGACGAATTCGTGAGCCTCTACAAACCCGGCGCCATCGCTGAGCGCCAGCCCACCTGGAGCGAGGCCAATCCCCAGGGCCGCTGGCGTGCCTATGAGCTCGAAGATCTGCTCGCCCGCGACAAGCTCAACCTGGATCTGTTCTGGCTCAAGGATGAATCGCTGCTCGATGCCGACAACCTGCCCGATCCCGATCTGATCGCCGCCGAAATCGCCGACGACCTGCGCAGCGCCCTCGAGCAGATGGAGGCGCTGGTGGCCGATCTGTAGCCGTTCAGAACAGCGGCAAGCGCAGCAGCTGCGCCCACAGCTGCGTGCCCGCCTCCAGCTGGCCCAGTTCCGCCGGGATCTCCAGCAGCAGGTCGGCCCCCTGCAGCGAACCGATCCGCGAGGAGGCCTGGCTGCCCTCCACCACTGCCAGCAGCTCGCCGGCTTCGCCCACCCGCAGCCGCGCGCGGGCCAGCTCGGGCCGGCCGGCGCCCCGCTTCAGTGGCGCTGCCAGGCGCACCGGCACACGCGGCAGCAACTGCGGTTCGGCCCCCTCCAGCAGCTGCAGCGCCGGCCAGAGCAGCTGCAGCGCCGTGATCGCCGCAGCCACCGGGTTGCCCGGCAGCCCGAAGAACGGCCGCCCGCCCAGCTGGCCGAAGGCAAACGGCCGGCCCGGCTTGAGGAACAGCTTCCAGAAGTCCACCTTGCCGCGCTCCGCCAGCAGCGGCCGGATCCAGTCGGCATCGCCCGCCGACACGCCGCCGGTGCTCACCAGCACATCGCAGTCCGCCGCCAGCTGCTCCAGGGCCGCCGCCAGCGCCTCGGGCTGGTCGGCCACCACCCGCCGCTCCGCCAGGCCGTAACCCAGCCGTTCCAGCAGCGCCGCCAGCAGCGTGCCGTTGCTCTCCCAGATGGCGCCGGGGCCCCGCGGCGCGCCCGCCGCCACCAGCTCATCGCCGCTGATCAGCAGGCCGATGCGCGGCTGGGGCCGCACCGCCAGGTGGGCCACACCGCAGCCCGCCAGCCGGCCCAGGTCGGCCGGGCCCAGGCGCACCCCCGCCGCCAGCAGCTCCTGGCCCGGCGCCGCCTCCTCATCGGCGGAGCGGATCCAGGGGTTGGCACCAGCCTCACCCACCAGCCGCAAGCGCTCACCGTCCTCCTGCCCGCCGCCCTCCACCTGCACCAGCTCCTGGGGCAGCACCCGCGTCGCCCCCGCCGGCAGGGGGGCGCCGGTGAGGATGCGGATCGCCTCGCCGCCGGCCAGCTCCCCGGCAAAGGGGGCGCCGGGGGCCGAGCGGCCCACCAGCCGCCAGGCCGTGCCCGCGGCTGGGGGCGTGGCGTCGGCGCTGGCGTAGCCGTCCATGATCGAGGCCCGGAAGCCCGGCACCGCCTCCACGGCGCGGCAGGCCTCGGCGCTCACCCGGCCCAGGCAGGCGGCCAGGGGCAGGCGCTCGCTGCCGCCCAGGGGTGTGAGCGCCGCCAGCAGCAGCCGGCGCGCCTCCTCCAGCGGCAGGCCCTCGCGGGGGAACGGTTCAGCCATCGGAGTCGCCGCCCGCTGGCCCGGCCGGATGGCGCCAGTCGCCGCTGCGGCCGCCGCGCTTCTCCAGCAGCCGCACCGGCCCGATCGTCATCGCCCGGTCGGCGCTCTTGAGCATGTCGTAGAGGGTGAGCAGCCCCACCTGCACGGCGGTGAGCGCCTCCATCTCCACACCCGTGGGGCCGGTGGTGGCCGCCCGCACCGCGCAGCGCAGACCCACACCCGCTCCATCCGGCAGGGGCGCCTCAGCGATCGCCACCTCCAGCGCGCTCAGCGGCAGGGGATGGCAGAGGGGAATCAGCTCGGCGGTGCGCTTGGCCGCCTGGATCGCCGCCACCCGCGCCACCGCCAGCACGTCGCCCTTGCCCGCCCGGCCCTCGCGCACCAGGGCCAGGGCCTCGGGCCGCAGGGCCAGAAACCCCTCGGCCAGCGCCTCGCGGGCCGTGGCCGCCTTGGCGCCCACATCCACCATGTGCACCTCCCCCCGACTGTTGAGATGGCTCAGAGCTGGGTCCATGGAGGGGCGCGTCCCGCAGCGAACCTAGAAGCTGTCGCGCTGTTTGCTGAACTGGCAGCACCCCCGGGCTGCTGCCGTGCGCCTGTCGCGCCCCACCTCAGGTTCCCCCTCAGGTGCATCCGTCTACCTCTGCGCCTTCCTCACCCTGCTCAACGACCGGCTGAGCGAAACGCTGATCTTTCCGCTGCTGCCCTTCCTGCTGGCCGGCTTCACCAACGACGGCCGCACCCTGGGGCTGCTCACCGGCAGCTATGCCGTGGCCCAGTTCCTGGCCACGCCGCTGATCGGGGCGATGAGCGACCGCTACGGCCGCCGGCCAGTGATGGCGGTGTGCGTGGCGGGCACGGTGCTGGGCCTGACGGTGTTCGCCGGCACGATCGCCACCAACTGGAGCGCCATCCCCTGGGCCGCCGGCAGCGGCCTGCCCCTGGCGCTGCTGTTCGCCGGCCGGCTGCTCGATGGGGCCAGCGGCGGCACCGCCGCCACCGCCGCCGCCGTGCTGGCCGACGTGTCGCCGCCGGAAAAGCGGGCCAAGGCGTTCGGGCTGATCGGCGTGGCCTTCGGCCTGGGCTTCATCCTCGGCCCGGCGCTGGGGGGCCTGCTGGGCCGGCTGAACGTGAACCTGCCGCTGCTGATCGCCGTGCTGATCGCCGTGGCGAACCTGGTGCTGGTGCTGGCGCTGCTGCCGGAAACGCACCCGCCCTCGGCGCGCATCGCCCTGCCGCCCAAGCGGGAGCTGCAGCCCTTCACCCAGCTCTCGCGGGTGTTCACCAACCCGCGCGTGCGCCGGCTCTGCAGCGCCTTCTTTCTGTTCTTCCTGGCCTTCAGCGGCTTCACCGGCGTGCTGGTGCTCTACTTCAAGCAGCGCTTCGGCTGGGGGCCGGGGCTGGCCGGCGCCGCCTTCCTGGTGGTGGGCGTGGTGGCCACGGTGGTGCAGGGCGGCCTGATCGG
>JBIIXY010000137.1:0-5427 GCA_044347105.1 Prochlorococcaceae cyanobacterium
CACTACGGTTTCGACTTCTGCCCGGCGTTCTGGCAATGGCTGGACGATCGCAATGCCGATGGAGCCGTCTTCAGTGTTGAGAAGGTAGGCGATGAAGTGCGAGCAGGGGGCGACGATCTCTCCACCTGGGCAGCGGCCAGAGGCGAGAGTTTCTTTTTGCCCCTTAGTCCTGGAGTGGTTGCATCGCTGGCTGCTGTTAGTGCTTGGGCCACTGGGCAAAGCTACGACCCTTCGGCAGTGAGCACCTTTCTCAGCATCGCTGACTATTATCTGGTCTCCCAGGCTCATGCAGGTTCATATACGGTGGTCACCCACGAAAAGCCAGCGGCTTCCCCAAAGAAAATCAAGATTCCTGATGCCTGCATAGGCCTGGGCATCCGATGCATCACGCCCTACGAGATGCTCCGCAATGAACGTGCTCGCTTCGTATTGGGAACCGGAGGAGGCCCGACATGACACCTGACATCTCCGAACGCGTGCTCGAAGACGCGATCGAAGCTACCTTGCTGCAAAGCGCCTACCACAAGCGCACCGCCGAGCAGTACGACCGCACGCTCTGCCTTCTCCCGCAGGATGTGCTCGACTTCGTGCTCGCCACCCAGCCGAAGGAATGGAACAAGCTCGCCCAGCACCACGGCTCAGCCGTGCGGGATCAATTCCTCAGGCGTGTGGCCGCGGAAATTGAGCGCCGCGGCACTCTCGATGTGCTGCGCCAGGGGATAAAGGATTCCGGCTGCAAGTTCCGCCTCGCCTATTTCCAACCCGCCAGCGGCCTGAATGAGGAAACCCAGCGGCTTCATGCCGCCAACCTCTTCGCGGTGGTACGACAGCTCCGCTACAGCACGCGCAACGAGAACAGCCTCGATCTGGCGCTGTTCCTCAACGGCATCCCCCTGTTCACCGCCGAACTCAAGAATCCCCTCTCCGGCCAGAACGTCGAAGACGCGATCCGCCAGTACCAAACCACCCGGGACCCCCGCGAACCACTGTTCTCCTACGGACGCTGTCTGGGCCACTTCGCAGTGGATTCCGAACTGGTCTATGTGGCCTCCCAGCTGGCGAAGGCGAAAACCCGCTTCCTTCCCTTCAACCAGGGGCGTTTCGGCGGTGCCGGCAACCCTCCTGTTCCACCCACCCGTTCCGGTTACGCCACCGCCTACCTCTGGGAGCAGATCTGGGCGCCCTCCAGCGTGCTTGATCTGGTGCGGCAGTTCATCCATGAGGTGGAAGAGGAAGACGACAAGGGCCGCAAGACCGGCAAACGCTTTCTGATCTTTCCTCGCTACCAGCAGCTAGTCGCAGTGCGCCGCCTGGTGGCCGATGCCCGCAGCCGTGGCCCCGGCCAGCGCTACCTGATCCAGCACTCGGCCGGCAGCGGTAAGAGCTTCACGATCGCCTGGCTCGCCCACCAGCTCAGCACCCTCCACAACGCATCCGACGAGCGGGTGTTCGATTCGATCGTGGTGATCACCGATCGCCGCATCCTCGATCGCCAGTTGCAGAGCACCATCCGCCAGTTCGAGCAGACCCTGGGCGTGGTCGAAACCATCGACACCACCTCCCGCCAACTGAAAGACGCGCTCGAATCCGGCAAGACGATCATCGTCACCACCCTGCAGAAGTTCCCAGTGATCGCCCAGCAGATCGGCGAACTGCCCGGAAAGCGCTTCGCCGTGATCGTGGATGAGGCCCACTCCTCCCAGTCGGGCGAGAGCACCAAGAGCCTCAAGGCCGTGCTCAGCGTTCCCTCCCTCGAAGCTGCCGAAAGCGAGGAGGAATCGGCCGCCACCCCCGAGGAGGAGCTCGAAGGCACGATCCTGGCTGAGGTGGAGAAGCGCGGCCGGCTGCCGAACGTGTCCACCTTCGCCTTCACCGCCACCCCCAAGCCCAAGACACTCGAGCTCTTTGGCGTGCGCCGACCAGATGGCACCTTCGCGCCGTTTCATCTCTACAGCATGCGCCAGGCGATCGAGGAGGGCTTCATCCTCGATGTGCTCGCAAACTACACCACTTACCAGGCCTTCTGGCGCCTGCTCAAGAAGATCGAGGACGACCCCCGCTACGACAAGCGCAAGGCCGAATACCTGCTCAAATCCTTCGTGGATCTCCATCCCCACGCCATCGGCGAGAAGGTGCGGATCTGCGTTGAGCACTTCGCCGCCAACAGCCAGGATCAGATCAATGGGCTGGCCAAGGCAATGGTGGTGACGCGCTCACGCCTCCATGCCGTTCGCTACAAGCTAGCCATCGATCGGTATCTTGCCGAGCGCGGCTACCTCTTCAAAGCCCTCGTGGCGTTTTCGGGCACCGTTCAAGATGGTGGCAAAAGCTACACCGAAGCCGGAATGAACGGTGTGCCGGAGACGCAGACTGCCAGCACCTTTGAGCAGGCTGAATACCGCTTTCTGATCGTGGCCAACAAGTTTCAGACCGGCTTCGATCAGCCCTTGCTCCACACCATGTATGTGGACAAGAAGCTCGGCGGGGTGGGTGCCGTGCAGACCCTGTCACGCCTGAACCGCACCCATCCCAAGAAGACAGGCACGTTGGTGGTGGACTTCGCCAATGACGCAGACATGATCAAGAAGGCGTTCGAACCCTATTACGAAGCGACCCTGCTCTCGGAAGCCACCGATCCCAACATCCTCTATGAAATCGAAACGCGCCTCTCGGCCTTCCCCGTCTACACCCCAGCCGATATCAACGCCTTCGCCCAGGTGTTCTTCAGCCCGAAGGGCACCCAAGACGGCATCTACCAGGTTTTGCTGCCGCTGGTGGATCGTTTCGAAGCCCTCGGCGTGGACGAGAGGCACGAATTCCGCGGACAGCTCACCGACTACGTACGCCTCTATGCCTTCCTCGCTCAGGTGCTGCCCTTCTCTGATGCCGATCTCGAAAAGCTCTACCAGTTCGCCCGCTACCTACGCCGGCTGCTCCCAGCTGATCAACCGGAACTGCCGCGTGAGGTGCAGCAGAACATCGACATGGAGTCGTACCGGATTCAGGAAACCAGTAGCGGTGCCATCCCCCTGGAGCGGGGCAATGGCGCGCTGAAGCCTGTAGGTACGAAAGGCGGACACACCCCCGCACCGGAAGAGCTGGAGACACTCTCGCGCATCGTGGCCGAGCTCAATGAGCGCTTCGGGCTGAACCTCGGGCCCGAGCACCGCCTCACTCTCGGCCAGATGATGGAGCGTCTGGCGGATGATGTGGCCCTTGATGCCGCAGCGCGCGTCAACACCCGCGAGAACGTGCGGCTCACCTTCGATCAGAAGGTGGAGAATGTGATCCAGGACATTGTTGATTCCAACTTCGATCTCTACAAGCGCATTACTGATGATGCCGCCTTCGGTGAAACCGTCAAGAACTTTCTCTTCGATCAGTACCTGCGCGGCCATCGCAATGCCGAAGCGCTGATCAAGCGCGGCGAATCCAAAACCCTTGAGTTCAAGTCCACTCTGCGCTGGAGCCTCAAGGAGAGCCGCAAAGACGACAAAGGCGTGACCCACGCTGCCCTCAAGTCCATTGCAGCCTTCCTCAACACCGAAGGCGGTGATCTGCTGATCGGGGTGGCCGACGACGGTTCGATTGTGGGCACCGAGCCCGATCAGCTTGAAACCGACGACAAGTTCCTCCGCCATCTGGCCCAGGTGGTGCGCAATGGCCTCGGCGATCGCGCTGGCACCTGCATCGATCCCAACACCCAGAGCATCGATGGGAAGACCGTGTGCGTGGTGAGCTGCCAGCGCAGCCCCGAGCCGGTGTTCTTGTGTTGGAAGGGGGTGGAGGCCGCGCCGGAAGGAGATTTTTTCGTCCGCAGTGGCCCGGGAACCGTGAAGCTTCCGCCAGACAGCGCTGAGGAATTCATTCGCACACGGTTCCCAGGGTTCAATTCCAACCGAACACGGGAGTGATGGCAGGCACCGAGAGGGTGTACGGAGCTTGGGCGAGACAACGGTGGCACTTGCAGTTGCAGCCGCCCCAATGCCTTGGCCACCCGAGCCATCTACACCTTTACCGGCTTTGTCGGCGTCCCTGAGCGCCATCTCCACCTCCACCACGACGGCTATCCCACCGGCGCCGCCTGGCGCTTTGCGGCGGCCCGGCGCGAAGCCGCTGACGCCTCCAGTTTCCTCACCGCCTTTCTGAGCTCCCAGCATCAAGCGGAACCCCTGGCCAGCCCTGAGCAGGCCGCCGATGCCGAGTACCGCTACCGGGTGCAGCTCCTCCCCGGCACCGATCCCTCCCTTGCGGTGCAGTGCTGGCGTCGGCTTCCGGGCGGCAACAGCTGGATTTCCCGCTGCGGACCCATGCCGCTGGCGGCCTTCATCCAGCGCTTCCTGCCCGGTGATCAGCATTGATCCGGCCAAGCGCCTGCAAACCCCGGAACGGCGCGGCTTGGATTTTCTCGATGCTGAGACCGTTTTCGCCGGCCCAACGATCGAGGCCCCTGATCAAAGGCGAGACTATGGTGAAGTCAGAATTCTCTGCGCTGGATGGCTTCGAGGCCGCGCCGTGATCGTGGTCTACACGGAGCGCAACGGCATCCGGCACATCATCTCCATGCGAAAGGCCAATGAGCGAGAGCAACGTCGTATTCTCCCCCACCTCTCCTGACGGCAAGATCCACTCTGATCTTCAGCGTGTGGATGCCCATGTCATCCAACCCGAAGAGTATGAGGAGATCCCTGAAATCACGGAAGAAGATCTCACGCACGCCGTGATCAAGCGCCCTGGCCAGCCAGATCAACCTTTTAGGGCCAAACCAACCCACGCCTCTTGACCCCATCGGCCTCAGTGCCTCAGGGCATCCCTGTGGGCACGCAAGAACGCCTCCTGCTCGCGGTTGAACGGTCGAATCAGATTCGCCCCTCCGATGCCCCAGCAGCGCAAGGCCTCCCCTGCCGCCTCGTGCTGCCAGATCAGCTCGCCGCCTGAGTTGAAGCTGATCCAATGGCGATCAAACAGCTTGTCCACATGGGGGGAGAGCAGCAGGCCATTGGATCCGCTCAGCCGTTCGCTGTTGTCGCAGGATCGCCAGGGTTTGATGTGGCTCGCCACCAGGAACTCCTGCCGCGCCAGGCCCGTGACCCGGCAGGCCGGCTCCAGCTCCGACACCCGATGGCGAAATAACCCCTGCCCCAGCCGCGCCTTGGTCAGCGCATCGCGCTCGGTGCTGCTTGGCACCTCCCTCAGGCGCTGCATGTCATCGAGTAGCGCCTCGGTGTAGGCGCCCTCCTCCGCCAGCACCACCAGGTGCACCCGCACCGCTGCATCGGCATGGTCTTCGATCAGCTTCAGCAGCAACAACCCCTGTCAGGCGACAGCGAAAACTGGTCCGGAGGCGACACGAAAACTGGTCCACCCCGTGGAGCGAGCCAGGCAGGACGACAAGGTCAGTGGATGCACGCCATCTCTGGAGCCGAT
>JBIIXY010000043.1:0-16973 GCA_044347105.1 Prochlorococcaceae cyanobacterium
TGCTCTGACGCAGCTGGAAGGTGCCATCGGCGGCCAGATCCACCTGCCAGCGCTGGTTGCTGCCCCCTGTGGAGAGATCGCCGCGCCAGCTGGCGGGCAGTCCGCCCAGGAGTGCCTGCCGGTTGGCCGCCGGTCTGGCCCCCACCTGCACCAGCTGCAGGCTCACGGGCGGCTGGGGGCCCCCCTGGAGTACGGAGGTGATCGTGTCGGTGGTGAACAGCAGCCGCTCGCCCTGGCGCACGGTGGCCCGCACCGCGTAGCGCCCGCGGGTGCTCAGATCGCTGTCGCGGTAGGGAATGGTGAAGCGGAAGGGGGGCTGGCCGGCGGGCTCCAGCCGCACCCGGCCCAGCTCCCTTGCCGGCGCATCGGCGATGGCGATATCGATCAGCACCGCCTCGAACACCGCGTCGGCCGGCAGGGCGATCCGCTCCCGGATGCTGGCGGTGCCGGTGATGCTGCTGGCCAGCAGCCCAGCCGTGAGCGCGAGGTGGGGCGGCAGGGGCATGGGGCAGCGCGCAGTGGGCGCCCAGCATCAGCCATCCGGCCTCTGGCTGCCAGCCATGAATTCCCCACCTCTCGCTCACGGCTCTGCGCAAAGCCGCATTGCTGGTGAGTTGGCGCGGGCCCAGGGGTGGCGATCAGCTCACCCGTCCCCCCCCCAGCAGATCAGCGTGGCGGCGATGAACCCATGGATCCACCAGCCAGACTGCGGCCAGAGGAGATGCACACCGAAGCCCGATGAGTGCAGAAGAGCAGCAGCAGGAGCTTCTGGGTGCCCTGGAAGCCCTGGGCGGGTGTGCGGCTAACGGCCGGCTGCGGGAGCTGCTGGGGTGGGATGAACCCACCTACGACGCTGTGAAGGCACCGCTTCTCGCCACCGGCCAACTGCAGGCGGGCCGCGGACGGGGGGGCTCGGTGAGCCTGGCTGGCCATAGCCCGTCAGCCGATGCAGCTTCCGCCCAGCCCAGCGGCAGGCAGAACCTCTCGGCCTTCATCTGGAGCGTAGCCGACCTGCTGCGCGGGGATTACAAGCAGAGCGACTACGGCAAGGTGATCCTGCCGTTCACCGTGCTGCGCCGGCTCGACTGCGTGCTGGAGCCCAGCAAGGAGGCGGTGCTGGCTGAGAAGGCGCTGCGGGAAGGGCAGGGCCTCGATCCCGAGCCGTTCCTGCTGCGGGTGGCGGGGCAGGCGTTCTGCAACACCTCAGCGCTGAGCATGAAGCGGCTGATGGGCGATCAGGACAACATCGGCGAGAACCTGCGCAGCTACATCCAGGCGTTCACGCCGGCGGTGCGCGACATCTTCGAGAGCTTCGAATTCCACCTGCAACTGGATCGGCTGGAGAAGGCGGGCCTGCTTTACCAGACGGCCGAACGCTTCGCCCAGATCGACCTGCACCCGCAAACGGTGAGCAATGCCGAGATGGGGCTGGTGTTCGAGGAGCTGATCCGCAAGTTCGCGGAACTCTCCAACGAAACGGCCGGGGAACACTTCACGCCCCGTGAGGTGATCAAGCTGATGGTGAATCTGATCTTCATCGAAGACGATCAGGCCCTCACCCAGAGCGGCATCGTGCGCAGCCTCTACGACCCCACCACGGGCACCGGCGGCATGTTGAGCGTGGCGGAAGAGCACCTGGTGGGCATGAACCCGTCGGCCCGGCTGGTGCTGAGCGGCCAGGAGCTCAACCCGGAGAGCTATGCGATCTGCAAGGCCGACATGCTGATCAAGGGGCAGGACATCCGCAACATCCGCTTTGGCAACACGCTCTCCGATGATCAGCTGGGCGAGCAGAAGTACGACTACATGCTCTCCAACCCGCCATTCGGGGTGGAGTGGAAGAAGATCCAGAAGGAGGTGCAGCGTGAAGCCGACACCCTGGGCCATGCGGGCCGTTTTGGCCCTGGCCTGCCGCGCGTGAGCGACGGCTCGCTGCTGTTTCTGCTGCACCTGATCAGCAAGATGCGCCCCGCCACCGATGGCGGCAGCCGCTTTGGGATTGTGCTCAATGGCTCACCGCTGTTCACCGGAGGAGCCGGCTCCGGAGAAAGCGAGATCCGCCGCTATGTGCTGGAGAACGATCTGGTGGAGGCGATCATCGGCCTGCCCACCGATATGTTTTACAACACAGGGATCAGCACCTACATCTGGATCCTCAGCAACCGCAAGCCTGCCCCCCGCAGGGGGCGTGTGCAGTTGATTGATGCCAGCAGCTTCTGGCAGAAGATGCGCAAGAGCCTGGGCAGCAAACGCAAGGAGCTGAGCCCGGAGCACATCGACGCGATCACGCGCCTGTTCGGCAATTTCGAGGAAGCCGAGCAGGACGGCAAGCCGATCAGCAGGATCTTCCGCAACGAAGACTTCGGCTACCGCACGATCACGGTGGAGCGCCCGTTGCGCGATGACGCGGGCAACGTGGTGCTTGGCCAGCGCGGCAAGGCCAAGGGCAAGCCCCAGGCTGACAGCAGCCTGCGCGACACCGAGAACGTGCCGCTTGCAGAAGACGTGCAGACCTACTTCGAGAGGGAGGTGCTGCCCCACGTGAGCGACGCCTGGATCGACCACGACAAGACCAAGGTGGGCTACGAGATCCCCTTCAACCGCCACTTCTATGTGTTCACACCGCCCCGGCCGCTGGAGGAGATCGACGCCGAACTGAAGCAGGTGACCGATCGGATCCTGGCGATGATCGGTGGGCTGAGTGGCTGAGCGTGGCTGAGAAGCGCGTGATCATCATCGCTGGCCCCAATGGTTCCGGAAAAACCACCTTCGCCCGCGAATATCTGCCCCTGGAGGTGGGCATCACGGCCTTCATCAATGCCGACCTGATCGCCGCCGGCCTCTCGCCCTTTGCGCCGGAGCTGGCTGCACGCAGGGCCGGGCGGTTGATGCTGCAGGAGATCGATCGCTGCGGGGCAGCGGGGAAAAGCTTTGCGTTTGAAACCACGCTGGCGGGCAAGGGCTACCTGCGCCGCATTGCTGCCTGGCGGCTTGCGGGGTATCAGGTGAAGCTGATCTTTTTGCGGCTGAACAGCGCCGAAGAAGCGATTCAGCGCGTGCAGCTTCGGATCAGCCAGGGCGGACATGCCATCCCTCTCCCCGTAATTCAGCGCCGATTTGCTCTTGGGTTGGCCAATTTCGAGCGGGAGTACCGGCTTGCTGTGGATGCCTGGCAACTGATCGATAATGGTGGCAGCGGCCCCGTACTGGTGGCAGAGGGAGTTCATGCATGACCAGCGGCTTTCAGAGCCATCTCGATGACCCCGACCTCAGCCGGGTTTCTGCCGCCCTGGTGCGCGCCAGCCAGCGGGCCCGCGAGATCGCCCGCCAGAGCGGCACCGGCCTCGCTGTGCGGATCGACGGCGAGCTGCGCATCCTGCGGGGTGAGGAGCTGAATGGGGAGCCCGTTCCCAGCCGGGAGCAGGCCGATGGCGGCTGAGCTGCAGCAGGCTTCCCCGGGAGCGATTCAGGCGGCCAACTTGCCATCAGCGCTGCGCGCCGAGCTGGTGCCGGCCCTGGGGAACCTGGTGCAACGGCACCAGCCGGAGGGCCTCTGGCTGTTCGGCAGCTGGGCGCGGGGCAGCGCCAGCCGCCGTTCGGATGTGGATCTGCTGGTGATGGGCATGAACGAGATGCGCCTGCTGGATGCCTACGACGCGGTGCTGGAGGCTCTGCAGGACTGCCGCTTGCCCGTCCAGCCTCTGCTGGCCGGCCGGGCTCTGCTGGTGAAGCACGGCGACTCCCCCTTCTGGCGCTCGGTGAAGGCGGAGGCCATTCCGCTGCTGGAGGGGTGTCGGTTTCCATGAGCCAGGAAGGAGCTCGCCATCGGGCTGGGTTGTGGCTGCGGCAGGCCCAGGACGATCTGCGGGCGGCCGAGGTGCTGAAGGCTGCCGGTCAGGCGGCCCAGGCCTGTTTTCAGGCGCAGCAGGTGGGGGAGAAGGCGATCAAGGCCCTGCTGGCAGCTGAGGATCGTGACCTGCGCAGCCATTCGCTCGGAGCGCTGCTCCGTGAACTTGGCGAGGAGCCGGCCCAGCGCTGGCAGCAGCAGGCTCGTGTATTGGACAAGCTCTATGCCCCCACGCGCTATCCCGATGCCCTGGGGGATGAACTGCCCTCGGACGTGTTTGGGCCGGAGGATGCTGAGCGGGCTCTGGACGCCGCTACGCAACTGCTGGCCTGGGCATCGGAGGAACTGGGATGACCGGGAGCGGCACGCCAGTCGACAAGTCGCAAGAGGAACAGCGACCAGCGAATCCAGGCGAGACGGCTGCTGCGATGGAACGCGGCGCCGAAGGCCTGCCACTGTTCCGCCCCGCTGCAGCAGGCGAGGTCCCGCCGATCGATTTGGCCACCGCCCTGCGGCTGGAGCAGGAAGCCCTTGCCTTGCAGGATCTGGAGGGCACTCTGCTGGCGGAGTGGGCCTCCCCGGAGGACGAGGAGGCCTTTAGCGATCTCTGAGCCCGCCAAGGTTTGGCAAGGTTTGCCAAGCCGGCTAGCGTGGCCAAGGATTTCGGCCCTGGCAGAGGAAGTCATGACGATGAACGTCAACCTGTCGCCTCAGCTGGAGGCGATGGTGAAAGCCAAGGTGGCTTCTGGCCGCTACACCTCCGCCAGCGAGGTCGTACGTGAAGCGCTGCGGCTGATGGAGCAGCAGGATCAGCTGAGGGCATTGCAGCTCCAGCAGTTGCGCCGTGACATCCAGGACGGGCTGGCAAGCGGCGAGGCCGAGGCCTGGAACCCGAAGGCCATCAAGGCCGAAGGCCGCCGCCGTCTGGGGGCCCTTGCCGATTCCAGCCTGAGTGCCTGAGCTGTGCTGGCGATTGCCCTCACCCCCAGAGCCTACGCGGATCTTGGCGAGATCTGGGTGTTCATCGCCGCCGACAACCCCGACCAGGCTGACGCCTTCATTGACCTGATCGATGCGAAGTTTCAGAACCTGTCCCACCAACCCGGCCTCGGCCGCCGCCGCGACGAATTGGTGGCGGGTCTGCGCAGCTTCCCTGTGGGGCGCTATGTGATCTTTTATCTCCAGGATCAAGGCTGCCTGCGGATCGTCCGCGTCCTCCATGGCGCCCGCGATGTCGATGCTGTTTTCGCTGATCCAAACGAGGAGGATCAACCATGACCTTCCCCCGTTACCCGGCCTACAAGCCCAGCGGCGTGGAGTGGCTCGGGGAGGTGCCGGAGCATTGGAATCTCTGCCGAACCGACGCAGTGATCGGATCGTGTCGCTCCACGATCAATGCCGATGCTCTTGCACAGAGACCAGTCTTTCACTATTCAATTCCGGCCGTTCAAGAGACTGGCGATGGACAACTGGAAGATGGTTCTGATATCGACAGCGGAAAACTGGTGGTAACCGAGCCACAGGTATTGGTTTCCAAGCTGAATCCCAGAAAGGGCACTGTTTGCATCGCGCACCCCCACGACGTTCTTACAGTCTGCTCGAGTGAGTTTGTCCCACTCCTCCCGCGCAGCGAGGACATTCGCTTCCTCTGGTATATCGTCCAGTCCGAGAACTATCGGACTCGGCTCGAATCGCTAGTCGAGTCCGCCACCAAGAGCCACCAACGCGCAGCTCCAAGTGACATCTATCGATTGATGTGGTCTTTTCCGCCGCGCATGGAACAGACCACTATCGCCACCTTCCTCGACCGCGAAACCGCCAAGATCGACGCCCTGATTGCCGAGCAGCAGCGGCTGATCGAGCTGCTGAAGGAAAAGCGCCAGGCCGTGATCTCCCATGCCGTCACCAAGGGGCCGAATCCAGACGCGCCGATGAAGAATTCGGGGGTGGAATGGCTGGGGGAGGTGCCGGAGCATTGGACTGTGATGCCCCTGCGTCTTGCTGCTCGCATTGAATCGGGCCATACACCTAGTCGCTCACGTGAAGACTATTGGGTAGCAGAGGAGTGCATATATCCTTGGTTCACCCTCGGCGATGTATGGCAGATCCGGGACGGAAGGACTGAGTACGTATTTGAGACTCAAGAGAAGGTAAGCCAGATTGGCCTGGAAAACTCCGCCGCTCGACTTTTGCCCGCTAACACGGTAGTCCTATCTCGCACCGCAAGCGTTGGGTTTTCTGGCATCCTGGGAGCTGCAATGGCGACAACACAGGACTTCGTCAACTGGATATGTGGCCCCAGGATCTCTCCAGAGTATCTGCTTTATGTATTCCGGGCAATGGTCAAGGAGTTTGAGAGGCTGAAATATGGATCAACCCATAACACAATTTATATGCCCGACATCTTCTCATTCAGAGCTCCTGTCCCTCCTCTTGATGAACAGCGAGAGATTGTGTCTATGGTTCGTGAATCCTTGCGTCAACTGGATGGCTCATTTGATGACCTCTTGAAATCACAGGAACTCCTCCAAGAACGCCGCTCCGCCCTAATCTCCGCCGCCGTCACCGGCCAGATCGATGTGCGCGGCCTGGTGGCTGAGGCCGGCGCCGCATGAGCCAGACACCCAAGACGATCCAGATCTTCCTGCCCAGCGGCGAGCCCCACGGCATCCGCATCGCCGAGATCACCACCCGCATCGTGCAGGTGATTGAGGTGCCCCGCAGTTTGCTGGCCGATTTCCTGGCCATGGAGCAGAGCAGCCAGGTCAGCGTCTATGTGTTGGTGGGGGAAGACACAGGCGATGACGACCGGCGGGTTTATGTCGGCCAGTCCGGCGATCTACGCACCCGCCTGGCCCAGCACCATCAGAAGAAGGACTTCTGGCAGCGGGCCCTGGTGCTGATCTCCCGCACCAATAGCCTCACCCAGACCCATGCCCTGTTCCTGGAGTTGCATGCCCTGCAGCAGCCGACTGCATGGAGATCTTCGAGACGGGGAGCACCCTCTTCTCCACGCTTGGCTTCCCGCTGTTCGATCCACTGGCCACGGCCACAGAAGCCGAGAACCCGGCCGAGCTGTTCTTCTGCCGCAGCCCCGGTGCCGGTGTCGATGGCCGAGGCCTCTACACCCAGAGGGCTTCGTGGTGCTCGCCGGATCGGTGGGCCGCCTGGAAAACGTGCCATCGATCCAGGGCACCAACGACGGCCGGGTGCGTGAGCGCCTGATTGCCGCCGGGGTGATGGAGGTGTCAGAAGCAGGCACGAACACCTTCCCGCGCGATCACCTCTTCCGCAGCCCCAGCAGCGCGGCAGCACCCTGAGCCAGGTGAAGCGGGGATGAGCTCACGGCCCTGTAGTGGTTGCCCACTCCGCGCTGATCTCCGCCGCCGTCACCGGCCAGATCGATGGGCGGGGCTTGGTCCCCGAGACCAGCGCCGCATGAGGAGGGCATCATGCCGATACCTCCAGCAATGGCGTCAGGCCACTGAGGTCGAGGCGTTGGCGGGCCTGCCAGAGATCATGCGCATCCTGCATCCCTAGCCAGCTCTCGGCAGAGCGGCCTAGGCAGCGCGACAGACGTAGTGCCATCTCCGGTGTGACTCGACTACGGCCCTGGAGAATCCGGTTCAATGTTGATGGAGCCACCTGCAACCGCGACGCAACGTCACGCATGCTCAGTTGCAACGCATCCAGATAAACATCACGGATAAACTCACCCGGATGGGGTGGATTGTGCATCAGTCCAGAGCTAGCCATCAGTGGTAGTCCTCGTAGTCAAGAACATAAACATTGCCGTCGCGAAACTCGAAGGTGAGCCTCCAGTTGCCGTTCACCCAGATCGACCAGCGACCTCGCTCGGATCCAACGAGTGGATGCAGGCGGAAGCCCGGCAGGTCCATGTCTTCAATGATGACGGCCGTTTCGAGCGCGGCCAGTTGCATCCGCAGTTTTTTGGCATGAGAGGCCTGGATGCCCGCCGTGCTGCCTGTGGTGTGGAAGCGACGCAAACCCTTGTGGCGGATGGAACGAATCACGATGGCACTGTAGCGCGTTGCGCAACAGGCATTGTTGCTTGCGCGAATGAACCAGGCGCCTAGCCTGCTAGCAGTCAGCAAGCAGGTGCAGATCATGGCGCGCACCCTCTACATCCGTCACGTGCCCGAGGAGGTGGCCGCCCGGCTGGAGAAGCTTGCGGCCCAGGCCGGCCTGCCCCTGAGCACCTTCGCGTTGCAGGAGCTCACGGAAACCGCTCGCCGCGCCGACAACGCTGAGCTGCTGGGTGCCCTGCCGTCTCTGCCGATCGATCGCGGCAGCATCCTGGACGCCCTGCGCGACAGCCGCGCCGAGCGCTGATGGTGGTGATCGATGCATCGGCCCTGGTGGATGCCCTGCTGATCAACGGCGCCGCCCGCTCACGAGCGGCCGCCGAGAGCCTGCAGGCTCCAGAGCTGATCGATGCCGAACTGTTGTCGGTGCTGCGCCGGTTGGTGCTGGCCGCCAAGCTGCAGGACCGTGATGCCCTGCAGGCCCTGACCACCGCCCAGCTGCTGGGACTGCGCCGTCATCCCAGCCGCGCCCTGTGGGTGCGGGCCTGGGAGCTGCGTTCCAACCTCTCGGCCTACGACGCGCTCTACGTGGCGCTGGCTGAGCAGCTGGAGGTGCCCTTGCTCACCGCCGATGCACGCCTGGCGCGGGCCCCTGGGTTGCGCTGCTGCGTTGAGCTGATCGAGCCCTGATCCCAGCGCCAGGATCAGCACAGCTCCCTGAAATTGATGCAGCCGTTGCATAGCTCCAGGGAGCCACAGCTCCAACAGTCCGCTACAGCTAGCCTCAAACCTGCGGACCCGCGATGGCACAGCAGCTGAACCGATGAGTGTCCGCCACGAAATCGCCTTTGAGCAGGAGATCTGCGACCACCTCGGTGCTCACGGCTGGCTCTATCAGGAGGGCACTGCCTCCGACTACAGCCGCGAGCTCGCCCTCTACCCGCCCGATCTGATCGCCTGGGTGCAGGACGCCCAGTCCGACGCCTGGCAGGTGCTGCAGAAAAACCATGGCAGCAAAGCGGAAGCCACCCTGCTGCAGCGGGTGCGCCAGCAGCTCGACCAGGTGGGCACCCTCGATCTGCTCCGCCATGGCGTGGAGGTGC
This sequence comes from Prochlorococcaceae cyanobacterium, assembly GCA_044347105.1. GTDB lineage: Bacteria > Cyanobacteriota > Cyanobacteriia > PCC-6307 > Cyanobiaceae > NIES-981. The sequence continues at coordinate 8,997 of JBIIXY010000043.1, forward strand.
TCGGTCTGCCCAAGGCCCTCAAGCTGGCCGAGTTCAAGCCGGCCTTCGGGCTCAACCCACAGATCCTGGTCCGCTACAACGCCAACCGCCTGCGCGTGGTGCGCCAGGTGCGCTACTCCACCCGCAACGAGAACTGCCTCGATCTCGTTCTCTTCCTCAATGGCATTCCCGTTGCCACCGCCGAACTCAAGACCGACAACACCCAGACCATCGCCGATGCGGTGTGGCAATACAAAACCGACCGCAACCCCAGGCCCCCAGGCCAGGCCCCTGAGCCCCTGCTCTCTTTCCCCAGCGGCGCCCTGGTGCATTTCGCCGTGAGCAACCGCGAGGTGCAGATGGCCACCCGCCTCGACGGCCCCCGCACCCCGTTCCTGCCCTTCAACCGGGGCAGCGACCCCGGCGGGCCTGACTGCGGTGCCGGCAATCCGGTGATGGAAGGCCATCGCACCGCCTACCTCTGGGAGGAGGTGTGGGAGCGCGAAAGCTGGCTGGAGATCCTCGGCCGCTACTGCATCGCCGAGCGCGACAGCAAAAAGCAGATCAAACGCCTGGTGTTCCCCCGCTACCACCAGCTGGCCGTGACCCGGCTGCTGCTCAAGGCGGTGCTGGAGGAAGGCGCAGGCCTGCGTTACCTGATCCAGCACTCGGCCGGCTCCGGCAAAACCGCCTCGATCGGCTGGAGCGCCCACCTGCTGGCCGACATGCACGACGCCAACGACCGCAAGCTGTTCGACACGGTGCTGGTGGTGAGCGACCGCAGCGTGATCGATACCCAGCTGCAGGAAACCCTGGAGAACTTCGAGCGGCGCAAGGGGGTGGTGGCCTCGATCACCACCGAGCGGGGCATCAAGAGCGAGCAGCTGGCCAGTGCGCTCTCCGGCGACAAGAAGATCGTGGTCTGCACCATCCAGACCTTCCCGGCCCTCATCAAAAAAATGCAGGAGCTCACCGCCACCAGCGGCAAGCGCTTCGCGGTGATCGCCGATGAGGCCCACAGCTCCCAAACGGGCGATGCCGCCCTCAAATTGCGCAAGGTGCTCTCCGCTGCCGAGCTGGCCGACCTGGCCGATGGCGGTGAGGTGTCGATCGATGCGCTGCTCACCGCCGACATGACCACCCGCGCCGGATCCCCCAGCGCTGGTGAGGGCGGCATCACCTATGTGGCCTTCACCGCCACGCCCAAGGCCAAGACGCTGGAGCTGTTCGGCCGGCGGCCCAACCCCTCAGAACCGGCGGGCCCCGGCAACCTGCCGGCGCCTTTCCATGTGTATTCGATGCGCCAGGCGATCGAGGAGGGCTTCATCCTCGATGTGCTGCAGAACTACACCTCCTACAAGCTCGCCTTCCAGCTCGCCCAGCAGGGCCAGCAGCTCTCCAGCGAGGAGGTGGAACGCAGCGCCGCCCTCAAGAAACTGATGGGCTGGGTGAAGCTCCACCCCCACAACATCGCCCAGAAGGTGCAGATCGTGGTGGAGCATTTCCGCCAGTTCGTGTGGCCGCTGCTCGATGGCAAGGCCAAGGCGATGGTGGTGGTGGGCTCCCGCAAGGAGGCCGTGCGCTGGAAGCTCGCCATCGATCAGTACATCCAGGAGAAGGGCTACCCGCTCGGCACCCTGGTGGCCTTCAGCGGCGAGGTGAGTGATCCCGAGCTCGGCCCGGATGGCTTCACGGAGCGCACGGCCACCCTCAACCCCGGCCTCAAGGGCGACATCCGCGAAGCCTTCAAGGGCAACGACTACCAGATCCTGCTGGTGGCCAACAAGTTCCAGACGGGCTTTGATCAGCCGCTGCTCTGCGGCATGTACGTCGACCGCCGCCTCGATGGCATCCAGGCCGTGCAGACCCTCTCCCGCCTGAACCGCTGCCACCCGGGCAAGGACACCACCTTCGTGGTGGATTTCGTGAACGAACCGGACGCCATCCTGGCGGCCTTCAAGACCTACTACGCCACCGCCGAACTGGCCGAGGCCACCGATCCCAACCTGATCCTCGACCTCAAGACCAAGCTCGATGCCCAGGGCCACTACGACGACTTCGAGATCGACCGGGTGGTGAAGGTGCTGCTGGATGGCTCACGCAGCGACAAGGCGCGCCAGAGCCAGCTGATGGGGGCGATCGAACCGGTGGCCCAGCGGCTGCTCACCCACTACAAGGAAGCCCGGCTCGCCTACCGCCACGCAGAAGAGATCAACGACGCCGACGCCCGGAAGCGGGCCAAGGATGAACGCGATGCGCTCAGCCTGTTCCGCAGCGACATGGGCACCTACGGGCGCTTCTACACCTTCCTCTCCCAGATCTTCAACTATGCCAACACCGGCCTGGAGAAGCGGGCGATGTTCTACAAGGCCCTGCTGCCGCTGCTGGACTTTGAGCGCGAGGTGAACACCGTGGATCTCTCCAAGGTGGTGCTCACCCACTACCACCTGCGGGAGGTGGGCAAGCGCGATCTCGATCTGCGTCAGGGAGACAACCCGGCCATCCCTGGCATGGCCCCGGGGGGTGGGGGTGTGCAGGACAAGGACAAGGTGGAGCTGGCGGAGATCATCGCCAAGCTCAATGATCTGTTCAGCGCTGAACTGAGCGACCATGACAAGCTCACCTACGTGCGCTCGGTGATCCGGGGCCGGCTGCTCCAATCCGAGACGCTGCGCCAGCAGGCTGCCGCCAACAGCAAGGAGCAGTTCGCCAACTCACCCGACTTCGGCAGTGAGCTGATGGACGCCATCATCGGCGCCCTTGATGCCCATCAGTCGATGAGCAGCCAGGCCCTCAATTCCGCCGTGGTGCGTGATGGCATCAAAGACGTGCTGCTCAACCACACCGGCCTCTACGAAGACCTGCGCGATCAGGGTCAGCAGCCATGACCCCGGATCCGCTCACCCTGGCGGCCGCTGAGCAGGCCCGCAGCGTGGCCGTGCAGATGATGGCCGAGCGCGGCCGTGGGCTGGTGCTGGTGGGTGCCGCCCGCCTCGATCTGGCCCTGGAGCATCTGCTCAAGGCCGTGATGGCCCCCAGCGCCGAACCCGACGACAAGCTGTTCACCCCCGATCGCTCGCTGGGCAGTTACGGCGCCAAGATCAGCCTCGCCGCCCGGCTGGGACTGATCGAAGCCGCGATCGAGCAGGCCCTGCACGCGATCCGCAGCGTGCGCAACGACTTCGCCCACAGCGCCGGCGAACCCTCGCTGGCGGAACCGCGCCACCAGAAGCGGCTCCAGCGTGTCTACCCGGAAGCGGAGCGATCACCGCTCTGGCTGGCCATGGCACCCCTGCTGCACAGCCAGCCTGGGCTCACCCCTCAGGAGCAGGGCTTCATCCTGCTGGTCACCACCCTGGTGGCCTCGATCGAAGCCTGCGCCCTGCTCCAGCAGCCCTTCAGGCCGCGGGCCACGGTGCGGTTCAGCAACAGCTGAGGCCAGCATTCGCGAGCACTGGGGTTGGGGCCATGGACCTTTCGTTGTGGGATCAGGTGCGCCGAGGTGATGCGAGCGGCTTGACAGCACAGCCGGGCTGGCAAGGCCCCGATCGCTTGTGCACTTCCGGCCATCCGGGCGATCCTGAGGACTGAGGTGTTTCCATGACCCCAGCCACGACTTCCGAGGCCTCCAGCGATGCCGTCGCCCTCGGCGAAGAACAGCTGCGCGCCATGGCGGCTGCGATCCGCGCCGAGATCCCTGAGGCGGAAGTGCGCCTGTTCGGCTCGCGCGCGCGTGGTGAAGCGCGGCCGGATTCCGACGTGGATCTGCTGATCACCGCTCCGGATGCCTGGCTGGCGCGGCAGGACCGGTTTGCGTTGCTGGGCCGCCTCTGGCGCAAGCTGGCTCACCACCTCGTCCCCGTGGATCTGCTGTTGTATTCCCGCTCTCAGGTGGAGGAGCGCAGGGGCTGGCGCGACCACGTGATCACCAGAGCCTTTCGAGAGGGGCGGCTGCTCGATGGCCAACCCTGAAGCCCTGGCGATGCTGCGGATCGCCCGCCGCGATCTGAAGGCGGCTCAGGTGCTGCAGGACAACGCGATTGATGAAGCGATCTGGGGGTTCCAGATCCAGCAGGCCGTGGAAAAGGCACTGAAAGCCTGGCTGTTCCATCCCGGCGAGGATCCACCGCTGATCCACAACCTCACCGCTCTGCTGGAGCGGATTGATCGCGCCGGAGCTGCAGCGCAGGACTTTCGCTACGACGCCGATCCCGAGCCCATGGGCCTGGATCGTTCCCACTGGTTGCGTTGCGCCGAGCAGCTGGTAGACCATGTTTCGTCCTTTGTGCGCTGAGCTGCGCCAGCGGCTGCTGGCCTGGTGGCAGGTGCATGGCCGCCACACCATCCCCTGGAAGGCGGGTGCCGATGGCCGCCCCGCCGCTGATGGCGCCTCCCTCGATCCCTTCCCGATCTGGTGCGCCGAGGTGATGCTGCAGCAGACCCAGCTGCAGGTGGTGCTGCCCTACTGGCAGCGCTGGATGGCCGCGTTCCCCACCCTGGAGGCCCTGTCGGCGGCGGCGGAGCACGACGTGCTGCTGCTCTGGCAGGGCTTGGGCTACTACTCCCGCGCCCGCCGCCTGCACCAGGGGGCGCGGCAGTTGCTCGGGCAACCCTGGCCCCGCACCCTTGAGGGCTGGCTGGCCCTGCCCGGCATCGGCCGCAGCACCGCCGGCAGCATCCTCTCCTCGGCGTTCGATCTGCCCTTCGCGATCCTCGATGGCAACGTGAAGCGGGTGCTGGCGCGGCTGACCGCGAGCCCGCGGCCGCCGGCGCGGCAGCTCCAGGGGTTCTGGCAACTGAGCGAGTCGTTGCTCGATCCGCAGCGGCCCCGGGCGTTCAACCAGGCCTTGATGGACCTGGGCGCCACCATCTGCACGCCCCGCAACCCCAGCTGCGGCGCCTGTCCCTGGCGGGGGCACTGCGCTGCCTACGCTGCCGGCGATCCCGCCGCCTATCCCGTGAAAGACGCGCCCCGCGAGTTGCCGTTTCAGGTGATCGGCGTGGGCGTGGTGCGCAACGCGGCCGGCGAGGTGCTGATCGACCAGCGGCTCAATGAGGGCCTGCTGGGCGGGCTGTGGGAGTTTCCCGGCGGCAAGCAGGAGCCGGGGGAGGCGATCGAGGCCACCATCGCCCGCGAGCTGCGCGAGGAGCTGGCGATCGAGGCCGAGGTGGGCGAGCAGCTGATCGTGGTCGACCACGCCTACAGCCACAAGAAGCTGCGTTTTGTGGTGCACCTGTGCACCTGGCTGGCCGGCGATCCCCAGCCGCTGGCCTCCCAGCAGGTGCGCTGGGTGCGGCCCGAGCAGCTGGGCGAGTTCCCCTTCCCGGCCGCCAACGCCCGGATCATTGCGGCCTTGCTCGAGCACCTGGCCGCATCCGCTGCCAGTGACCACCCTGAGGAGAGTCGCCCGGCCGCCTGATGGCCTCCGTCCAGCCTGCTCCCTCCGCCCGCGCCCCGCAGGTGCTCTGCCTGGGCGAAGCGCTGGTGGATCGGCTGGGCCCGCCCGGCGGTGATCCGGCCCGCGACCTTCCCTGCGACGACCGGCTTGGCGGCGCCCCGGCCAACGTGGCCTGTGCCCTGGCCCGGCTGGGCACCGCCAGCGCCTTTGTGGGCCGGCTGGGGCGCGACGCCATCGGCGCGGCCTTCGCTGAGCTGTTCGCTGCGCGGGGCGTCGACACCTCGGCGTTGCAGTGGGACGGCGGGCGCCCCTCGCGGGTGGTGCTGGTGCGGCGCGATGCCAGTGGCGAGCGGCAGTTCGGCGGTTTTGCCGGTGGTGCTGGCGAAGCGGGCGGCTTTGCGGATCAGGCGCTCGCGGCCGAAGCGTTGGCTGCCGCACTCGGGCCCCTGCTGGCGGCGGCGCGCTGGTTGCTGGTGGGCACGATCCCCCTCGCTTCGCCCGCCGCGGCGTCAGCCCTGCAGCTGGCGTGCCGCCAGGCCGCGGCGGCCGGCGTGGCCCTGGCCCTCGACGTGAACTGGCGGCCCACCTTCTGGGATCCGGCCGCCGATCCCGCCAGCGGTCCCACAGCGGGCCAGATCGCGGCGATCCTGCCGCTGCTCCGCCAGGCGGCCCTGCTCAAGTGCGCCCGCGAGGAGGCCCTCTGGCTGTTCGGCACGGCGGATCCGGCGGCGGTGAGCGCGGCCCTGCCCCAGCGGCCGGCGGTGCTGATCACCGATGGCGGGGCGCCCCTGCGCTGGTGGCTGGCCGGCAGGGCCGGAGAACTGCCCGCCTTCCGGGTGACGGTGGTCGACACCACCGGCGCCGGCGATGCCTTCACGGCCGGGCTGCTGCACGGGCTGGTGGCCGGGCCCGCCCTGCTCCGCGGGGCCAGCGCCGACCAGGCCCTGGCGTTGATGCGCTTCGCCAGTGCCTGCGGGGCCCTCGTGTGTGGGGGGGCTGGGGCCATCGATCCCCAGCCCAGCGCCGATCAGGTGGAGGCCTTTCTCAGCCAAGCAGAAAGAGATCCCGGCTGAAATCAGCGGCTTCCAGGCCTTGAACCAAGGCGAGCTTGATGGGCCGAGAGCCGGAAGCTTCACCTGTCGGTGAAAAGAGCAGGTGGCCCGTGGCTTGATCGAACCACAGAACCTTGCCGACCACGTTGTTGCGCAGGCCACTTTCATTGAAAAGATTGCGGAACTCCCTGCCCATCAACAGAAATTTGTCTTCCCCAGCGTTGAAATCAGTGATCGTGTCGCAGGAGCGCTGCTGCTTGCGGAAGGCGAAATGATCCTCGCTATCGCCGCCGGTGATCATGTCCTTGCCGCGCCCGCCTGTAATTCGGTTGTTGCCGCTATTGCCCACGAGAACGTTATCCAATCGGTTGCCGCGCAGTGTGAGATCAAGTCCCCCCAGCAGCATTCCGTGGGTGGCATCTCGATAGCCGTCAACGTTGAGCTTGAGATCAGCCTGCTCGGTTGTTATGAAGGGAAGGTTTGAGCTGATGTTGCCCGAAGCTTTTGGTGTGTCGAGCGCGGCTGTCAGGTAAATGCCATCTTCCGTAAAATCCTGGCTTCTGGCGTAGATCGGAAATGGGCGCCAGATCGGGTTGAGATCGGTATCAAAACGTTCACTGGAGCTTGAAACTTCGCCGTCTGGATCGCTCCAGGTCCAGGTGCCCTGATAGCCCTGGATGCTGCCGTCATCGTTGAAGACCGGCTCGATGGTGTATAGCTCGCTGGCGCCATCGCCGTAGAGGCTCTCAGAGCGCACGAGATTGCCGTTGATGTCGTACAGCTCGCTGCGCTGGTAGGTGGAGCCGTCGGCCCAGGCACCCGAGATCTGCAGGGCATGACTGAGTGGCGCCGGTCCGATCGAGAGATCCGGGGGAGCCACGCGCGTGGAGGTTTGCCAGCTGCCGTCGGAGCTGTTGTAGGTGCTGGAGAGGAGGTTGCCTTCCGTGTCGTGAAGCTCAACCGATTGGTCGCTGTAGGAGCCGTCTGATGAAACGGATGTGTAGCGCTGGCCGACAACGGCGCCAGTGGCATCGAGCAGCACTTCCCAGGTGGAGTGCTGGGAGTAACCATGCTGATCGGTATAGCTGCTGCTGATCAGGTTGTGGTCAAGGTCGTAGGCTTCAACGGTGGAATCCCATTCGGTTTCGGTGATCAGGCTGTATCCGATCACATTGCCGGATTCGTCTGTGCGATCAACCCGCAACGGTTCCTTCTCGCTGGGCAAGTGGTGCTGTTCCTCCGATCCATCCCAGTCGCCAAGACTTTCCTGGTCTACTGGTTCCCATGGAACCAGCTCCGGGGCAACAGGAAAGGTGCAAATCGCAAGTTGAGGTTCCACACTGGTGCATGAAGTGCTGGACATCAACTGGATGTTCAATTGTTCGTCAAGCTGATTGGTCCAAGTCGAAACCTCGCCGTTTGGATCGCTCCAGGTCCAGGTGCCCTGATAGCCCTGGATGCTGCCGTCATCGTTGAAGACCGGCTCGATGGTGTATAGCTCGCTGGCGCCATCGCCGTAGAGGCTCTCAGAGCGCACGAGATTGCCG
>JBIIXY010000044.1:0-16912 GCA_044347105.1 Prochlorococcaceae cyanobacterium
GTCTCCAGAACCATCGGCTCCAGAGATGGCGTGCATCCACTGACCTTGTCGTCCTGCCTGGCTCGCTCCACGGGGTGGACCAGTTTTCGTGTCGCCTCCGGACCAGTTTTCGCTGTCGCCTGACACACCCGGCTCTACGTCGCCACTGACGCCGCCCAGACAGGCGAACCTCGGGCCTGCCTGGGCTTCTACGCCATCAATGCCCATGCCATTGGCGTAGCCGATGTGCCTTCCGATGCGGCCCCGAGACCCACGCGATCGAATCTGATCCCAGGCGTTTTTCTCAGTCACCTCGCTGTCGATGGGAGACAGCAGGGAAAGGGACTGGGCCGCATCCTGCTCGTGGATGCCATGCAGCAGTGCCAGCGGGCGGGGCAGATCCTGGGGGTGCGGCTGATGTTGCTCGATGTGGCGAGCGCTGCTGGTGACGCGGAACGCGTACGCCTGCACAGCTTCTACGCGTCGATGGGGTTCCAGCCCCTCCCAGGACGACCGGAGCGGTTGTTCCTCTCTCTGAGTGCACTGCCACCTCCGCAATCGGGCGGGTAAACATCAGAGGCGACGAACAACTCGTCCAGCCGCACTTGCACAGCGACAGCGTCCCCAGGCTGACCAGATACAGGCTCTACGCCTCGAGCAATGACTGTTTCTTCTTGCCAGTGCGCGACTTTGCGGGCTTACCGGACAGAGACGAAAAGGTGCTGATCTCGATGGCGCGGTCGGGAAACACAGCCCTGACTTCGATATCACCACCCATGGCCTTGACGAAGTTGCGCAGTGTGCTCATCAGCATGTCGGCCCGATTGTCGGCCGCCAGGCAGAGCCACAAGGCGTGAGGTATTGCCGAGGGGGCCTGCCCTCCCAATGCATCCGAGGTATTCGCTATTTAGCAAATACTTGCCCGTCGATGTGCTCGTTGCTCGTGATGGCGCAGGCTCAAAAGGCCAGGCGTGCCGTTCCGGTGAGCATGTACTGAATCGGATCACGCCCCTTGCGCGGCAGAGCTTCCACGGCACCAGAAGCGGTGAGTTGCTGCAGGGTCTGGGAAACCGCCGATTGGCTGACGCCCCAGAGTGTCTTGAGAGCGGTCTGAATCTCACAGGCTTCCGGGTCACGGTTGCCCCAGGCCAGAAGGCGCTCCCAGGCCGTTGGCCCCAACTGGTCCTTCAGCTCCTGCTGGTTGCGTTGCTTTAGCACCAAGTGCAGGTCGTCCATGCCCACAGGCGCGGTGCCGTCGCTGGCTGCTGGAGCGGTCAGCCCCAGCAGCGCCGTCATGCCGTCCTCGAAGGCCTTGAGCATGCCACGCAAATCCCCGCGGAAAAGCAGATACAGCCGCTCCACTACGGCGTCTTCCACCGGGGCGCGCCAGGGCTGCTCGGGGCCCAGCTGGAGGGCGGCATAGCGGTTGGCCAGCAGCTTCTGCACATCCTTCAACTCCAGTGGCTGAAGCACCTGCGGGTCACTGAAGACCGAACGGATCTGGGTGTGGGTTTGCACAACCGTCCGCACCGCGTCGGTGGTGCCCACCACGATCAGGTGCAGGCCATCGAGCAGCAGAGCCTGATCTCGAATGCTGCGCAGCAGATCGGCGGCACGGTCAGCATCGGCCTCGCTGAGGTTCTCAAGGTTGTTCAGGTGAAGCACCAAGCCCTGGGCCCCCTGCGCCTGCGCATAGGCCAGCAGGTCCCGCAGCACCCGTGGGCCATCGAGGACCAGCGCACTCGGTGGAGTCGATACGCCTTCTGTTTGGGTGCCGCCTGCCCCAAATCCAAACGCTGATGCCGAAAAGCCGCCGCCACGCAGGCGAAAGCTGCGCACCATCTGCTGCGCGGCTTCTACTGCTGGCCCGGAAGCGGCGGGAAAACTGGTCAGCACTGCGTCGTAGGCGCCATGAAGCAGCCGGCCCAGCAGGTCTTCTGAGCTGCCTTCACTGCCCAGAGACATGATCTCGGAGGAGGTCCAGTACCCAGCCTCTTGGGCGTCGGCCTTCACCGCCTGCACAAGTGTGGTTTTGCCGATTCCGGGCCTGCCGGCAACAGCCTGCCTGGAGCTCCGGGTGCTGCCGATGGTGGTGAGCAACAGTTGCCGCTCGCGCTCTCGGCCCACGAAGAGGCCTAAAGGCGTGGCCTCGGCGTCAGAGCGCAGGGTGGCTTGAAAGTAGGGCGAGGAACGGAGGTTGTAGAGCCCCCAGAGGTTCGGCAGCGCCATCGATCGAGGGATTAGCCGCGGGAGAGGTTCAGCCAATACCGCCCTTATATTAGCCGATCTGCCAATACCTGCTGATCACTGAGGGCCAGCCCAGCAAAAGGAGGCATGGCACTCACGGCGATCACCCCCTCCCAGGAGCCCGAAGGAAGGCACAGCAGGGGGCGAAATCCGGCAAACTGCTCACACATCTGCTCACACCTTGCTGAATTCGGCCCGACAAACCCAGTCACAGCAAGGCTTTTTAAGCCAACGACCTCCAGCCCTCTAAGCAGCCGGTCGCTGGTTCGAATCCAGCAGGGGGCGTTTCCATTTTCCAGGCGGAAAGCAGGGATCCGCGCCCTTCCCCGCAGGGCTTCTGCCGGAATGGCGGATCCGCCAGGGTCGTTCAGGACGTTCCGGCTGGACCATCGAGGTGATGCGCGACCGTCTGCGGGTGGGCTGCTTAGGTATTGCGCCCGCTCGGTGGCAGCGCCGGTCAATACGTTGAGTTGCAGACGCCTACAACTCTCGATGATCGACACTGCAGAGAGTCGCCTGGTTCTTCAGGGTGCAGGCCATGGCCCCATCACGTTTGAGGTCGAACCTCGCGACCTGATCCACCTGGCCTCCAATTTCACCGCGGCGATCCTGGAGCAGTGCGAGCACCCATGCCGCTGTGAGCTGCCCCTGGTGAGGGATCAGAACGACCTGATCTCCTTGCAACCCATGGCAAGAACAGGCATCGTGAATTCTTCCTCGCCGACGCCCTCGACGGCCTGCGCAGCTCAGCCTGCCAGGGCCTCGCGGATGGACGGTGTATCCGCCCAGCTCCAGGGGCCCTCACGCACCGGGTTGATGCCCAGCTCCGCGCGCAGCTCCTCGAGGTCCTGCCCAAAACGCTCCTCCCAGAGGACCGGAAACAGGGGCTGGGCGCCGGCGCCCATCTCCAGCCCCTGGCTGATCATGCGGAAGGCGTAGGCGGCTGTGCGGGCCTGTTCATCCACACTCTCCAGATGATCGATTGGGGTGTCTCCCATCAGCCAGCTCAGCAACAGGGAGATCAGATCGGTGAAGGCCAACCCAGGATGATTGAACTGGGCCACACTGATGCTGATCACTCCCAGCTCGCCAAAATTGTCGAGGCTGAATCCACTGACGATGTGGTGAATGTCATGAGTGGCGTAGACCCTGTAATTGATGTAGTCGGCTTCGTCTGCAAGGTTGTTGAAAAATGCCGGCTCCGGAAAAAAGTTGATGTCATATCCCATGGCCTTGAGTGCAGTGGCGTAGGTGTGGCCAAGGCTGCCTTTCGGCATCGCCAGCAAGCGTTCAGAGTCGTACGGACCGCACGGGTGGCGCGAGTCGATCAGCCGCTGACTGGCGGGGTTGTTGGCCAGGCGCTTTCGGCACAGTTGCATCGGCCGTGAGTCCCGCAATCGGTGCGATAACTCGAAGACGTTGTGGGCGGAATGCCCTGCACCAGCAACAAGATCCACCAGCTCCATGAACTGCTGAAGATGCTCGGGTCGGGCCAGACGGTCGAGATAGCGGAAACCCATGGACAGTGAGGTGCATCTCTGAAACACTAGACAGAGAGATTGCGTGTGACCACCAACGCAAGGCCTGCAGCAACGCCGCTCAGACCGTCACCACTCGAACGGATTTCATGAGCCCGCGATCACCTCTACCGCCAGGGGCGCAAAGGCCGGCCCCTTGATCGCAAGCGCCGTACCCCGCACCAATGGCCGCGCACCCCCGGCCGATCGCCCAGAACCCCAGTGTTTGCCTGGATCGGCGCGCTAGCCTGCAGCGCAACGGATCTCAGCGTTTTCCACAGGCTTGACGCCGCGCTCAGCCGCGGCCAGGGTGGGGTGGTGCGCAAACGGTCTTCCGATCGCCTGCGGACTTCGGACCGCGCCTCGATTTCGTGCTCAGTGCAGACACCATCCGATGAAAAGTTCCTCAAACCGTTCGGAGCTGTCCTGCGTTGTCATTGGTGCCGGCCCCGGCGGTATCGTCGCCACCAAGGAGTTGCTCGAGCAGGGCGTGACAGATGTCATCTGTCTGGAAAAAAGCGACCGGCTAGGCGGCATTTTTTCCGGAGCTTATGACAGCCTCACGCTGACTTCCTCCTGCGCCTACAGCATGTTCTCCGACCATTGGATCGGGGATGGCAACGAGCATCACTTTTGGACCAAGGCGGAGGTGGTTGATTACTGGACTGCCTACGCCAGAAAGTTCGGCGTCGTGGAACGCATCCGCTTCGGAGTTGAAGTGGAAGTCGCCGAGCAACACGGCGATGGCTGGACGCTGCGGCTCAGCGACGGATCGGAACTGCAGACCCGCCGTCTGGTGGTCGCTACGGGGGGGAACCGTTTTGTCAATCTGCCCGACTGGCATACGCAGTTGACGAACGTGCGCTGGCTGCACTCAAAAGATTATGTCAACGCGACGGATCTCGAGGACAAACGCGTGCTCATTGTCGGCGGCGGAGAGTCGTCAGCCGACATAACGTTGGAGATCTCGCGTGCCGCCGCAGGAAGCTGGGTGAGCTTGCGCCGCACTGCCGGGTGGGTCGTGCCCCGCCACCGCTCGGGCCGGGCGGCGGATCTCTCGACCAACCGCGCTCTTTGGGGTTTGCCCCGGTCCTACGGCCCGGAATTGTCACAGCGGATCATCAACTTCGATGACAGCCACGACAGCGGTGTGAACAAAGCCGCGGCAGAACTGAACCGCAGTTGCTCCGATCTGTTCGGGGTGTGGAGCACGTTCGGAACCAAGAACCATTCGCTCCCGGAAGCGATCGCCAACCATGGATGCCGGGTGGTTGGAGACATCATCGAAGTTGCCGACGGCGGTCGCCGGTTGAGGGAGTCCGGTGGAGAGTGGATTGATGATGTCGATGTGGTTCTCTTCTGCACGGGCTACAAGGCACGCGCTCCGTTTTTACCGCCCGCGCTGTGCGACACGGATCCGCGGTCGCTTTACAAGCACATGCTCCATCCAGAGCATGGGTCTTCCTTGGCGTGGATCGGCTTGGCGCGCCCCGGTTTTGGCAGCCAGTTTCCCATCATGGAAATGCAGGCCCGGTATTTCGCGTTGCTTGCTTCAGGGGCCAAGTCGCTGCCGAATAAAGACACCATGGCCGAAATGGCCGCGCACGATGCCTCCAGGTTCCTCAGCCAATTTGGGCATAACGCAAGGCGCATCCGCAACCTCGTCGATTACCATCGCTTCATGGATGGCATGGCGGCTCTGATCGGCTGCGAACCTCCGATGGTAAGTTCATTCTTCCTACGCCCACGCCTGTGGCTGCGGATGGTCTACGGCCCAACTCAAGCCACGCAATTCCGGTTGCGCGGGCCGGGAAATAAGCCGCGTCTGGCGCGCGAAATCATCATGAAAATTCCCATTTCGCGGTTCAATCACATGATGAAGGCGAGCCTCCAATGGCGTTTCCGCGAGTTGTTTCGTTCGTCTAATGCAAGGAAAGCCGCAGATCTGCCGGCCGATCCTGCTATGGCTGCAGCCCGCTGACGGGCGCGCCCTTGCTCTCCCCGTGCCGGGCGAGCGCGGGTGAAAAGACTTCATAAATCACGGCAACCAAATCATCACCGTGCCAAAAACCGTAGTCGCGACCCCAAAAGGGGCCTTGATGTCCGAAGCCGCGCTCCAAGGCCGGACATTCACCGCGATGAATCGCCATGATCCTTCGATGTAGGACGGGCCTAATCGAAGCCAGATTCTCCCAAATCGGCTGCGTCGGGTGGGGGAGATAGAGCCCGGCCTTGGATGCCTCCCACCAAGAAGCGGCATAAAAAAGTCGCTCGCCTTCGGGCGAAAGACCCCAGACCTGACGAAGGAGGTGGGGAGCCGGGAGTTCACGGACCAGCTAAGGCTCCGAACCGTCGCTTTGCGCCACCGACATATCGATCAATTCAATCCCGAGTTTGCCGCCGGTCGCGTCTCGGATGTGTCGCGAGGGCGATCCCTGCCCACAGAGCAATGTTTCCCACTGTCCCGTTGGCCTGGCCGGTGATCGAAGCTCGGCTTTCGAATCAGCAGTGATTTCTTGGGCACCAAGACGGTGCCAGCGCAGTTTCTTGTCCATCGGGCGCGTGAGCAGTGGGCGAGGCAGGGTTGCCTTAAGATGCAACTAACCATGTTTTGCCTAAGCTCGCAACATGCTCCCGCTGGGGGATTACGCCAGAAGCCAAATGCCCGCCGAGACCGTTTACATCTGCATACGCCGCACTGCCGATTGGAAGGACACGGCTGGCTACCGGGCGCGCCTGATTGCCGGCTTTGTCCCTCACGTCAATGCTTGGGATGCGACCTTTCGCACGTCCTACCGAGAGTTCCGGGCGGCGATCGCGGATATCACCATGGACAGTCTGCGTGCGGTTCGCGGGGCAGTGATCGCTCCCTATAACGACGTCCCCGAAGGCGCCATCGTCATGCCGTGCGATGACGACGACTGGACAGCCCCCCATGCGGCTGAAGTTTTGGCGGAGTTCTTTGCCGGTGCTCATGACCGTGCGGTTTGGACTCAGACAGTTTTGCAGGTTCCGCTCGACTGGATGCATGCGGTCAAAATCCGCGCCGGCAAGGTCTGGCCGCGTATAAATCCTCCACGTTGGTTTTGTTCAACGAACAACTACGCGCTTAGGAAACGGAAAGAGAACTACAACTTTTTCATGAACCACTCGATGGCCAGCAAAGAGTTAGCTGCAGACCCCGGACTCCTGCGTATCCATCGACGCCTGACCGTGCAGAACCGCAATCTTGCGTCGAAAACTTCCATGGTCGGCGTTCGTTACCCTTACTATACACAGGTAGAGGGGGTGATTCGTTTGGCTAATTTGCACGATCCTTCGAAAGAGAATTTTGCGTCATCGAACTTGCGCCCCTCGTGCCATCTTTTGCGCAAACTCGAGCAATACCAGCGATTGTACGATCGATACCGGCCGGAGGATACGGACGCCTCTTGGGCGAACCCATACGTGGAAGCGATGCGCGAGCTGACGCTTTCCCTTAAAGTTAAGTAGCCATGCACCGCGTAGATGAGATTCCGGATTGGATCCGGTCTTTGCTTTCGTCCCGGGCCGAAACTCCTATCGAGATTCATGACGTGACAGTGCGTGCGGCTGTGGCAAATAAGCGGACTTATCGGCTTGTTTTTGATGGTGGCCGCCAAGCCAAAGCACGCCTTCTCATGGGGAGTGAACACGCTGCGCGTTGGGGAGATCTGCGGCGGAGAGTAGGCGAACTGCCTTTCTTGTCTTCGCTAGTCTTGCAATCGGGGACGGCTGTTCTGGAGGAGTGGGTCGAAGGTGAGGTGCTTCCGCACGCGAATCCACCTGAAAATTTATTGCAGAAAGCCGGGGCTGTGCTGGCAAGGATTCACCGCACGCCAGTGCCGGAACAAGAGATGGCAGATGCCGGCCCGGAAGCCGCCAAGATTTGCTCCATGCTTTCGGCATTAACCAGGCTCTCAGCTATCACGCAGGGTGACGCGGATGAGTTGACCGCCCGGCTAAGCAAAAAGCAGCCTAAGCGAATGCATCGGGGGTTGGCGCACCACGACTTCTGCGGCGAAAATCTCGTCGTACATTTCTCACGCGGCGTGGTCAGCATTGACCACGAGTGGATGCGTGTCGGTTCCCTCGACTTTGATGTGGCGCGGGCGATCAGGCAGTGGAGTTTGCCCGATGCCGGGATCGATTTTTTTCTTCGCGGCTATGCGGCAGCGGGCGGCCCCGTCGAGATTGCCCATCTCGATTTCTGGCTGCTGGCCAACGATATCTTTGCGTCGGAAGTGCGCGTCCGCCGGGGTTGGCCGGATGCGCCGGCGACGGTGAAACGCCTCATGTCATGGATCGATCGCTGAAATGCCTTTAGTGACGTTCAGTGACAGGTTACGCCGGCGCAACCAGCTTTGGTGGGACGCAGGGCGGAAAGTCCCGAACATGTCCGTGCACCGCTTTTTGGACCGCGTGCGCTTGCGGTCGCGTCATACACCGCTTGAAAAGTGGTCATGCTGTGATCACTGGCAGCGTTGCCTTCTCAACAAATGGAACTCAAGGGAGTTTGCGGCATTGCACGGGGTTCAGGTTCCGGAACTATACTGGTCGGGGCGGGATGCGGCTGCGATGCCGCTCGATGATCTGCCGGAACATTTTGCGATTCGACCCGCGTGGGGAACGGGGACGCGCGGAACCCATGTGGTTTCCGGCACGACGGACATTGTGACAGGAGTCACATACAAGCACCGCAAAAGCTTGAGAGATGTCGTTCTCAAGGAGCGCGGCCGATTCGGCGTTTTTCCGCTGCTTGCGGAAGAATTCATGACCACCCCAGAAGGAAAATATGAAAGCGGCGTCGAATACAAATTTCACATGTTCGGAGAACACGCCGGCCCGATCGAGACTTTTCAGCGCCGGGGTGGTACCAAATACCTGGGCCACTATACACCGGAGTGGGCGATCATCGATGATGATTTCCAAACCTCTTTTCCATTGGATGCCCCGCTTCCCAAGCCGAATAGCCTTGATCAAATGGTCCTGATTGCCAAACGCCTTGGTGGCGCGTTTGGCAGCTTCGTGCGGGTGGATTTCTATCTGACATCGAAGGGGATTTATTTTGGAGAGTTCAGTTCAGTGCCTGGGGGCGGCAGAGATTTCACGCCTTTCGCCGACGAATGTCTCGGGCGACTTTGGGAGGAGCATATCCCGGATAAAATTTGAGATCATGGCCAAGGCTCCCATACCATCGAAACCCTGGACCGGACTGGACTGCCGACCGGAGGATTTGGTTTTACTCGCAGGATCCGTGCTCCGCGGAGAGTTCGAGGAGTTCGCGCCCTGGGCGGAGACCTCAAAGGATGCTGTCCAAGTGGTGGAGATGCTCGCCTCGCGTCATCGTGCGGGTCCCTTTCTTGCATTCCGACTGAAAGGATCGGCTGCATGGGAGGCTTTGCCGGAAGCAGCCAGAGCACGTTTGGTGAAGTCCGCGGATCTGCAGGCCGCCGCGACAAGGGACTGCCTTTCACACTTGGGTGAACTTCGGAAAATCTTGG
This sequence comes from Prochlorococcaceae cyanobacterium, assembly GCA_044347105.1. GTDB lineage: Bacteria > Cyanobacteriota > Cyanobacteriia > PCC-6307 > Cyanobiaceae > NIES-981. The sequence continues at coordinate 9,266 of JBIIXY010000044.1, forward strand.
GCAGCGGAGGGTGCGAACTCCTTGTGCTGAAGGGGCCGGAGTTGGGGATGCGTTTTGCCGGAGCCGCGGATGCTCGTGGCTACCGCGATGTGGATGTCTTGGTCGCCGAGAAGAACCGGCAAAGAGCCTGCGAGGTTCTCGAGGAGGCCGGCTATCATAGGCTCTCCCGTTGGTTTTTGGGTTCCTCGCTCTCTTCGCGATTCAACCATGCAGTGGATTACCGCAAGGGTGACCGTCTTCTCGACTTGCATTGGTGTGTTTCGAGGGCGCCAGGCATCGGACTCAAAACGGATGATCTTTTCGACCGGTCGGTGCCCCTCGAAATCGATGGCATGACTTTCCGTGCCCTGCGCCCCGAGGACGAGCTTACGGTCCTTTTGATCTCGGCCTTTGCCGATATCCAAAGGGGCTACTTGCGCCTGCAGTCGTTTGTCGACATCGCGACTGTCATGAAGCGGGTGCCGGAGGCGGAGTGGATTACTTTCTTCCGAAGGCAATCGAGCCACGGCACCGAAGGCATGAGCCGCGCGGTGCTTGGATTGGTTCTGTCGCTTTTCGATCTCGCCGAGGCGAATCCTATGCTGACTTCCCTCGTTTCCCCTTTGCCCGCCAAAGCAGAAGCGTTGGCCGTCTTGCTCCCGTCATCCGGTGGGCGTGCCGCCAAACGCTGGGCTCTACCACATCTTCCGGTCGGCCGCCTGCACTACACTTGCTGGTGGCTGACTTCGTTGCCTTTCCGAGTGGCGGCGAGCCATCACCTTTTCCGCCGCCCCCTGCCTAGCTAAGCAGCTGGCCGATCAGGTGTCTCATTTGCTCGGGCTGATAAAGGTCTGGCCCCATCCGCAATTCGTGGCACCGGATGCCGTCGAAGGCCTTGAGCAGCCTCTCCCTCAACTCGCCGGTTCCGGGAAAGGGCGTGCCGTCTTGATCTCCGAACAGCTGGCTATGCCTACCCAGGCAATCTTTGGCGAAGGCGCATCCGGCGATGCGGTGCGCTCGCTCCTCGCCCTCAAGTTCGCGGAGTCTGAAAGCATTCTCCTCCGCGTCAATGCACGGCAGGACACAGCAGGCGACATCCGCCTCGCGCCGCAAGGAAGAGCCGAGCGCGGCGGCTAATTGGGGTGGGGATAAAATCCATCGTGAAGGCTCATCGCCGGTTGTCGTCGCTGCACCGAGATAGTTTGCCGACAGGTTGGACAGCGCATCGCTCAATTGCGGGACAACTTTGGTGCTTCCGAAGCGCACGGAGACAATGCTCGGAAGTGCACAGGCGTGCAGACCAGCCGCTCCGAGGCGCAAGAGCAATCGGTCGTTGCTCAGCATCTGTGTCTCGGAAGCCGCCATCAATGCAGCGCAAAGCAGCGACGTCTTGCCTGCTTCCTTGTCGCCCGCGACGAGGACGGCCCGGCCACCCACTGTGAAAGAAGCTCCATGCAAGATGCTGGCACCACTGCGCCACGCATGGTCCATGGCGCGCTCGCGGATAACGCGCATCAAAGCACCGCGTGCCCGCCGGCCCGGCCCCGCTGTCCAGTCATCAAACAGCTCTGTGCTCTCCGCCCGGCGGTAAGCGACATCGAAGAATGTGTCGTAGGCGGTGATGCCATTCCCGTCTTCGGTGCATGGCAACTCTTCGACACCGGAATCCAGAACGAAAGCGGCAAGGCGTGCCGCGCTCGAAGAATCCAAACATCTCGCCTTGGCCAGGAAGGCGGCGTCACTTTTGAGTGTGAAGCGTCGGGGAGTCGACGCGTTTCCTGTCTGGAAAGCAGGTCCGAGAAAAGTCTGGAGCCACGCAAGGTCAGCCGGATCATCCGACTGCACAAGAAAATCAGACCCCTCGTAGTTGAGTGCCAGCTCCTGCATGGCTCAGGCGGTGGCGAGGATGCGATCGATAACCTCCGGACGCGAAGAGATGACACGATCCTCCCAGCCTCTGGCGATCTCGAGACGCGATCGCATGGCATGCCTCTGGCGGGTGACTGTTTGGATGGCGTCGCGAACCATTTGAGGCGAGACGTGTGCACGCAGGCCCTGCGTCAAGGGAACGGCGAGACCGAGTTCCTCACAACGCTTGGCCAAGAGGGGTTGGTCGGCGAAGAGCGGGCAAGAAATCATCGGCTTACGCAAAAACACAGACTCGTGGGTTGAATTCAGCCCGTTGTGTGTCAGGTAGACATCCGCCTGGGCCAAAGTGCTCCATTGGTCGACAAACGTTTCCAAGCGCACATTGGATGGCACTTTCTCTGGAACGCGCAACCGTGCGGCCCCAAGCGTCAGTGTGAACTCACAGTCCGGCATCTCCACCGCCGCGGCAACGACCGCATCGAAAGCCTGCTCGATGTTTGCGGAATAGTAGCGATGAGAAATGGTTCCGAAGGAAATATAGACGTTTTTCACCGGTGCTCCTTCGTCCGCGGCAGGTGCGTCCGGTGCCTTACACCGCAACGGATCAATGCATCCAAAGAAGGCAGCGGGACGAAAGTCGGTCGTTTCATCCTCACGCAGGAACTCGGGCGGTTCGGGAATGATGTTGAGCGTCGGGCTCAGCGAGTCGAAGTAGCTGAATGGCGAAGCATTCGCGATGCCGTATTTGTCACGAAGGAGTGCGACGGCGGCGTGACACGCGGGCGATGTGTTCACGCGCGGGTCGCCTTCCAATTGGGCCAGGGCAATGCGCGGTGAAAGGTTGTGGCCCGTGCATAGTGCGATGCGCGGAATGCCCAAAAGTTTACCCACCACAAGCGCGGCGACAGCAAACGTTCCGTGGATCAAGAGGTTCGGACGGCACTTGGCAACCTCTTCGGCGAGAGATTCTCCATGCACCGCGGCAAAGGTGACAAAGCGGCTAGGGATGGGGGTGGAGGAATTGTCGGCAGCATCGAGCGGACGACCGGAATACAGGTCATAAAAGTCTGCCCCCTCCCTCAGGAAATCCGCGGCAAACTCGGTGCCGCAGAACGCATGAACCTTGGCGCCTGCGGCGACCAGTCCGCGGGTGACGAGCAACGCCCGCTGCACGTGACCGCGGGCCGGGATGCAAATGAGCGCGACACGAGCACTGTCACGCATCGGCCGTGGGACGGAAATCAGGGGCGATCCAAGCACGGCTTAGACTCCCCCGATGGGCAGCAGCGAGCCCGCTGCGGGCTGGTTCTATCCGGCGGGAGCACCTGGAAGCGACCCACCTGGTGTTGGCATTGCCGTCAGGCGGTTTGGAGCTTGGAGGATCTGCGTCGCCGGCCCAGCGGCTCGAACCAATCGCGCAGCACCTGCTGTTTCCGTTGGCCGTGCGAAGCAACCCGGCATCCCAGCTGGATCTGCCCCTGATCGAGGAGGCGACCCAGCCGCTGCATCGCCGCCTGCTCAGCCCTGGTGAGGCGATCTTGCTGGCTCAGCAGCCAGTCGATCTCAGCCTGGGTGATCACCCCTGAGCTCAGGCTCTCAAGGAACAGTTCGCTAGCGGTCATCGCTTTGTAACGGAGTTGTTACATCCTGGCGGTTGGGCGGGGCTTCCGCGAGGCCTAAGGCTCCCACCTGCCGCCCGGAAGCCCCTCCATGACAGGGCTGGGATGGATGTCCGTGGCGCTTCACGTTTCTTAATGAAGCTTGCCATGATTTTCGAAAGCCCCCTGACCCATGACGACATCCACCCTCCTTGAGCTGTTTGGCGGCTTCATGGCCGCCTGCTTCGCCCTCTGGTTCGTCGCGATTGACAGGCCCTCCTCCAGGTCTGCTCCTCTGGCTGGGCTCACGGCAGTCGTACCTGCCGTGCGCGCCTATCTGCAGCGCCCAGGTTTGCTGGCTTCCGTCGGTTTGCTGCTGCTGCGCCTGAGCATCGGCGGGCTGATGATTCACCACGGCCAGGAGAAGCTCGCCGATCCCCATCAGTTCGCCAACACCTACGTGGCCTCGCTGCACCTGCCTTTCCCGCTGTTCTTTGCCTACGCCGCCGGCTTCTCGGAGCTGATCGGCAGCTGGCTGGTGATCCTTGGCCTGCTCACCCCCATAGGTGCCCTGGCCCTCAGCGGCACGATGACGGTGGCGGCCTATCAGCACATCTCCACAGCCGGCTTCAACATCTATGTGCTGGAGCTGGTGCTCCTCTATCTCGGCGGCAGCCTCGCCCTGCTTTTCAACGGCCCCGGTCGCTTCTCCTTCGATGCCGGCATCGCGCCGGGGTTGTTCGACGACCTCAGCACGGCCAACAACTCTGAGCCTGCTGTCTCCTCACGGGACGCGGGCGAGCTGCGTGCCATCCCGGTGACCGTCAACTCCAGTGCCCGGGGGTGAGCCCTCCACCGGTTTCTCCCTGCGGAGCTTGCAAGCGGCCGTGTCGACGCGGTGCCGGCTGGGATCCGACATCCTTGGCTTCATTCCGGCTGCCTTTGGTGCCCTTCGATCCCGCCACCCTTCGGCCCCTGCCGAGCACGCCAGCGCTGAGCGGAGTGCTGGAGACCCTTGCGTTCTTTCGGGATCCTGATTTCGCCCGCTCACGCTTCGAGCGCTACGGCGATGTGATGAAACCAGCCTGCTAGGGCAACGCACCGTCTTCATTCGCGGTGGCCAGGCGATCAGCGACCTGTTCGCCCAGGGCGATGCGGTCCAGGGCTGGTGGCCCGACAGTGTGCGAGAGCTGCTGGGGCCCCTGTCGCTGGCGAACCGCAATGGTGCCGATCACAAGGCCCGCCGCCGGGTGGTGGGTCAGCTGTTCGCCTCTGCTGCCCTCAAGCGCTACAGCCCGTCCATCGTGGCGCTGGTCAACGCGCTCAGCCAGGAGCTGATCGCCTCGGAAGCTCCCGTGGCCCTCGTGCCCAAGCTGCGGCGGTTTGCCTTCAGCGTGATTGCGAGCACGGTGCTTGGGCTGGACCCCGTGGATCGCGATGCCCTGTTCGTGGATTTCGAAACCTGGTGCCAGGGCCTCTTCTCGTTTCCACTCGCGTTGCCCGGCAGCCCCTACGCCCGTGCCCGCCAGGCCCGCCAACGTCTGCTCAGGCGCCTGGGCACGGTGCTCAAGACGGCTCAGGCCGCCATGGGTTCCGGAGTGCCCCTCGCCGCCGGAGGCCTGGATCTGCTGGCCGGAGGCCTGGATGAAGTCGGTCTGCCGCTGAGCGACGACGACGTGGCGGAACAGCTCCTGCTGCTGCTGTTCGCCGGCTACGAAACCACCGCATCCGCCCTGAGCTGCCTGCTCCTGACCCTGCTGCAGCACCCAGCCGAGCTGGCCTGGCTTCAGGAGGAGCTCGACAGCTTGCCGTGGCCTCCTGAGGAGGGTGAGGCTGCGGCTGCCACCGACGCCCTGCGGGCTCCGCGGCTCGATGCGGTCGTCAAGGAGGTGATGCGGCTGACCCCGCCGGTAGGAGGGTTCTTCCGCCGCACCAAGGAGCCCATCGCCCTGGCGGGTGTGCTGGTGCCTGCCGATCGGGTGGTGCAGGCCAGCATCGCCGCCAGCCAGCGCCATGGGGCCGATACGGAGGATCTGGCGTTGTTCCGACCGCAGCGGCATCTGGCTGGTGACACCGCGGTCACCTTGCTGCCGTACGGAGGCGGTGAGCGGGTGTGCCTGGGCAAGGCGCTGGCGGAACTGGAGATCCGGCTGCTGGCGGTGGGGCTGCTCAAACAGCTGACCTTGGTGCTGGAAGGGGATCAGGACCTGACGCTCAGGGTCATTCCCAGCCCCTCGCCGGCGGATGGCCTGCTGGTGCTCCCCCATTCCCGAACCGTGACCACGCTCAACAATTCTTCACACTAGGGTGGTGGAAAGATTTCTTCCCCTTGAACGACCTTCTGGCTGCGATTTACTTGATCTGCTTTGCGCTGATCGCCGGTGGCGCTTTCGCCTTGATGAGCCAGAACCTGCGCAGCTCGGCTCCACTGTCTTCTGCTCGGAGCAGTGGCTCCAGGCCCACGCGCCATCCCGAGGCTCCCGAGCCCGGAGATGAAGTCCTTTACGTCGACCTCAGCCGGGAGCGGCTGGAGGAGCTTTATCAAAGGGCTTCGTAAATCGTTTCGCTATATCCTGCGGCTTGCTAATTTCTATCCCTGAAGATCCATATTCCTCCCTGCTAATCAGTTGCCGAACTGAGATTTTCTTGAGAGATTCAATACGGCTCACAGCACGGCTACCACGGGCCCATGGGTGACCATCGGAGCGGGCAGTGGTCCCTACTGGCAGCCCTGCACCGAGATCCGGTAGCTGAATCCCAGGGCGGCGGGGTCGCTGCTGGCCCCCACCTTGAAGTTCATCTGGATGGCCTGCTTGCCCGCAATGGCAGGGAAGGGGCCGAACATACGGCCGGTGCCGATCGGCGGATTCATGTTCTCGTTGATCACCTGCAGACTGCTGCCATCGCTGAACTTCATGAAGCCCTCAACGGGGTACTTGGCTTTGGGGTCGGAGCTGTTGGCGGTGAAGAAGAACTTGAAGCTGGTGTAGGGCTGGTTCACCAGAAGATCGGTGTTCCAGTTGGTGCGACCGAAGGCCATTCCGATCGGGGTGACCTTGGCCGCTCCCACTGATTTGGACACAATCGGTGAGCTGCCGTTGCCGCCGATCGGTTGCAGAAAGGTGCAGCGCTGCTGGGCCTGAGCGGCTGAACCAACACCGATGGCGAGCGAGGCGCTCAGCAGGGAAACGGCCAGGGCCTTCATCGTGGCGGATCCAAAGATTTCGACCCTAGACGCTGCATGTGCCCCGGTGAACCTTGAATACACCGCAAACCTATTCAAGGAAACGGGCTTTCCCGTGAATAAGGGGCACGGGCGCTGGCGGACTGTTTCATTCGCCCTACCGAGCATCTCCCTTGTGAACGGGTTGCGATGAGGATTACTCATGGTCCTGTGCCGCGATTCAGACTGGACCGAAGAGCTGGGCTGGGTTGTTCATGGCGCATCGCATGTTGACCGAGATCGCCGCCAGCCATCACGGACCACAAGAGGAACCCCATGGCCACCGTGGCGGCAAGGGGATGACCGTCGCAGTGCAGCTCAACCACAACGAGCCAGCCTTCTACTGCATGCCGGCCAAGCACTAGGAGGAGCTGATGGATCTGGTGGATGACCTGGAGCTGAATCGCCTCACTGACTCCCGCTTGGCGGACGGACAGGATCCTTTGCGGGTCAGCCTTGCTACCCTCTGAGTTCGGTATTTCTTTGCAGGACCGACTTGGATTTTTGCCTTATTCCAGTGCTGGCCTGATCCCGAGGGCAGTCGCGGCTTGCTGCATCCGCCCATCGAAGCTGGCCAGATGGGTGCAGTGGCTGTGCAGCGCCACCGCCAGATGCAAGGCGTCACCGGCCCGCAGGCCCAGGGCTGGATCCTGGAGCAGCTCGGCCGCCTGGCGAAAGCGATCGCGATCGAGCGAGCGCAGCTCCACACCGCCCTGCAGCAGGCGCTCGAACTGGCCCCCAGCGGCCTGGCGTGCCTCAGAACTGAGGCCGTAGTGGCGCTGCTTGATTCCCAGGGCGCTGTGGGTTTCGGTGATCAGCCAGTCGCTGCTAATCAACGGTTCGCGAGATTCCGCAAACCAGTCGAGGGCTTGCGCACTGCGCTCTTCTGGGGTCAGCAGAGCCACCACCACGCTCGTGTCGAGATAGATCATCGATTAGGTCAGCGTCACCAGCGTTCACCGCCGCGGCATTCCTCGA
>JBIIXY010000138.1:0-5356 GCA_044347105.1 Prochlorococcaceae cyanobacterium
AGCAGCTGGTCCTCGAGCTGCAGCTCCCGGCGGCTGCGGCTGCCGTCGATCTCCATCGGCTCCAGGCTCATGCCCAGGTCGGTGACGACCTGCTGCTGCTGCCAGCGGGGCAGCCAGGTGCGCAGCTTCTGGCTGATGGCGTTGCCGGCGAACACCTGCTTGGGCAGGGGGGAGAGCTTCACCAGGGCCGGGGTGGCCACCAGCCGGTGCAGTTCCAGCAGTTCCGGCTGCCGGGCCGGATCGGCCAGCTCCAGATTCACCGCAAACCCCACCTCGTCGCTCTTCAGCATCTGCAGCAGGTTGCGCAGATCGGAGCTGGCCAGGTGGTGATTGGCGGCAACCAGGAGCAGCCGCAGCTCCTGCCGGTCTGGGCCCTGGCCGGGGTCGTCGGCTCCGGTTGAGGAGGGGGTGGCGATCACAGGGGCCAGGTTATGGGGAAAACGAGGCTTTGGGCACCTGGGTGAAGAGACCATGGGCAGATGGCAGCAGCGTGGCTATGACGGAGGCGTTGGCCCGTCGGATGCCCGTCCGCGTGTGATGCTCGCCAGTCGCATTCAGCTCGACAGCAGCCTGCGCCGCTGGTTTTCGCGCAACCTCGGCCTGTGGCGCTCCCGCCGGTTGTATTTCTTCGCCGATGGTGAAGCCCTGCGGGTGGACATGATGCTGCGGGTGGAGACCTTCTCCGAGCCGATCGAGGGCGACGCGGCCTACCGCTTCACCTGGTGGCCCGAGCAGGACTACGACTTCTTCGAGCGCAAGCCCCGATACGTGGCCACCGGCACGATGGAGGCCTACCTCTGCGGCCACCAGCTGCGCCGCAGCCGCGGCTACCTCTGCGGCAGCCCCACCAAAAGCCAGATTCGCCAGGTGGACGAGCACGAACTGATCTTTGAATCCCACTACCAGGAGTGGGACATCCTCGAGCACATCCGCCTGGTGGATCAGGACCGCTACCGCGCCCGCTCCATTTATTCCTGGAAGGACGGCGCGCTGGAGCTGGTGGAGACCCACCACGAGATCCGCGTGGAGGAGGCCGGCACGCCCCTGCAGGTCTGATGCAGCAGCATGGATGGCGTGCTGTGGCCCCCTCCTTGATTGCCCTGTTGCGTTTGCTGTTGCCCCTGGGGCTGCTGCTGGTCTCCAGCAGGCCCCAGACAGCCCACGGGCAGCCCAGCCCTCCAGCGCCCCCGGCCGGGGAAGCGGAGATGGCCCTCTACAGCGGTTTCGCGGCCCTAAATGTGTGCGTGGCCCGCAGCGCCGGAGTGGGCTTCGAGCAAGCTGTGGCCATTGCCGGTGAAACGATCAGCCGCCTGATCCAGAGCCAGCACGCCAGCGTGATCTCCCAGGTGGGTCGCCAGCCCCTCAGCCCCGACGCCCTGCGCCAGGGCACCCTCAACGTCACGGTGATTGGCGCCGTGGAGAGCTGTCCCGACCAGGTTCCCGAGCCGGTGCGCAAGCAGGTGCAGGCCAGCCTCCGCCAGGCGGGCGGCACGGCCGGCGCAACCCCCCGTGCCGGCCGCTGAACCGCCCACCCAGGCCCCCGACCTGGGGCCCATTTCGCTCTCCCCGTTCCTCCCCTCGCCGCCCACTCCGCCATGCCCACGGTGCGTCTTGCCGACTACCGTCCCGCTCCCCAGCTGCTCGAGCGCACCGACCTCACCCTGCGCATCCACGCCGATCACACCGAGGTGGAGGCCCGCCTGGCCTTCCGGCCCAATCCACAGGCGGAACCAGGCCCCCTGCGCCTGCGCGGGCTCGAGCTGGAGCTGCTGGCTCTCCAGCTCAATGGCACGCCGCTGCCCGCGGCGGATTACAACCTGGACGCCGAAGGCCTGCTACTGGCCGATCCGCCCCGGGAACCGTTCCTGCTGGAGAGCCGGGTGCGCATCCATCCGGAAACCAACACCACCCTGGAGGGCCTCTACCTGAGCTGCGGCCTGTTCACCACCCAGTGCGAGGCCGAGGGCTTCCGCCGCATCACCTTCCACCCCGACCGGCCCGACCTGCTCAGTCGCTTCCGGGTGCGGATCGAGGCCGACCGCGCCAGCTGCCCGGTGTTGCTCAGCAACGGCAACTGCTTGGAAACGGGCAGCCTGCCCGCCGATCCCGTGAGCGCTGCCGAGCGTCACTACGCCGTGTGGGACGACCCCTTCCCCAAGCCTTCCTATCTGTTTGCCCTGGTGGCGGGGCAGCTGCAGGAGGTGCGCGACCAGTTCATCACGGCCAGCGGCCGCACGGTGCAGCTGCGCCTGCACGTGGAGCCAGGCGACACCCCCTACACAGCCCATGCCATGGCCTCGCTGAAGCGGGCGATGGCCTGGGATGAGCAGCGCTACGGCCTGGAATACGACCTTGATGAATACAACATCGTGGCCGTGCGCCATTTCAACATGGGTGCGATGGAGAACAAGAGCCTCAATATCTTCAACTCCAAGCTGGTGCTCGCCGACGGGGAAACCGCCACCGACGGCGATCTCGAGCGGATCGAGAGTGTGATTGCCCATGAGTATTTCCACAACTGGACAGGCAACCGGATCACCTGCCGCGACTGGTTCCAGCTGTCGCTGAAGGAGGGCCTCACGGTGTTCCGTGACCAGAGTTTCAGTGAGGAACTGCACGGAGCCGCGCTCAACCGGATCGAGAATGTGGCCCTGTTGCGCAACACTCAATTCCGTGAAGATGCAGGCCCTACGGCCCATCCGGTGCAGCCCGATGCCTATCAGGCGATCGACAACTTCTACACCACCACAATCTACGAAAAGGGCTCGGAGGTGATCCGCATGCTCCATACCCTGCTGGGGGAGGAGGCCTTCATGCGGGGGATGGCGCTGTATGTGAGCCGCCATGACGGCTCAGCCGCCACCTGCGCCGATTTTGTGCAGGCGATGGAGGATGCCGCTCAAGAGGCCTGGGCCGCCGATCCCGCCGCCCCTCGCTTTGATTTTGCCCAGTTCCGCCGCTGGTACCACCAGGCAGGCACGCCCGTGCTGCAGCTGCAGCGCCACTGGGACGGCGAGACCGGCGTGCTGGAGCTGCTGATCCGCCAGCACACGCCGCCCACCCCCGGGCAGAGCGAGAAGCAGCCGCTGGTGATTCCCCTGGCCCTGGGCCTGCTTGATCAGGTGGGCGAGCCGCTGGCCGTGCAGCTGGAGGGGGAACCCGGGCCGGCCATGGATCACCCCAGTGGCACCCGCCTGCTGGTGATCCACGAGGCGGAGCAGCGGCTGCGGCTGGTGGGTCTGCCCCGCCAGCACCATCCGCCGGCCCTGTCGCTGCTGCGCCAGTTCTCGGCGCCGGTGAAGCTGGAGCTGGGTCGCCCCACGGCCGAACTGGTGCATCTGCTGGCGGCCGACCGCGATCCCTTCGCCCGCTGGGATGCGGGCCAGGAGCTGTGGCGCCAGGTGCTGCTGGCCAGGGCCACGGGCGACAGCGGCAGTGCGGGCCTGCTGGAGGAAGAACTGATCGATGCCTGCGCCCGCATCCTGGCGGATCCCTCCCTCTCCGATGCCAGTCGCAGCGCCCTGCTGGCCCTGCCCGGGTTGGCTGAGCTGGAGGACGCGGCGGTGGCCGCCCGGGTGGAGGCCGATCCGCCGGCCCTGTTCGCCGCCCAGCTGGAGCTGCAGCGACGCTTTGGCGAGGCCCTGGCCGAACCCCTGGCCGTGGCCCTGCAGGGCTGCCGCGATGGCTGGGCGCGGGCCTGGCCCGCCGGCGATGGTGCCCGCAGGCTCACCGCTCTGGCCTGGAGCTGGCGAGCCCCCGCCGGCGACCCGGCTGTGATCGCTGCCGCCCGCGCTGCGGTGGACGGCCCCTCGATGACCCTGGCCCGCGCCGGTCTGCGGGCCCTGCAGCCCCTGGTAATCCCCGAGCGCGCCGCGGCGATGGAGGCCTTCTACCAGCGCTGGCAGCAGAAGCCCGTGATCCTCGACGCCTGGTTCGCCATGGAAGCCGCCGCCCCCCTGGCCGATGGGCTGGAGCGGGTGGCCCGCCTGCTGGAGCACCCCCGCTACGACCCGATGGCGCCCAACTCGGTGCGGGCGGTGCTGGGCGGCCTGGCCGCCAACGCGCCGGTGTTCCACGCCGCCGATGGCTCCGGCTACCGCTTCATGGCCGGCCAGATCGCCGATGTGGACCGGCGCAACCCGATCACCGCCTCGCGCCTGGCCAAGGTGTTCAGCCGCTGGCGCAGCTACGGCCCCCAGCGCTCGGCGGCCATGGCGGCAGCGCTGGAGCAGCTGGCTGGTGCTGAGCTCTCGGCCAACACCCGCGAAGTGGTGGGCCTCTGCCTGGCGGAGGCCTGAGCCTCAGCGGCGCTTGCTCCGGCCCTGGGGAGGGGGTGGTGGCGGCGGGGCGACGGCTGCACGTCCGCTGCCCATCGTGCTGCCCTGGCCATTGATGCTCTGGTGCAGCTGACGGAAGGCGGCCAGGCGCTGGGCCGTGCCCTCCTTGCCGGCATGCACGCCCCAGAGGCCCTCCCAGTAGAAGTAGATCACCCCATGGCCCCGGGCGGTCGCCAGACGCACCTTCTCGCCCAGGGTGGCCATATCCGGCGTGCGGCCGCCGAAGCCGGCCAGGATGCCGATCTCCACCGGCATGCCCCAGCCGCTGGCCTTCACCAGAGCGGGCTGGTTGAGGTCCTTCTCGAAGCCCTTCACCGAGAAGGCGTAGTTCTGCACGATCAGGTCGTCCACCAGGCCGCCCACGGCCCAGAGTTCCCAGTCCTGGAGCCAGGTGTTGTAGGCGAAGCGGAACGGCCCCGGCGAGAGGCTCACCACGGTGGCGGGCGGCTTTGGTTTGCCCTGACGGGTGGCGGCGCTGGCGGCCTGCTGGTCGAGCTGGCGCAGGCTGGCCCGCAGCTCGCGCAGCAGGTCGGTGAGCTGCTGGCGGCGCCAGCGCATCCAGAAGCGGTCGTTGTGGTCGGCGGGTGGCTCCCTGCCCGTGGCCTGGCGGTAGAGGGCGCGGGTGTAGGGGTCGTAGCCCAGCTCCACTGGCCAGGCGAAGTGATCGTCGAGCTGGATGCCGTTCACGCCGCAGCGCTGCACCACCTCGCTGATCAGACCGATGAAGCGCTCGCGCACCCCCGGGTGGGCCGGGTTGAGCCACACCATCGTGGTGCCGTGCATGGCCACCCCCGTGCTGCCGTCGCGCTTGGCCAGCACCCACTCCGGCTTGCTGCGCACCACCTCAGCGGTGGCGGGTTCCATCAGGCCGTACTCGAACCAGGGGATCACCTCCAGGCCGCGGCGCTGGGCGGCCTTGGTCATCCGGCAGATCGGATCGAGGTTGGGGTTGGCCTTGGCCAGCGCCGGTTCCATCGGCGCCCAGCGGCTGCGGTGGAAGGTGGTGCCCCGGCTCCACA
>JBIIXY010000003.1:0-56113 GCA_044347105.1 Prochlorococcaceae cyanobacterium
CCTCCATGTAGGTGTGCTGCAGGGTGCTCTTCTCCAGCACGGCCTGGGGCACCATCTCGCCGGCCCGGAAGGTCTTCTCCACCACGTTGCCGCTCTGCACCGCCTTGAGCTTGGTGCGCACGAAGGCTGAGCCCTTGCCCGGCTTCACATGCTGGAATTCAACGACGCGCCAGACCTGGCCATCCAGCTCGATCGAGGTACCGGTACGAAAGTCGTTGCTGGAGATCATTCCGGCGTGTCGGATCCGGCGGATTGTAGAGCTGGCTACCGATCCCCCCAACCGGGCCTGCGCACGCCCAGGACAGGCAGGAGCCTGGCGGCTGTGCCAAAGTCCGCCCAGAGAGGTGTCTTGGGCATGGCACAACGGGACTTCCGCGCTGCAGGCCTCCCCAGCAGAAACTGGCCTGGGGCAGCGGTGATGGCCGCAATCTGTGTCCTGATCAGCCTGCTCCTGGCCACGCCAGCCCTGGCCGCCCTGCCCCAGGGCAACGCCGTGAAGGATCCGGCGGCAATCCTGCGCAATGCCCTGCCGGTGGAGGCCCCCCAGCTGCAGGACCTGCAGCACCGGCTGGAAGCCACCAGCGATGACCTCCGCGCCAAACGCTGGTCGTCGCTGACCAGCACCGTGCGGCGCAGCCAGTCGCTGCTGGCCAGCCGCCGCGGGGACATCCTCAGTCAGTTCTCTGCTGCCGACCGGCAGCGCGCCGACTCCCTGCTGGATCAACTGCAGGACCAGCTCCAGGAGCTGGTGGCCGCAGCGGACAGCCGCCAGAGGGATCCATTCCTGGACGCCCGGCGCCAGGCGCTGAGCAGCATCGGCGAGGCGGAAGCCCTGCTGGTGGGCGATTTTCCCTACGCGATTCCCAGCGAATATGACGCCCTGCCGCGGTTGCTGGGCCGGGCCACCGTGCTGATCAGCACCACCAAGGGGGATCTCACAACGGTGGTGGATGGCTTCAATGCGCCGCTCACCGCCGGAGCCTTTGTGGATCTGGTGCAACGGGGGTTCTACGACGGCCTGCCCTTCACCAGAGCCGAAGATTTCTACGTGCTGCAGACCGGCGATCCCAAAGGCCCCGCCCAGGGCTACGTGGATGCCAAGACCGGCCAGGAGCGCACCGTGCCCCTGGAGATCCGCATCCCTGGCGACCCAGCCCCGGTGTACAACCAGACCTTTGAGGATCTGGGCCGCTACAAGGCCGAGGCGATCCTGCCCTTCGCCACCTACGGCACCCTGGGGTGGGCCCATTCCGACGAGCGGCTGGATGACGGATCGTCGCAGTTCTTCTTCTTTCTCTACGAACCGGAACTCACCCCGGCGGGCCTGAACCTGGTGGACGGTCGCTATGCCGCCTTCGGCTACGTGGTGGATGGCTTTGACGTGCTCGAGGAGCTGGCGGTGGATGACGCGATCGTGAAAGCCACGGTGGTGGAAGGAGCCGGGAACCTGCGCGCCCATGGCTGATGGCTGGGGCGCCTGAGGATCCCTGCCTGGCGGAGCTGGGCGAATGGCGCCTGATCGAGCGGCTCGCCGCCTTTGCACCCCCGGGGCAGTTTCTGGATGATGCGGCCCTGCTCACTGCCCCCGGCACCCTGGTGGTGAACACGGATGTGCTGGTGGACGGGGTTCATTTCAGTGATGCCACCACCGATGGCGCAGCGGCCGGCTGGCGGACAGCCGCCGCCAACCTCTCCGACCTGGCTGCCATGGGCTGCACCGAGGTGATCGGGCTGACCGTGGGCCTGGTGGCCCCCGGCCAAACCCGCTGGAGCTGGGTGGAGGGGGTTTACCGGGGGCTGCTGGCCTGTTTGCAGGCCCATGGCGGCACCCTGTTGGGGGGAGACTGCAGCGCTGGTCTGCAACGGATGCTGGCTGTCACAGCCCTGGGCAGGTTGGCGGTCGACGGCACGGGGGAGGCCTGTGCCATCCGCCGGGGGGCCGGCAGGCCGGGCGATGTGCTGGTCAGCAGCGGTCCCCACGGGCTCAGTCGCCTCGGCTTGGCCCTGTTGCAGCAGGACTTAGCAGCGGATCTGGAGGCGCGTCTCCCGCCCGGGCTCACCCAGCGGGCCCGGCAATGCCACCGCCATCCCGTGCCGCGCCTGGATGTGGTGGCGGACCTGCACGCCAGTCGACCAGCCCAGCGACCCTGGCGGGTGGCTGGCACCGACAGCAGCGATGGCCTCGCCGCCGCCGCCGCCGCCATCGCCAGGGAAAGCGGCTGCCGAGCCCTGCTCGATCGGGACAGACTTCCCCTGGATCCGGCCATGGCATGGCTGCCCCAAGCCCTTGCGTGGTGCCTCAGCGGCGGCGAAGACTTCGAACTAGTGCTGGCTCTGGAGGACGACTGGGCCGACGCCCTGATCGCCCGCCTCCCCGGCTGCCAGCGAATCGGCCAGCTCACGGAGAAGCACGACGACGATCCTGCCGTGGCCTGGCTTGGCGGCCCCGCGGCAGGCCCTGATCAGCTGCCGGCCCCGGAGCTCGGCGGCGGCTATCGCCACTTCGGTTGAACAGCAGCAGCCCTGGAAACCCACGGGAGGCCAGCAACAAGCCGGCCCTGCGGGGTAATCAGCCGGTGATCACTTCCAATTCTTGGCCACGATCTCGGCCAGGTCGACAACGCGCTGGCTGTAGCCCCACTCGTTGTCGTACCAGCAGACGATCTTCACCATGTTGCCGCCCATCACCAGGGTGAGATCGGCATCCACAATCGTGCTCTCATCGGTGCCGGCGTGGTCGCTCGACACCAGGGGGAGATCGCAGTACTTGATAATCCCCTTCATGCCGTTCTCGGAAGCGGCCTTGAGCACAGCATTCACCTCCTCGGCGCTGGTGTCGCGGCCGGTCTCAAACACCATGTCGCACACCGACACGTTGGGGGTGGGCACGCGCAGGGCGATGCCGCTCAGTTTGCCCTTCACCTCGGGATACACCAGAGCCACGGCCTTGGCGGCGCCGGTGCTGGTGGGCACGATGTTCACAGCGGCGGCACGGGCGCGGCGCAGGTCGCGGTGAGCGGCATCAAGGATGCGCTGGTCACCGGTGTAGCTGTGGGTGGTGGTCATCGTGCCTTTGACGATGCCGAAGGCCTGGTCGATCGTTTTCACGATCGGCGCCATGCAGTTGGTGGTGCAGCTGGCGTTGCTGAGGATGTCCCAGTCCTCGTGGCGGTACTGGTCGGCGTTCACGCCCACCACAAAGGTGCCCACCTTGGCGCCCTTGCCGGGGGCGGTGAGGATCACCTTCTTGGCGCCGGCCTCGAAGTGCTTGCTGGCGCCCACATCGTCGTTGAACACGCCGGTGGACTCGATCACCAGATCCACGCCCCACTCCTTCCAGGGCAGGTTGGCGGGATTGCGGTCGTAGAAGGTCTTGATCGTCTTGCCGTTGACGATGATCGTGTCCGACGTGGTGCTCACCTCCGCGTTGCGCAGGGGGCCCAGCATCGAGTCGTATTTGAGCAGGTGGGCGTTGGTGTTGGTGTCACCGGAGCCATTGATGCCCACCAGCTCGATGCCGGTGTTGTCCCCGCGGCTGAGCCAGCAGCGCATGAAGTTGCGGCCAATGCGACCAAAGCCATTGATGGCAACCTTCAGCGTCATGGCATCAGGGCGGGTGGGGCCCGCCGGCAGAGGAGATTTGGGCGCCGATCATACAGAAATCGCCTGCCGGCAAATCGGCTGTCCGTGGGGCACCCGAGCAACAGGGCGTGTCCCCGGCAACGGGCTCTGCAGTTCGTTGCGGATTGGTGTAGCCAAACGTCCCATAGGGTCTAATTTCCACACAGTCAGCAATCCGCCCACCCGGCGCTGACCCCTCCCCCCCCTGGACCGGAATCGACCTTGATCCCCTCGCTTGATCACCAGCAACCGCTTCACTTCATCGGTGTGGGGGGGATCGGCATGTCAGCCCTGGCGGGGATCCTGGCCCAGCGGGGCTACGCCGTGAGCGGGTCCGACCCGCGCGGGGGCAAGGTGGTGGACCAGCTGCGCCAGCTGGGGGTGCGGGTGTTCCGCGAGCAGAATGCGGCCACGGTGGATGCCATCCGCAGCGGCACGTCGCAGACGCCGCTGGTGGTGATCAGCTCCGCCGTGCCGGCGACCAATCCGGAACTGCGGGAGGCCCGTCGCGCCGGTCTGCCCGTGTGCCATCGCTCCGATGTGCTGGCGGCCCTGATCAACAGCCAGGCCTCGATCGCCGTGGCCGGCAGCCATGGCAAGACCACCACGAGCACCCTGGTGGCCACCCTGCTGGCAGCCACGGGACGGGATCCCACCGCCGTGATCGGCGGCGTGGTTCCGGCCTTTGGCAGCAATGGTCACCACGGCGAAGGCGAACTGCTGGTGGCCGAGGCCGATGAGAGTGACGGATCGCTGGTGAAGTTCCGCCCCCGCCTGGGTGTGATCACCAATCTTGAGCTCGACCACACCGACCATTACAGCGATCTCGATGCCTTGATCGCCACCCTCAGACGCTTTGCCGACGGCTCTTCCCGCCTGCTGGCCAACCGGGACTGTCCGATCCTGCGCGAACACTTTGAAGCCTCGCACTGGTGGTCGGTGGAAGCTCCGCAGGGCGTGGACTTCGCCGCCATTGCCAGGGAGGAGCGGGGCGATGGCAGCAGCGTGGATTTCTACGAGGGGGGATCCCTGGTGGGCAGCCTGGAGCTGCCCATGCCCGGACGCCACAACCTCAGCAACGCCGCCGCCGCCCTGGCGGTCTGCCGGCTGGAAGGCGTGCCCTTCGATGCGCTGCGGGAAGCGGTGACCAGCCTCAAGCCCCCCGGCCGTCGCTTTGATTTCCGCGGCGACTGGCAGGGCCGTCTGGTGGTGGATGACTACGCCCACCACCCCAGCGAGGTGGCCGCGACCCTGGGCATGGCGCGGCTGATGCTGGAGACCGGCCGCAGTCCGCTGCCCAGCCTGCCATCGCGGATCATGGCTGTGTTCCAACCCCACCGCTACAGCCGCACCGCCCAGTTTCTCGATGGCTTTGCCCAGGCCCTCAGCCAGGCCGATGCCGTGCTGATCGCCCCGCTCTACACCGCCGGCGAGGAGCCGATCGAAGGGATCAGCAGCCAGGCCCTGGGGGAAGCAATCCAGTCCCTGGCGCCCGATCTCCAGGTGCTTGTGGCCGCCAGCATGGATGAACTGGCCGAGCAGGTGGCCAGCAGCAGCCTTGCCGGTGATCTGGTGCTGGCCATGGGGGCCGGTGATGTGAATGTCCTCTGGGATCGCCTGGCCTGCCAGCCCCATGCTGATCGGCAGCTGGTGGCCTGAGGCAGCTGGCATGACCGCTGAACTGCCCTTCGGCCTGCGACAGGCCGTCGCCCTGCGGGACTTCACCACCTGGAAGGTGGGTGGCCCAGCCGAATGGTTCGCCGAACCGGGCGACGCTGAAGAGCTGCTGGCCCTGCTCCACTGGGCCGGGAGCCAGGCCCTGGCGATGCGGTTCATCGGCGCGGGCTCCAACCTGCTGATCGCCGACGGCGGCCTGGACGGGCTCTGCCTCTGCCTGCGCCGCCTGCAGGGCAGCGAGCTCGATCCCAGTGGGGGCTGGGTGGATGCGGCGGCCGGCGAACCGATCCCCACCCTGGCCCGCAAGGCGGCCCGGGCGGGGCTGGCCGGGCTGGAGTGGGCCGTGGGCATCCCGGGCACCGCCGGAGGGGCGGCCGTGATGAATGCCGGTGCCCAAGGTGGCTGCACCGCCGAATGGCTTCACTCCGTGCGGGTGGTTGATCCGGCCCGCCCCGACGAACCGTTTGAGCTGATGGCCGGCGATCTGGATTTCGCCTACCGCCACAGCCGTCTGCAACAGGAACCCCTGCTGGTGCTGTCCGTGCGTTTCCGGCTGGAACCAGGCCACGACCCCAGCACAGTCAGCGCCCGTACCAGTGCCAACCTGCACAGCCGAACCAGCACCCAGCCTTACCAGCAACCGAGCTGCGGCAGCGTGTTCCGCAACCCCGAACCGGACAAGGCCGGCCGACTGATCGAAGAGCTGGGCCTCAAGGGCCTGCGCATCGGCGGAGCCGAGGTGTCGCCGATGCACGCCAACTTCATTGTGAACAGCGGTGATGCCACGGCCAGCGACATCGACGCCCTGATCAGGGCCGTGCAGCACCAGGTTGCCGAGCAACGGGGTATCGCCCTCCATCCGGAGGTGAAGCGTCTGGGGTTCGGTGGTTCGCCGGCAAGCGCTTAGCCTGCGGGCACACGTCTCCTCAGGCATGGCTGGCTTCGGACTTCCCAACTTCGGTCAGCTCACGGAAGCCTTCAAGAAGGCCCAGGAACTCCAGCAGAACGCCCAGAAGCTGCAGGAGGAACTGGACAGCATGGAACTGGAAGGCCGCAGCGGCGACGGCCGCGCCAGCGTGTGGCTGTCCGGCAACCAGCAACCCCTGCGGGTGCGTCTCGACCCCGAGCTGGTGGGCGAGGGGGCCGCGGCCTGTGAAACCGCCGTGCTCGAGGCGCTGCAGGCGGCCTACGAAGCCTCAACCGGCACGATGAAAGGCCGGATGGAGGAGCTCACCGGCGGTCTCAACCTCAACCTGCCGGGTCTGGGGGGCTGAAGCCGGGGCCACCAGCCTCGCCGGCTTGCTCCGTCTCCGTGTCCAGCCCCTGGCGCTGACGTCGCCTCGAAGGCTGACGCAGCTGGGGGGAGAGGCGGGGTTCCAAGCGGTCGCCCCGCTGACGTAGCCGCTGGTGGTCGCCACCACGCTGCTGACCCTGCCGCTGGAACCGGTGCTGCTGCTCCTGGAGATCGTGCAGGCAGAGCCCGTACCAGGGATGGCGCTCCCAGTCACTGCCAACGGCACAGCCGGGCTCCCCCTGATGGAGGCAATCGCGGAACTGACAGGACGCATGGGCGAGCCGCTGGCGCACCTCGGGGAACAACCCGGCCAGCCGGGCAGGGTCCGCCGGCAGTTCGGGGCGATTGAAGCCTGGGGTATCGGCCACCAGGGCCCCAGGTGCCAGGGCAAACAGCTCCACATGGCGGGTGGTGTGGCGCCCCCGCTGCAGACGACCTGACACCGCCCCCACCTGCAGCTCCAGCTCAGGGTGCAGAGCGTTGAGCAAGCTACTCTTGCCAACGCCGGACGGGCCGCACACCACGGCCAGACCCGGCTGGCTAAGCCGCTCGCGCAAGGTCTCCAGCCCACCACCGCTGCGGCAGGACACGGGCAGGGCCCGATAGCCCCAGGCAGCGGCCCGCTCACACCACTGGCGCACGTCAGCCTCCGGCAGCAGATCGGCCTTGGAGAACACCAGCAGCACGGGCTGGCCGCTGGACTCGGCCGTGATCAGAAAGCGGGTGAGCTGGATGGGATCCAGAGCCGGCTCGGCCAACGCCACCACCACCACCACCCGCGACACATTGGCCACGGCAGGGCGGCGCACCAGGCTGCTGCGGGAAGCCACAGCAGCGATGGCGGCCCGCCCCGAAGGCCAGTCGATGCCCTCCAGGCGCACCCGGTCCCCCACGCAGATGGTCTGGCCGCTCTTGGCCAAGCGGGTGCGGCGGGTGCAGAGCAGCCGCTGGGACTGTCCCGCCTCTGCAGCGGCGGCTGGAGTGAGTTCCACCCAGCAATAGTTGGCCTGGAGGGCCACCACCAGTCCGCAGCGGTGGTGGGGGTCAGCCGGCATGGCGTCGCACGAGCAGCCGCACGGCCGCCGGCGCCTGGGGATGGGGACTGCTCTGCACCTGATGGCCAGCCTGTTCCAGGCCCGCGCGCACCGCTTGCTCCGGTTCACCCGGATCCAGATCCAGCTGCAGCCACTGGCCGACAGCCAGGCCCTCGAGGGTGAGCCGGGCCCGGATGAAGTTCAGCGGGCAGGGGGTGCCGCAGAGGTCGAGCTGGCTGGTGATCGGGGGCTGGGAGGGAGCTGCCACGGCTGCAGTTGGCGTTCAATCGCGATGGCCGAACAGGCCGCCGAACAGGCCGCTCTTGTGCGGATGCTTTTGCCCCTTGCTGCTGTGATGGCCGGCAAGCTGCTCCAGCAGTTGACGCTCCTGGTCGCTGAGCCGGGTGGGCAGCTGCACCTTGACGGTGAACAGATGGTTGCCCCGGGCCACCGGATTGCCGAGCCGGGGCACGCCCTTGCCCTGAAGGGTGAGGACGGCCCCGGGCTGGGTGCCAGCGGGAATCTCCAGTGGCTCGTGGCCATCGACCGTCTCCACCTCGATGGTGTCGCCCAGGATCGCCTGGAGGTAGTTCAGCGACACCTCGGAGTTGATGTTGATGCCATCCCGACGCAACTGGGCATGGGGCTGGACCGCCAGAAACACATAGAGATCACCGGTGGGACCACCGCGCATGCCGGCGTTGCCCTCATTGGCCACCCGCAGGCGGGTGCCGGTATCCACCCCGGCGGGGATGTTGATGCGCAGCTTCTTGCGCACCTGCTGCAGACCCTGACCGCCACAGGCGCTGCAGGGATCGGCGATCACCTGACCCGAGCCTTCACAGGCCGGACACACCGCCAGCTGGGTGAAACTGCCGAAGGGGGTTCGCGTGGCCCTGCGCACCTGGCCGGCGCCACCACAGGTGCCACAGCTGGTGGGGCCGCTGCCAGCCTTGGCACCGGAACCCTGGCAGGTGGAGCAGGTTTCCAGATGGCGGATCTGCACCTCCTTCTCCACGCCGAACACCGCCTCCTGGAAACTGATGGTCAGATCCAGGCGCAGATCGTCACCCTGGCGAGGACCGCGCCGACGAGGGCCAGCCGGACCACCGCCACCACCGAAGCCGGAGAAGAAGGTTTCGAACAGATCGGCGAATCCCCCCATGTCGCCCATGTCGGGCATGCCGCCGCCACCGCCGAGGCCCGCTTCTCCGAACTGGTCGTAGCGCGCCCGGGTCTGGGGGTCACTCAGCACTTCGTAGGCCCGGCCGATCTCCTTGAACCGCTCCTCGGCGCCGGGATCCTTGTTGATATCCGGGTGGTACTGACGGGCCAGACGGCGATAGGCCCGCTTGAGGCTGTCGGCGTCGACATCCCGGCTGACACCGAGAAGATCGTAGTAATCGGCCATGGATCAGGCCTCTGGCGCTGCCGGAGTGGACGGTTCAGACTCGCCGCCCTCTGCGGCTGCGGAGGCGCTGTTGCCCTCGCCGGGGCCGGGGCCCATCGACACCTTCACCAGGGCATGGCGCAGCACGCGGCCATTGAGGTGATAGCCACGCTGCAACTCAGCCACGATCACATCCTCCGGGTGCTCATGGCTTTCCTCGCGCAGCACCGCCTCGTGCAGGCTGGGATCGAAGGGTTCGCCCTCGACGCGCATCGGGGCGACCCCCAGCTGTTTGAACACATCCACCAGCTGCTTGTAGAGACCCTGATAGCTGCGATGGAGGTTCTGAGCTTCCTCATGCTGAGGATTGAGCTGCTGGCGCGCCCGCTCGAAGTTGTCGAGAACCGGCAGGATCTCGCTGAGGGTGCCGCAGGTGATCTGCAGGCGCAGATCGTCGTTGTCCCGGCTCTGGCGCTTGCGGAAGTTGTCGAAGTCGGCCGCCAGACGCATGTACTGGCCATTGAGGTTGTCGTGCTCGGCCCGCAGGGAGGCGAGCTGCGCTGCCAGCTGGTCGGCGCTCTGGGGGCTCACCTCAGCCTCGGGCACCTGATCAGAGGCAGGCACCTCGCCCTCGGCCTGGACAAGCTCCTCCTCATCGCCCGCGGGCTGATGGTCGGCAGGCTCGGGGGCCGATGGCGCTGCCTGCAGATCCACGCCGATACCGGCTTCCGGGCCCACCGCAGGATCTCCACTCATGGCTGACAGTTCGAGGCTTTGGCTTTAGACATGTTGGATCTCCACGCCCACCTCCCACAAGCGGCGGAAGCCCGCACCTCCCGAGCTCGCGCCCCAGCCCATGACCCGCACCCCCTCCAGACCGGTTCCCCTACCCAGCAGTGCAGAGCAGGAGCGTCTGGAACTGGAGCTGCTCCTGGGCCAGCCGGTGCTGGGCCCGGGCCAGCTGAGACCGGACCTGTTCCAGGACCTGGGATTGCCCCTGCAGCGCTGGCGCCAGCTCGGCGCCTGTCCCACCGCCTCACCCAGGGCAGGCGAACTCGACCTTGCCATTCCCCACCAGTGGAACGACGAGCAGAAACAACGGCTCACCCAGGAGTTGCAGGGCCATGATCTGCGCCCCCGCTTCCACTTGGCCCTGGCCCAAGAGATCGAGCGGGCCCTGGAGCATGCTGCCGCCACAGCCCAGCCGGAGCCAGCTCCAGCCACGGAAACCGGCGCTACGCCGCAAACCACCCCGGCACCAGCCCGGGCCAAAGCCGGCGACCCAGCACAGACGAGAGCGGCTGCCAGGGCCAGCCAGCAGCGCTCGCTCACCAAGGACCTGAGCCTGCCCAACACCGGCAGCGAGCTCCAGGAAGTGAGCGACCTGGAAGACCTGGAGGTGAGCGCGGCGGAAGCCAGCTCCAGTGCCAACGCCTCACCCATCGTGAGCCTGGTGGACCGCATCCTGATCGAGGCGCTCACCAGCGGGGCCAGTGACATTCACATCGAACCCCAGGAACAGGCCCTGGAAATCCGCTTTCGGATCGACGGAGTGCTGCAGAAGCACTTCGAGGACCTGCCCAGGGGGCTCACCCCAGCTGTGACCTCCAGGTTGAAGATCATGGCCGACCTGGACATCGCTGAACGCCGCCTGCCCCAGGACGGACGGATCCGGCGGATGTTCCGGGGCCGGAAGATGGACTTCCGGGTGAGCACCCTGCCCAGCCGGAGCGGCGAGAAGGTGGTGATGCGCCTGCTCGACAGTGGCGCCACCCAACTGGGCCTGGACACCCTGATCACCGACCAGCACGCCCGCCAGACCCTGCGCGAACTGGGATCAAAGCCCTATGGCATGGTGCTGGTCACCGGACCCACCGGAT
This sequence comes from Prochlorococcaceae cyanobacterium, assembly GCA_044347105.1. Classification (GTDB taxonomy): domain Bacteria; phylum Cyanobacteriota; class Cyanobacteriia; order PCC-6307; family Cyanobiaceae; genus NIES-981. Next base: position 10,897 of record JBIIXY010000003.1, read on the forward strand.
CAGGCAAGTCCACCACGCTCTACGCCCTGCTGGCGGAGCGCAACGACCCTGGCATCAACATCTCCACGGTGGAGGATCCGATCGAGTACACCCTCAACGGCATCACCCAGACCCAGGTGAACCGCGACAAGGGGCTGGATTTCGCCATGGCCCTGCGGGCGTTCATGCGTCAGGACCCGGACGTGTTGCTGGTGGGGGAGACCCGCGACCTGGAAACCGCGAAAACGGCCATCGAGGCGGCGCTGACCGGCCACCTGGTGATGACCACCCTGCACTGCAACGATGCAGCCAGCGCCATTGCCCGGCTCGATGAGATGGGGGTCGAGCCCTTCATGGTGAGCGCTTCACTGCTGGGCATCGTTTCGCAGCGGCTGCTGCGGCGGGTGTGCGTGAACTGCCGGATCAGCTATCGCCCCAGCCAGGAGGAGCTCAGCCGCTTCGGTCTGGTGGTGAGCCAGGAATCGGAGGTGACCTTTTACCGCGCCAATATCACCGGCAATGCCGTGGAGGACTGTTGCCCCGCCTGCAATGGAACGGGCTACAAGGGCCGGGTGGGGGTGTACGAAATCCTGCGCATGACCGACCCGATCGCAGCTGCCGTAGCCAAGCGCCAGACCACCGATGCACTCCGCCGCATGGCCCTGGAAAACGGCATGAAGACCCTGCTGGGCTATGGCCTGCAGCTGGTTCGGGAGGGCCACACCACCCTGGCCGAGGTGGAGCGGATGCTACTCACCGATTCCAGCCTGGAGAGCGAACGCCGCTCCCGTTCCCTGAACACGCTCACCTGTGAAAACTGCGGTGCCGGCCTGCACGAGGACTGGCTGGAATGCCCCTACTGCCTCACCAGCCGCTGAGCAGCGCCAGGACCTCCTGACCATCCTCTTCTCTGCGTAGACCCATGGCCGTGATGATCGAGGACCTGATGAGTCAGCTCGTTGCCGATGGCGGCAGCGACCTGCATCTCAGCGCGGGTCTGCCGCCCTATGGCCGGTTCAATGGCCAGTTGCGGCCGATCAACGAGGAACGGCTCAATGAGGAGACCTGCAACAAGCTGATCTTCTCGATACTGAACAACGACCAGCGCAAACAGCTGGAACAGACCTGGGAGCTGGACTGCTCCTATGGCCTCAAGGGCGTGGCTCGCTTCCGGGTGAATGTGTACAGGCAGCGGGGCACCTACGCCGCTTGTCTACGGGCGCTGGGCAATTCGATTCCTGATATGGAAACCCTTGGCCTGCCGCCGATTGTGGAGGAGGTGAGCCGCTATCCCAAGGGGCTCGTTCTGGTGACTGGGCCAACCGGATCCGGCAAGACCACCACCCTGGCAGCCATTCTCGACCACATCAATAAAAATCGGGCCGAACATATCCTCACGATCGAAGATCCGATCGAGTTCACCTACCGATCCGTTAAGAGTGTGGTGCACCAGCGCCAGCTCAACGATGACACCCGCAGTTTTGCCAATGCCTTGCGGGCAGCCCTTCGGGAGGATCCGGATGTGATCCTGGTGGGCGAGATGCGTGATCTGGAAACCATCCAGCTGGCGATCACCGCGGCTGAAACGGGCCACCTGGTGTTCGGCACCCTGCACACCAGTTCCGCTGCCCAGACCGTGGACCGGATGGTGGATGTGTTTCCCGCCAGCCAGCAGACCCAGATCCGGGTGCAACTCAGCACGAGCCTGGTGGCCGTGCTGGCCCAGACCCTCTGCAAACGCCACAATCCGGCCCCCGGTCAGTTCGGGCGGGTGATGGCCCAGGAAATCATGGTGAACACCCCAGCCATCGGCAACCTGATCCGCGAGGGCAAAACAGCCCAGCTCTACTCCCAGATCCAGACCGGAGGGCAGATGGCGATGCAGACCCTGGAAAAAGCCCTGGCTGAACTGGTGATGACCAAACAGATCACGCTGGAGGAGGCCCTGTCCAAAACCGGAAAAGCAGAGGAGCTGAAACGGCTTGTGAGCCAGTTGAGTTAGCCGATGAAAGTGGGTCGATGAAGTAAAGAAACCACAGCGAGTATGCCGACATTCATTGCCAGCTACACCAACAGCCGCGGGAAAGCCGCCTGCGTGAATGTGGATGCGGCTAATGCCACCGAGGCCAAGCGCAAGCTGCGCCAACGCGGCATCCGCGTGATGGAGGTCAAAGCCAAAGCATCGCGAATCAGTACGGGCGGAAAGGATGGGCAGCAAGCAGCAGGAGGGAACAGCTCAAGTCTGCTTCGCAGCCTCCTGGAGGCCAAGCCGGGTGTCAAACAGAAAGCGGTCTTCGCCAGCAAGATGGCTGCCCTCGTGAATGCCGGCGTTCCGATCGTGCGCAGCATCGACCTGATGGCAAGTCAACAGAAGCTGCCGCTGTTCAAGCGAGCCCTGGAAGCTGTGAGCCTGGAAGTGAACCAGGGCGTGGGCCTTGGCACTGCCCTGCGACGCTGGCCCCAGGTGTTTGACCGACTCACCATTGCCATGGTGGAAGCAGGCGAAACCGGCGGCGTGCTGGATGAATCCCTCAGCCGTCTGGCCAAGCTTCTGGAAGATAACGCCAAGCTGCAGAACCAGATCAAGGGAGCCCTAGGTTATCCCGTGGCTGTTTTTGCGATTGCCATTGCTGTATTTCTGGGCATGACAATCTTCATCATTCCCACGTTTGCTGGAATCTTTGACGACCTGGGCGCCGAACTTCCCTGGTTCACCCAGATGATGGTGGACCTCAGTTCGCTGCTTCGCTCACCTTTTGCTCTCCTTTTGGTGGCCGCATTGGCCACCGCAGGCTATCTTTTTCTTCGTTTTTACAAAACGCCAACAGGGAAGCTGAAGGTGGATGGCCTCACATTGAAAGTGCCCCTGTTTGGTGATCTGATCCAGAAAACCACAACGGCTCAGTTCTGCCGCACTTTCAGTTCACTCACCAGGGCCGGTGTGCCGATCTTGTTATCGCTGGAAATCGTGAAAGAAATCACGGGCAATGCGGTGATGGCCTCCGCGATCAGTCAGAGTCGCGAGGAGGTGCTGCAAGGAATTCCCTTGAGCTTGGCCCTGGGAAGACTGAATGTGTTTCCCGAACTGGCGATCAGCATGCTCTCAATCGGCGAAGAAACCGGCGAGATGGATGCAATGCTTTCAAAAGTGGCTGACTTCTACGAAGACGAGGTTGAAACATCCGTCAAAGCACTGACATCCATGCTGGAACCTGCGATGATCGTGCTAGTGGGCGGCATTGTTGCTTCCATTCTGATTGCTATGTATCTGCCAATGTTCTCCGTCTTTGAGCAGATCCGATAGCGTTGGCATCCATCCATACGCCAACAACTGGACAACCAATCCTCGATCATCAATGATGGCTTGATGGCCATGATGGTTGATCTGGTCTGAGAAGTCCTGGCGGGCTCAGCGATTGCTGGCAACCCCACCGCTGCCGGCCCAATCGCCGGCCCAATCGGTGCCGAGTGCCTGACCGGCCAGCCAGCCGGAGCTCCAGCAATGCTGGAAGTTGAAGCCACCGGTGACGCCATCCACATCGAGCAGTTCTCCCACCAGGTACAGACCTGGCTGGCAGCGGCTCTGCATGCGGGCCAGGTCCACCTCGCCCAGGGCCACACCACCGGCCGTGACGAACTCTTCGCCAAAGGGGCCGCGGCCGCTCACCCGGTGCCGGGAACCGCGCAGATCGGCGAGCAGGCGCTGCTGCTGGCCCTTGGTGAGATCAGCCCAACGCCGGCTTGATTCCACTCCGGCGCGCTCCAGCAGGTGCTGCCAGAGCCGGCGGCTGAGCTCGGGCCAGGGTCGCCAGTTGGCCAGCAGCCGGCGGGCCTGCTCACTGCGGGCCTGCTGAAAGCACTGCTCCAGGTGTGAAGCACTGCGGCCGCCACTCCAGTCGATCCTGAGGCTGCCCTGGTAGCGGCTGGCCTGCAGGTCGCGGGCGGCGAAGGCCGTGAGCCGCAGGGTGGCGGGGCCGCTCAGACCCCAATGGGTGATCAGCACCGCACCCTCCTGGCGCAGGCAGCTGCCATCCGGCAGCTCCAGGCTGAGGCCCACCGCCTCCATGCTCACCCCGGCCAGGGCCAGCAGCGGATCACCGGCCAGGGCCAGGGTGAACAGCGATGGCGCCGGTGGCATCAGCGCGTGGCCGAAACCGGCGGCGAGGCGGCGGCCGCTGGGATGGCTGCCCGTTGCCAGCACCAGGCGCTCGGCACGGATCGCAGCGGCTTGGCCACTGCCGGCCTGAACGCGCACCTGCAACAGGAACCCACCCCCCGTCGCCGGGCCTGCCGCCTGCAAGGCGACACCGGTGTGCACCTGCACGCCAGCGGCGGCGGCCGCCTTGCGCAGGCAGTCGATCACGGCGCTGGAGCGGTTGGCGCGGGGGAACAGGCGGCCATCGGCCTCCTCCACCAACTCCAGGCCATGGTCGGCGAACCAGGCCAGCGCGTCCCCCGCCGCAAAGCGGGAAAAGGGACCGCGCAGGGCCCGGCTGCCCCGGGGGTAGTGCCGCACCAGCTCGCGCGGATCCCAGCAGGCATGGGTCACATTGCAGCGACCACCACCGCTGATGCGCACCTTGTGAAGCAGTTCGGGAGTGGCCTCCAGCAGATGCACCCCCTTCACTCCCGACTCAGCAGCGCTGATCGCCGCCATGAAGCCCGCCGGGCCACCACCGGCCACCACCACCGGCAGGCGCTCGGGCAGGACAGCTGGGCAGGATGGGGCCATGGAGGACCTGCTGGACAACGAAGGAAGCCGGCACAGACAGGCCAGCTATCGCTTCAGTGTGGCGCCGATGCTGGATTACACCGATCGGCACTTCCGGGTGCTGATGCGCCAGATCACCCGCCACAGCCTGCTCTACACCGAGATGGTGGTGGCCCAGGCCTTGCACCACGCCCGCCGGCAACCCGGGGCGGACCTACCGGGCGGCCGGCTGGAGCGGCTGATCGGCTTTGACCCCTGCGAGCGGCCCCTGGCCCTGCAGGTGGGTGGCGACGACCCGGCCTTGCTGGCCGATGCCGCCCGGCTGGCGGCCGACTGGGGCTACGACGAGATCAACCTCAACGTGGGCTGCCCCAGCGAGAAAGTGCAGAAGGGGCGCTTCGGGGCCTGCCTGATGGCCGAGCCGCACCGGGTGGGCCGCTGCGTGGCAGCCATGGCCGCCGCCAGCCCCCTGCCCGTGACGGTGAAGCACCGCATCGGCATCGACGATCGCGACTCCTACCCCGAGCTGCTGGCCTTCGTGGACACGCTGGCCGACGCGGGCTGCCAGCGCTTTGCCGTGCATGCCCGCAAGGCCTGGCTGGAGGGGCTCGACCCCAAGCAGAACCGCACGATCCCACCTCTTCGCTACGACCTGGTGCACCGGCTGAAAGCCGAGCGCCCCCAGCTCACCATCGAGCTGAACGGTGGCCTGCAGACCCTCAACGACTGTCTCAGCCAGTTGGAGCGGCTGGATGGGGTGATGGTGGGACGGGCGGTGTACGACCATCCCCTGCGCTGGGGGAACGTGGACCAGGCGATCCATGGCGACCGGTCAGCCAACCCCGATCCAGACCAGCGCGCGCTGGCGGCCCAGGTGGTGCGGGGCCTGCTGCCCTACGCAGATCGCTGGCTGGGGCGTGGGGACAGGCTCTGGCCCATCGCCCGCCACCTGGTGAAGCTGGTGGCGGGGATGCCTGGAGCCCGCTACTGGCGCCAACAGCTCACCCTGGCCGCGGGTGATCGCCAGGCGGGTGTCCAGGTGCTGGAAGCGGCGGCGATCCTGCTGGAGCAGGGTCAGCCCTCAGCCCCGCCGTAGAGATCGGAGCCACCGCTACCGCTGCGGCGGCGGCGGGTACGGCCCGCCTCAAAGGCTGAATCACCGGCCGCGGCAGGTCCGCCATAGCTGCGGTCCTCCCAGCCACGGGAGCCTGGTGCCCGCTCACGGCCACCACCGCCACCGCCATAGCCTCCACCACCGCCGTAGCCCCCTCCCCCCCCGTAACCACCACCGCCGCCACCGCGACGGGGGGCACTGCCGCGAGGCTCGGCCTTGTTGATGCGCAGGGGACGACCCATCAACTCAGCGCCCTGAAGCGCCTCAATCGCCCGATCTTCGGCCTCGGAATCGGCCATCTCCACGAAGGCGAAACCGCGCTTGCGACCCGTATCGCGCTCCAGGGGGAGAGCGCAGTTCACGACGTCGCCGAAAGGCGAAAACAGCTCAGACACATCTTCCTGCTCAGCGCGGAAGGGCAGATTGCCAACAAAGATGCTCACGAAGCGGATGCGGGCGGATCAGGCACAGGCCCTGGAACCGCACCAGCCTAAGTCCGCTTTCAGCCACCGCTGAGGCAGCTGCGCTGCAGCTGCAGCTGGGCACGCACGCCAGCGAAACCCGTGCCCCCCTCACTGCGGCGGGCGGCCACCACCTGGCGGGGTTCGATCGCCGCAAAGATGTCGGCCTCAAAGGCGGGATGCAACTGCTGCCAGCGCTCCAGCGGCAGCTCGCGCAGCAGCACCCCCTCGGCCAGACAGCTCTTCACCAGACCACCCACCAACTGATAGGCCTCGCGGAAGGGCACCCCCCTGGCCACCAGGTAGTCGGCCACATCGGTGGCGTTGGCGAAGTCGGAAGCCACGGCCGCCTCCAGCCGTTCAGGCTTGAACTCCAGCCCCTCCTCAAACAGGATCGCCATCGCCTCCAGGCAGTCCCGCAGGGTGCGCACCCCGTCGAACAGGGCCTCCTTGTCCTCCTGGAAGTCTTTGTTGTAGGCGAGCGGCAACCCCTTGATCATCGTGAGCAGGCCCATCAGATGGCCAAACACCCGGCCGCTCTTGCCGCGCACCAGCTCGGGCACATCGGGGTTCTTCTTCTGCGGCATCAGGCTGCTGCCGGTGGCGCAGCGATCGGTAAGGGCGACAAAACCGAACTCCTCACTCGCCCACAGGATCACCTCCTCACTGAGGCGGCTGAGGTGGGCCAGCACCAGGCTGGCGGCCGCCATGAACTCCACCGCAAAATCGCGGTCGCTCACAGCGTCGAGGCTGTTGGCATAGATCGCCTCGAAGCCGAGTTCCTGGGCGGTGGCGCGCCGATCGATCGGCACCGGCGTACCAGCCAGGGCCGCCGCCCCCAGGGGGCAGATGTTCACCCGCTTGCGCACATCGGCCAGGCGTTGGCGATCACGCTCGGCCATCTCGATATAGGCGAGCAGGTGGTGGGCCAGACAGAGGGGCTGGGCCCGCTGCAGGTGGGTGTAGCCGGGGATCAGGGTGTCGACGTGCCGCTCGGCCTGATCCAGCAGCGCCCGCTGGAAACGCTGCAGATCGCCGTCGATGGCATCGATCTGGCGCCGCAGCCAGAGGCGGATATCCGTTCCCACCTGATCGTTGCGGGAGCGGCCGGTGTGCAGTTTCTTGCCGAGGGGCCCGAGCAGCTCGATCAGCCGCCGCTCCACGGCGAAGTGCACATCCTCGGCCTCCAGACCGGGGTTGAAACGGCCATCGGCCGCCTCGCTGCGCACCTGCTCCAGCCCCTCGATCAAGCGGCCGGCCTCCGGCTCGCTGATCACGCCGGTGCGGCCGAGCATGCGCGCATGGGCCACCGAACCGTCCAGGTCCTCCTGAAGCAGAGCGATATCGAAACCGATCGAGGCGTTGAAACGCTCGATCGCCGGGTGCAGGCCCTGCTCGAAACGCTGGCTCCAGGTGGAGGCTGTGGAATCGACGGCCATGGCTGGCGTGCACTGGCGAGCTGGGATTCAGCTTGCCACTCAGCTGCCGGGAGAGGGTCCGGCCGCCAGCCCCGGGGGCAGGGGCGGCAGCATCACGTCCTCCCGCAGCTTGAACACAACCATCGAGGCATCGTCCTCCAGCTGGCGATCGGCACCCACGAAGCGGTCGAGACGCGCAAACAACTGATCCAGAATGCCCTGGGCATCAAGACCAGCGCGACTGGCCTCCTGCAGCGCCGCCACCAGGCGGGCCTCGTCGTAGCGGTCACCGCCGAAGCCACTGGCCTCGGTCACACCGTCGGTGTAGTACAGCACCACATCACCGGGCTCCAGCAGCACCGACTCCATCCGATACTCCGCCTCGCTCTGCAGGCCGATCAGCAGACCGGGGGCATCCAGCCGCTCCACCCGGTTGCGCTGGCGCCGCCAGAGCAGGGGAGGATTGTGGGCAGCATTGGCGTAACGCAGCCGGCGGCTGAGCGGATCGAAGTCGGAATAGAACAGGGTCACGAACCGGTGGGAGTGGGCCAGGTCCTCCTGGGCCAGCTGGTTAAGGTCGTGCAGGATCCGGTCGGGGGAATGGCCACTGAGGGCCTCGGCCCGCAGCATGCCGCGCAGCAGGGTCATCAACAGGCCGGCCGGCACCCCCTTGCCCATCACATCCCCCACCACCAGGGCCCAGCGGCCGCGCTCCCGCCTGCGCCCCAGCGCACGGGGCCGGGTGGGGATGAAGTCGTAGTAGTCCCCGCCCACCTGAAAGGCCGGACGGCAGCGGGCGGCCAGGTCGACCCCTTCGATCACCGGACAGTGGTCAGGCACCAGCTGGGCCTGGATCTCGGCACCGATGCTCAGCTGGCGGTCGACCCGCTCGTGGCGGCGCCGATCCTCCTGGAGGCTGGCTGTTTCCAGACCGACGCCCACCAGGTCGGCCACCAGCTGGACATGGCGCCGGTGCACCTCACTCCAGCAGAGGGGGGAGCTGCCATTGCACACATACAGGCGACCACGCACCTGGCCGCGGGCCACCACGGAGGTGGCAAACAGCTCGCGAGGCCCCAGCACATTGCGCACCTGCTGATCCAGCAGGGAGGTGCGGGCCAGCTCAGCCTCGCTACCGGCCAGCCCCGGACTCACCAGGGCGCTATCCGGCAAGGCGGCCAGCTGGCGCAGCACTTCGGCGCAGTGATCCCGCGGCGTGGCCTGCAGCTGTTCGCGCCAGAGCCGGCCATCCGGCCGGAACACCACCAGCAGCGCCGATTCGGCGGCCACCAGGCGGGCGGCCACCATCGGCACCAGCTCCAGCAGGCGGCTGAGGTTGGTGAAGCTGCGCAGCACGAAGCCGAGCGAGGCCAGCAGTTCCTGATTGCGGCGCTGCTCACGGCTGAGGCTGTCGAGCAGCTGACGCATCGAGGCGCCGGCCGAAAGGGGCGTTTGGGGCGCGGCAGGCGGCGTCTGGCTCAAGGAGCTGCCGCAGGGAGCCCGCAAGATAGCCAGTGCACTGAAGGCTGCCGGAGGGATGTCAGCTGGCCAGCAGCGCTTCCACGAATTCGAAGCTGTTGAAGGGCCGCAGATCGCGGATGCCCTCGCCAGCACCGATGAAGCGGATCGGCAGCCCGGCCTCCGATGCCACCGCCAGGGCCACGCCACCGCGGGCGCTGCCGTCGAGTTTGGTCACCACCACGCCGGTGAGACCAGCAGCACTGGCAAAGGCCATAGCCTGGCGCAGGCCGTTCTGCCCCTGGCTGGCATCAAGCACCAACAGGGATTCCACCGCCGCATCGGGCGCCAGTTTGTCGACGATCCGCCGCACCTTGGCCAACTCCTCCATCAGGTTGTGCTTGGTCTGCAGGCGACCGGCCGTGTCCACCAACAGCAGCTCGGTGGCATTGGCCTGGGCGGCACCGATGGCGTCATAGACAACCGCTGCCGGATCGGCGTTGGCGCTGGGGTTGGCGATCACCGGCACACCGCTGCGCTCCCCCCACACCTGCACCTGCTGCACGGCAGCGGCACGGAAGGTGTCGGCGGCGGCGATCACGCAGCTGTAACCGCTGCGCACCGCCAGATTGGCCAGTTTGCCGAGGGTGGTGGTCTTGCCCACCCCATTCACACCCACCAGCAGCCACACGTTGAGGCGGCCTTTCTGGGGAGCCAGCAGGGACACGCCGCTGGCATCGATCGGCGTGTCGAGAATGCCGCGCAGCTGCTCCTTGAGGAAGCGGATGCCCTCGGTGGGATCCACCACCTCCTTGTTGAGGCGCTGACGCAGGGCCTCCAGCACCTGATCGGTGGCCGACACCCCCACATCCGCACGCAGCAGGGTGGTTTCGAGGTCGTCGAGCACCTCCGGCGTGAGCGGATCATCGCCGAGGTTGTCGAGCAGCTGGGTGACGAAACCGCGGCGGGTCTTCTCCAGACCCTGGCGCAGGCGACCCAGCCAGTCGATCTCCTCCAGGGAGATCTGGTCGGGACGGCGACCCTGGGCCGCCAGCACCTCAGCCGACCAGGTGAAGCTGTCGTCGAAGGCGCCCAGCTGGGGTTCGTCGGCAGCGGCAGCAGGGGTGGACGACGGCGACGGCTCCGGTCCGCCCTCCGGTTGCGTGAGCTCGGCGGGCGCGGTGAGGGCCTGCTGGCGCTCAGCCCGGGTGGCCGCAGCCTGCTCCAGCAGCGAGGGAGCCGCAGCAGCAGGACTGGCCGAGGCCAGAACCTGGGCCTGATCCGAAGGTTCCGGCTTTGGGTGCAGCTCAGGCTCCGGCTCAATGGCTGGGCTCTGGACTCCGGACTTCAGTGCCTGCTGTTCGGCTTTGAGCCTGGCGTAGGCCTGGCGGGCCCAGGCCAGGGCATCCTCCTCCTGCACCTGCTCAGGGCCGTTGTCCGGTGCGGATGGAACGGGGGAGGGTGGAACGGGGGAGGGTGCCTCATCTGCGGGCGGGGCACCCTCGGCACGGTCCTCGGCCACCACCTCAGTCACCGCCTCAGCCACTGCTTCCGGGGCTGTCGGCTCCGGCTGGAGATTGCGTTTGAACCAGTCGAACACCATCAGGCCCGGGACCCCTCGGCGGTGGTGAGGCGCCGCAAAACGCCGTTGATCATGCGGCGTCCCTGCTCATCGCTGTAGCGGTTGGCCAGTTCCACCGCTTCATTGCAGGCCACAGCTGCGGGCGTGGCGAAATGGCTGAGGTCCACCGCCGCAAGCCGCAGGATGTCGCGATCGATACGCGGCAGGCGTCCCAGCCTCCAGCCCTCCATCACCCCATCGAGGCGCTGATCGATCGCCGGCCGCTGGCTGAGCACGGCACTGGCACGCTCAATCGCCCCACGGCGCACCTCCTCCTGGTCGGCAAGCAGCAGCAGGCGAGGAAGCTCCAGGCTGGCGGACAGCCGGTTGAGGGCCTGCTCAGCGGCAGTGAGGCCAGCCTGAAGGTGTTCACGCACCCGGGGAAGGCGATCTGTGCCCTGATCCTGAAGCTCGCTGTCCAGCAGCTCCTGCTGGGCGGTCTGCAGGTCGGCGGCGGAGCGATCGAGGGCCTCGCGCACGTGCTGGCTGAGGCTCGCCTGGGCCTGCTGCAGCAACGTTTCCAGGGAGAGACCAGGCGCCGCCTGGTTGGACCCATCGGCACGGTCACTGGTCTGGCCGAGCATCAACAGGGCCAGTTCACGGGAGAGGCTTCGGCTCTGCATTCAGGACATCTGGGGGGCACGCAGCTGTGCCAGCAGGCTGGAGAAGCTGCGGTTGGACGGGGTTTCGCGCTCGTCGGGACTGACGATTCCCGCCGAGATGATCGTGCGGAAGGCATCCTCCACCGAGAGGTCGAGATCCTTCACGGCCCGCTCGGGCACGACGGTGTACCAGCCGGTGGTGGGATTGGGAGCCGTGGGAATGAACACACTCAACATCGGTTCGCTGAAGCCCGCCTGCAGAGCCGTTCCCAGCACACCGGTCACAAACCCGAGGGCATAGAGCCCCTCACGGGGGTACTCCACCAGCACCACCCGACGGAACCGGCTCGAATTGCCCTGCAGGAAGGTTTCCAGCAGCTGCTTGAGGGTCTTGTACACCGAGCCGGCCAGGGGGATGCGCAGCAGGGTTCCCTCGCCGAATTCGAGCAGCCAGCGGCCCACGATGTTGCGGGCCATCAGGCCGATCAGGAGGATGCCAAGCAGAGGCACCAACAGACCCACCCCAAGGTTGATCAACTCCTGCAACAACGGATTGAGCGTGTTGAAGGGATTGAACTGCTTGGGGATCGAGGTGAGGAAGGCCAGCACGAACCTGCTCACCGTGGTGGCCAGCCAGATCGTGGTCGCCAGCGGGATCACCACCAGCAGGCCCGCGATCAGGTCGTTCTTAAGATCCTGCTGGAGCCTCTCGCCCAGGGGTTGATCAGGTCTGGGACTGGATTGAACCAAGGCAAAACCCGGAAATCCGGCCGTCAGTTACCACAGGGTCAACTTAGCCAGGCGCGGGAACGGGGGAGGGAGGGCCGGAGTGGATCTCACACCAGGGCCACCAGCGCCACCAGGGCGAAGGCCACGGTGAGCACGATGGCGCGGCCCGTGCCCCCGAAGCGGCGTTGCTGCACCGCCAGGTCGCGGCCGAGCAGAGCCTGGGCCAGTTGCTTCTCAGCCTGCTCCAGCTGGGGACGGATCTGGGCGTCGATGAACTCCTTGGCCTTCTGCTGCTTTTCCGCCTTGGACGCGGAAGCGGGGATGCGTCCCTCCTTCTCGGCCTCAGCGATCAGCTGGTCGACGAAGGCGGGGTTGTCCACCTGCTGACGCTGCAGATCGAGCTGGGTGGCCTGCTGGGCAATGGCCGCATCCTGCTGCTGGGCCTGGTTGAGCAGGGCTCCCTCGGCCTGGATGGAGAGCGGCACTGCCACCGCCATGGCAATCGCCAGCAGGATGGCCAGCACGCCGGCCAGCCAGTGCAGGGGTGTACGCCCCTGGGGACCCTCCAGGCGCTGGGCGACGAGCATCAGCAACAGGCCCACCAGCGCCATGGGGGCCTCACCCACCAGGCGATCGAGAAAAAGCTGCCGGAAAGGCTCCAGGTCCCAGTTCCAGCTGAACACCAGGGCCGCGAGCTGAAGCCCCATCAACACCACCAGGGTGAGGCCCAGCCAACGCAGCAGATTGGGGATCCGGCCGGATGAGGTCTGCGTCACGGCGTTGTCTGCACACTGAAGGTTTGCAGGCAACTGTACGGGTGATGGCCGTGGCGACCCGGGAACTGGCGGACGAGCTGAAACAGCGGGCCCGCCAGCTGGGCTTTGATCCAGTGGGCGTGGCCGCCGTGCCGGGCAGCGGGCGGATCGCCCTGCGCAATGCAGCGCTGCAACGCTGGCTGGCCGCTGGCTACCAGGCGGAGATGGGCTGGATGGCCGATCCCAGGCGGGCCGCTGTGGACCGGCTGCTGCCGGGAGTCCGCAGCCTGCTGGCCGTGGGGCTCAGTTACCACGTGGCCGAGGAGCCGGCACCCGGCAGTCTGCGGGTGGCCCGTTACGGCTGGGGTCGGGACTATCACCGGGTGATCGATCAGCGCCTGCGCCAGCTGGGGCGCTGGCTGGAGACCAAAGCGAACGGGGTGGGCTGGCGGGCCTGCGTGGACAGTGCCCCGCTGCTGGACAAGGCCTGGGCGGAGGAGGCTGGCCTGGGCTGGATCGGCAAGCACGGCAACCTGATCAACCGGGAACGGGGCTCGTGGCTGCTGCTGGGGCATCTGCTCACCACCCTCGATCTGCCCGCCGATACCCCGGCCGAACCCCTCTGCGGCAGCTGCAGCCGCTGCATCCCCGCCTGCCCCACCGGTGCGATTGCCGAACCCTTTGTGGTGGACAGCAACCGCTGCATCGCCTTTCACACGATCGAAAACCGCGACCCGCAGCTGCCGGCAGCGATTGCCGCTGAACTGGGCGGCTGGGTGGCCGGCTGCGACCTCTGCCAGGAGGCTTGTCCCTGGAATGGTCAAGCCCTCCCCGCCAGCGACGATCCGGCCGTGCAACCCCGCCCCTGGTGGCTGAATCTGCAGGCGGAGGAAGCCCTGGCCTGGAGTGAGGCCGACTGGGACAGGAAACTGCAGGCTTCAGCCCTGCGGAGAATCAAGCCGTGGATGTGGCGGCGCAACATCCGCACCGCACAGCAGAGCTGGGGAGGTGTGAAGGATCTCTAGGCTGAAGACAACGATTGAATTGCCATGGCACCGCGCTGGCTGCGTGCCCTCCCGCTGCTGGCCCTGGGCACAAGCCTCACCGCCATGGCCCCGGCCCAGGCTCTGGTGCCCTACGCCTACGTGCCTCAGCGGCAGGAACTGGAAGGCGCCGGGCTGGGGATTGCCCAGGCCGCGGCCCGGTTGTTGCAACTGGGCCAGGCCCGGGACGCATCCCGCCTGGCCGCGCTCACCGTGCAGCTGCTGCCGGCCGATCCCCGGGGCTGGCTGCTGCTGGCCGAAGCCCAGCTGCGCAGCAGGCAACTCAAGGAGGCCTCCCTATCGCTGGCGCGGGCGAAGCAGCTCGACCCGTCGAATGCGGGCATCTGGTTTGCCGAGGCCTCGCTGGCCCTGCGGGACAACCGCGCCGCCGAGGCGATCGACCTGCTCAACCAGGGCCTCAGGCGCGACCCCCGCAACGCCAGCGCCTACTTCGATCTGGGCAACGCCCACATCCTGCTCAACCAGCCGCGGCAGGCCCTGGCCGCCTTCGAGCGGGCCAGTCGCCTGCGCAAGAACTTCTGGGAGGCCATCAACAACCAGGCCCTGGTGCTCTACGAGCAGGGTGATGCGGATCGGGCCATCGAGCGCTGGCGCCGCGTGCTGGAGATCAAAGCGGATGCGGCGGAGCCCAATCTGGCCCTGGCCGCAGCCCTGTTCCAGCGCGGCGGCACCGCCCGCCAGGAGGCGCTCAAACTCGCCAGTCAGGCCCTCGACAGTGAGCCGGACTATGCGCTCGACAGCTACCAGAAAGAACAGCTGTGGGGTCCGAGGCTGCGCCAGACCACCCAGCAGCTGCTGCAGCAACCGGAACTCAAGGCCGATGTGGACAGGGCCCTGGCCAACGCCAACCCGGAGGACAACGGCAACGAGGAACCGGAATGACTGGCAGCCCCCCCGGGGGGCATCGGTAGGCTGAGCGCCAGATTGCGCCCTCAGATCCCAGCACCGGATGGCCGAGGAGCAACGAGCAGACCAGCCGGACGACCTGCGGGTGCAACCGATTGCCCTGCACCAGGAGATGCAGCGCTCCTACCTCGAATACGCCATGAGCGTGATCGTGGGGAGGGCGCTGCCCGACGTGCGCGACGGCCTCAAGCCGGTGCAGCGGCGCATCCTCTACGCCATGCACGAGCTGGGGCTCACCCCGGATCGGCCCTACCGCAAATGCGCCCGCGTGGTGGGCGACGTGCTCGGCAAATACCACCCCCATGGGGATCAAGCCGTCTATGACGCCCTGGTGCGGCTGGTGCAGACCTTCGCCAGCCGCCACCCCCTGCTGGATGGCCACGGCAACTTCGGTTCGGTCGACGACGACCCGCCGGCAGCGATGCGGTACACCGAAACCCGCCTGGCGCCGATCGCCAACAGCGCGCTGCTGGAGGAGATCAGTGACGACACCGTTGATTTCGCAGCCAACTTCGACGGCTCCCAGCAGGAACCGACGGTGCTGCCGGCCCAGCTGCCCTTCCTGCTGCTCAATGGCTGCAGCGGCATCGCGGTGGGCATGGCCACGAGCATTCCCCCGCACAACCTCGGCGAAATCGTCGACGCCCTGATCGCCCTGATCCGCAAGCCGGAGCTCTCCGACGACAAGCTGCTGGAGCTGGTGCCCGGCCCCGACTTCCCCACCGGCGGCGAAGTGCTGGTGGGCAGCGGCGTGCGTGACACCTACCTCAGCGGGCGGGGCAGCATCCCGATGCGGGGTGTGGCCCACATCGAAGAGGTGCAACCCGGCAAGGGCCGCCATCGGCGCGGTGCGGTGGTGGTCACCGAGCTGCCCTATCAACTGAGCAAGGCGGGCTGGATCGAGAAGCTGGCCGAACTGGTGAACGACGGCAAGATCGGTGGCATCGCCGACATCCGCGACGAATCCGACCGCGACGGCATGCGGGTGGTGGTGGAGCTGCGCCGGGACGCCGATCCGCCGAAGGTGCTGGCCGAGCTTCAGCGCCGCACGGCCCTGCAGAGCAATTTCGGCGCCATCCTGCTGGCCCTGGTGAACGGCCAGCCCCGCCAGCTCAGCCTGCGCCAGCTTCTCCAGGAGTTCCTCGACTACCGGGAACACACCCTGATCCGGCGCACCCGCCATGCCCTCAAGCGCTGCGAGGACCGCCTGGAGGTGGTGGAGGGTCTGCTCAAGGCCCTCGCCGACCTGCGGCGGGTGATCACGATGATCCAGGAGGCGCGCGACGCGGCCAGCGCCCGGGCCAGCCTGCAGGTGCATCTCGACCTGAGCGAGCGCCAGGCCGACGCGGTGCTGGCGATGCCCCTGCGTCGGCTCACCGGCCTTGAGCAGGAAGGGCTGCGCCAGGAGGCTGAGGATCTGGGGCAGGAGCGCACCCGCCTGCACCATCTGCTTGATCAGCGCAGTGTGCTGCTCGACGCCATGGTGGCCGAGCTGAAAACCCTGAAAAAACGCTTCGCCACCCCCCGGCGCACCCGCCTGGTGGAAGGCGGCGACGAGCTGGTGGCTCAGCGCACGGCCGCCCAGCGACCGAACGCTGAACTGCAGCGCCAACAGGCCCTGGCAGCCCTGGCGCCGGACAGCCGCCTGCTGATCCAGGCCGATGGCGCCGTGAAGGTGCTCAGCCCCCAGCTGCTGGGGCGCCTGCACCTGGACCAGCCGATCGAGCTGGGCGACCACCCCTCCCCGGCCCGACTGATCCTGCCCGTGCAGCAGCAACCCCAGGTGCTGGCATTCACTGCCGACGGCCGGGTAGCCCTGTTGCGCTGGGAATTCGCCGGCCAGCAACCCGGCAATCTGGAGAAATTCCTGCCCGACAGCCTCGACGGCTGCTCGGTGGTGCAGGTGCTGGCCCTGCCGCCCCAGGCGGCCGACCAACCCGCTGGCCACCTCAGCCTCGGGCTGCTGAGCAGTGATGGCCGCTTCAAACGGCTGCCACTGGACGAGGTTCAGGAGCTCTCCGGCAGGGCCGCCACCGTGCTCAAACTGAAGGAAGGCGTGTGCCTGCGGCAGGTGGTGCTCTGCCGTGAGGGTGAGGAGCTGGTGGCCGCCAGCAGCGCGGGCCGGGTTCTGCGACTGGCGGTGAACGCCAGCAACCTGCCTTTGATGGGTCGCACGGCCCAGGGCGCCATGCTGCTGCGGCTGCTGCCAGGGGAAGCGGTGGTGAGTGCCTGCTGTGTGAGCGCCGATGGGGCCGTGCTGCTGGCCAGCCGCCTGGGCCAGATCAAACGTCTGGCCGTGGCCGATCTGCGCTCCTGCCAGCGCGGCGACATGGGCCAGATCGGCCTGCGCTTCAACCAGCGAGACGACGCACTGGCAGCCCTGAGCTCTGCCAGCACGGACATGGTGGCCGTGACCCTGGGCAACAGCCGCAGCCTGCGGCTCCAACCTGCAGCTCTCGAGCTGCAAAACAGCACCGGCACCGGGCTGCAGCTGGAACTGGGCAGCCATCAGGAGGTGCAGAGCCTCGTGCCCCTGGAGGTCGGCGACGAGGCCGCAGGCTGATCAGCGGCTGCTCACCGGACTGAGCTGGGCGGCCAGGCCAGCGGGTTCAAGCATCAACTTGCTGTTGCGCACGGAATCATCCATCTCGATCGGATAGGCGCCGTCGAAGCAGGCCGTGCAGAAGTGGCCGGAATGGGACTGGGCCGCCTCCACCATCCCCTGCTTGCTGAGATAGGCGAGGGAATCGACCCCCAGGTGAGCCGCGATCTCCTCCAGGGTGAGCCGAGCGGCAATCAGCTGGTCCTGGGTGTCGGTGTCGATGCCGTAGAAACAGGGGTGGGTGACCGGCGGTGAACTGATGCGCATGTGCACTTCGGTGGCCCCGGCATCGCGCAGGGCCGCCACCAGCTTGCGGCTGGTGGTGCCGCGCACGATCGAGTCGTCGATCACCACCACGCGCTTGCCGGCCAGCACATCGGGCAGGGGGTTGAGCTTCACGCGAATGCCGGCCTCACGCATCGCCTGGGTGGGCTGGATGAAGGTGCGGCCCACGTAGCGGTTCTTGATCAGGCCGTCACCGAAGGGGATGCCGCTCACCTGGGAGTAGCCGATCGCCGCAGGAATGCCGGAGTCGGGCACACCGATCACGATGTCGGCCGCCACCGGCGTCTCCTTCGCCAGCACCTCGCCGATCCGCACCCTGTAGCTGTACAGCGACTCGCCGAAGAAGCGGCTGTCGGGCCGGGCGAAGTAGATCATCTCGAACACACAGAGCTTGGCTGGCTGGTCGATCCAGCGGCTGCGCTGGGGGATGGCATCCCCTGGCCGGAAATGGATGATCTCGCCGGGCTGAACGTCGTCGTCGAAGCTGGCACCGACGATGTCCAGGCCGCAGGTTTCACTGCTCACCACCCACTGGGCCTGGGCCGTCTCGCCCAGGTGGCCGAACACCAGCGGGCGGATGCCATGGCCATCGCGCAGGGCAAACAGGCCCTCGGGAGTGCCGATCACCAGGCTGAAGGCACCGCTGCAGCGGCCCGCTGCCTGACGAATGGCGCCGTCCCAGTCGAGACCTCCGTTCACGGCCTCCTGGATGGCGAAGGCAATCAGCTCGGAATCGGTGGTGGAGGTGAGCTCACTGGCCAGGTGAGCAAGGTGCTGGCGCAATGCAGCGGCATTCACCAGATTGCCGTTGTGGGCCAGGGCCATCGGGCCCAGCCTGGTGTTCAGCAGCACCGGCTGGGCGTTGCAGACCTTGCTGCTGCCGGTGGTGGAATAGCGGTTGTGGCCGATGGCCAGATTCCCAGGCAGGCGCTGCAGCACCTCCTGATCGAACACCTGGCTCACCAGGCCCATGTCCTTGTGCATCCGCACCTGATCGCCCGCGTCGAACACGGCGATGCCAGCCGACTCCTGGCCACGGTGCTGCAGGGCGTAGAGCCCGAAATAGGCCAGGTTGGCCACGGGCTGTTCGGCCGCCATCACCGCATACACCCCGCAGGCCTCTTCGGGCTTGTCGGGCCGGTGCTCCGGCAGCAGCTGCTCGTTCAGCACAGGCCCGATCAGATTTTCAGGTGCATCAACATTGTGCATCAGCCACCGATCACACGGCCTGATCACACGGTCGGCGGAAGATCCACACCCATGCGCCGGGGGATCGCCTGCTCAAAGGTGTCACGCAGCTGGGCCACGGGCAGCGCCAGCACAGCGTCCCCGGCCCGCTGGACGCGCAGATCGGCCTGAGCCGTCACCCGACCGAGCCGCTGGGCAGGAACGCTGCCGGCCGCGGCAGCGTTGGCCTGATCCAGGGCCTGCTGCCAGGCCCCGGCCTGGGCGGCCGGCACGCTCACCAGGATCCGGGCACCACCCTCGGCGAACAGCAACCGATCGAGGCGTGCGCTGCTGGCGGGCAGGTCCAGCTCAGCGCCCAGGGAGCCACAGGCAGCCGTGACGATGCAGCACTCCGCCGCCGCCACAGCCAGACCACCGTCGCTGAGGTCATGGGCGGAGGCCACCAGGCCTTGAGCGATCGCCTGGCGCAGGAAGCCCTGCACCGAGCGCTCCAGCGCCAGATCGGTCTCGGGCGGGCGCCCCGTGACGGCTCCATGCAGCCGCTCCAGATAGCTGCTGCCGGCCAGGCCCAGGCGGGGATCGGCTGGAGCCTCCCCTGTTTCCAGCGGCACCCCCAGCAGCCAGATCGCATCGCCGGCCGCACGCCAGGCCTGGCCCCGCACGTGGGCCAGATCGCGCACCAGGCCCACCATGCCCACCACGGGGGTGGGGTGGATGGGCTGCATGGAGCCGTCGGGCAGACGGGTCTCGTTGTAGAGGGAGACGTTGCCACCGGTGACAGGCGTATCGAGGGCCGAGCAGGCCGCCGAGAGGCCCCGGCAGGCCATCGCCAGCTGCCAGTAGCCGGTGGGGGTTTCCGGCGAGGGAAAGTTGAGGTTGTCGGTGACGGCCAGGGGCTCGGCGCCCACGCAGCTGAGGTTGCGGGCTGCCTCGGCCACCGCCGCCATGCCGCCGCGCTCCGGATCGAGGGCCACCCAGCGGTTGGGGCAGTCGACCACCGCCGCGACGCCGCGGGTGGCGGCGGCCATGGCGCCCTCGCCCTGCTGGGGCCGCAGCCGCACCACGGCCGCATCGGCGCCGCCGGGGGGAATCACGGTGTTGGCCTGCACCTGGTGGTCGTACTGGCGGTACACCCAGCGCTTGGAGGCGATGGTGGGGTCGTCGAGCAGCTGCAGCAGGGCGTCGTTCCAGCTGAACGGCAGCTGGGCCGGCAGCAGGTCTTCACTCCAGCGCCAGTGGACCTGGATCTCCGCCGGGGGTTCGCTGATCAGGGTGTGGTGGTTGATCGGCGTGTCGTCGGCGAGGGCGCTGGCGGGCACCTCGGCGGCCACCTGGCCGTTCTGGAGCACGCGCACGATGTTGTCTTCGAGCACACGGCCCACCACCGCCGCCTGCAGGCCCCAGCGGGTGAAGCGATCCATCAGCGCCTGCTCACGGCCGGGCTTCACCACGAACAGCATCCGCTCCTGGGATTCGCTGAGCAGAAACTCGTAGGGCGTCATGCCGGCCTCGCGGGCGGGCACGCGATCGAGATCCAGCTCGATGCCGAGGCCCCCCTTGGCGGCCATCTCCGAACAGCTGCAAGTGAGACCAGCGGCGCCCATGTCCTGGGCAGCCACCACATCGCCGGTCTGGAAGGCCTCGAGGCAGGCCTCAATCAGCCCCTTCTCCAGGAACGGGTCGCCCACCTGCACGGCGGGACGGTCGTCGAGGGAAGCCTCGGTGAGCTCGGCACTGGCGAAACTGGCGCCGCCCATGCCGTCGCGGCCGGTGGTGCTGCCCACATACACCACCGGATAGCCCACGCCCTCGGCGCCGGAGCAGACGATCTGCTCGGTTTCCATCAGCCCCAGGGCCATGGCGTTCACCAGCGGGTTGCCGGAGTAGCTGGCGTCGAAGGCCACCTCACCGCCAACGGTGGGCACGCCCACACAGTTGCCGTAGTGGGCGATGCCGGCCACCACGCCCTCCATCAGGCCCACATTGCGCTCCTCCTCCAGGGGCCCGAAGCGCAGGGCGTTGAGCAGGGCGATCGGCCGGGCGCCCATCGTGAAGATGTCGCGCAGGATGCCGCCCACGCCGGTGGCCGCCCCCTGGAACGGCTCCACCGCCGAGGGGTGGTTGTGGCTCTCGATCTTGAAGGCCAGGCGCTGGCCCTCGCCCAGGTCCACCACGCCGGCGTTCTCGCCGGGGCCCACCAGAATGCGCGGGCCGGTGGTGGGGAAGCCCTGCAGCAGCGGGCGCGAGTTGCGGTAGCAACAGTGCTCCGACCACATCACCCCGAACATGCCCAGCTCGGCGCGGTTGGGGGCGCGGCCGAGGCGGCGGCAGATCTCGTCGTAATCGGCCTGGCTGAGGTTCTCCTTCTTCAGGGCCGCCGGCACGTCATAGCCCGGGGCACGGAACGAACTGGTGGTCTGGGAGGCTGCAGCCACGGCCGGGGGGTCGGATCCGTCCAGTGTGGCTGAGCGCCTCAGACCCAGGGATCGTCCTGGCGGCCGCGCTGCCGCTGCCGGTCGGCACGGGACTCAGGCTCAGCCCAGCTGTCCTCATCCCAGGGCTCTGGCCCGGACCAACCCTCCCCCGTCAGGGGCGGCTCCTCGTCCTCCAGCTCGTCCGGCTGCCAGTCGACGGTTCGCGGCGGGGGCGCATCCCAGGGGGGCTCCTCCAGCCATCCCTCCAGCCGCGTTTCGAACCGCTCCCCCACCTGCTGCACCTGGTCCCGCCAATGGCGGGAGCGGCGCAGGAACTCCTGGCGCACACTCGCCCGGGCCAGGGGCAGGTCGTCGAGGCCAGCCAAGGCCGTGAACACGCGGCCCGGCTGCTGATCGACGATCCGCTCGGGACTGAGACGCCAGCGGCTGCTGCCCGGCAGACGCGGATCACTGCGGCTGACCAGGTAATGGCGGATCCGGCCAGTCGATGGCTCGAGGGCGGCATCCACCAGGGTGGCGATCGGCTGCTGGTCGCGATCGAGCAGGGCGGCATCCATCAGGGTGGGCAGGCGATCCACGGTGTCCTGATCCGTTTCCGCCGGATCCCCCTGCACCAGCGCCTCCAGCTCCAGCAGAGCGCGCAGCTGATTGAGCCGCCACACCAGCCGGCTGTTGCCGAACATCGAGGGCCGGCTGACCCAGCCCAGCACGCGATGCACGGGCGGATGCATCCACACCAGCATGCCTTGCCCGCGGTCGAGTCCCTGATCGCAGCGCACGCGACGCCGGAGCAGATCACTGAGCAGCAGTTGCTCGGGAAGGGCCAACGGGTTCAGGCGCGGATCTGGACCGGCATCACCAGATAGGTGAACTCGGCCTCATCGAGGGGGCGGAGCACGGCCGGCGTGGTGGGGGCATTGCAGTGCAGGGTCACCTGCTCGGAGGCCATGGCCTTGAGACCATCCAGCAGATAGCGCACGTTGAAGGCGATCTGGATCGGCTCACCCTGGATCTCAGCGGCGAGGGCTTCGGACCCGCTGCCCACGTCCTGGGCATCGGCCTGCACCTGCAGCTGGGAGCTGCCTGCCTCCGTGCTGAGCTTCACCACATTGTTGTGCTGGTCGGCCAGAACGGCGACCCGCTCGAGAGCCGACACCAGGGCCCGTCGATCCAGGCAGATGCTTCGGTTGAAACTCTCGGGAATCAACTGGGCGTAGTTGGGGTAGGTGCCATCGAGACTGCGGCTGGTGAGCACCTGGTCGGCCCAGAGGAACACCACCTGGCCCCGGTCGCAGAACAGGCTGAGGGGCTCCTGGGACTGGCGACCGGAGATCAGCCGTTCCAGCTCCCGCATGGACCGGGCGGGAACCGTGACCGCAAAGGGCTCGGCATCGGACTCGGGGTCCTGGGACGGCCCTGCCTCGCGCAGACGCAGCACGGCCAGACGGTGGCCATCGGTGGCGGCACACTCCAGGCTGGCGTCCGCCAGGCTGAGGTGTACGCCCGTGAGCAGCTGCTTGGCCTCGTCGCCGCTGCTGGCGAAAAGGGTGGCCCGCAGACCCTTCACCAGGGCATCGGCCGCCAGGCGGATCGGCTGGCCGCTCTGCACCAGGGGCAGATCGGGGAAATCCTCTGCGGGCATGGCCCGCATCTGGTAGGAGCCCGACAGGCTGGTGAGCTCCACCTGCTCGGCCCCTTCGGCGCACTGCAGCGTGATCGGCGAATCAGCGGCGAGCCGAGCCACGATTTCCCCGAACAGGCGGGCGGGCAGGGTGATGGCGCCGCTGGCCTCCACGTCGGCCGGGATGCTGGTCTGGATGCCGAGGCTGAGATCGAAACCGGTGAGGCTGAGCCGGCCGGTGCCGGCATCGGCCGTGAGCAACACGTTGGCCAGCACCGGATGGGTGGGACGGGCAGCAACGGCCCGGCTCACCAGCTGGAGGCTGGTGCTGAGTTCCGACTGGGAGCAGACCAGCTTCATGGTGGGTGCTGCAGGGCCTGGAAAGGTCCGAACGGGCCTCCACGCTTCCACACAGCCGGCCATTGCGCAACGGCGGTTGTCCGATCGCGATCAACCTCCACGACAAGAAGAATTGAGTTCAAGAAAAAGAAAACAATCCAGCAGCCGTAGAGCCTGGGGAAACTGGGGAAAAGGCTGGAGAGCTCCTTCGAACACGGCGATTCGGGCTTTGCAGTGCTGGGGATTGGCTCTCTGGCGCTGGGGGAAGACCCGGGGCTTTCCACACTTTCCTGTGGCTGGGGAAAAATGAACGGCTGTGGCTGGTCCCGCTCAGGGTTCCCACTCCGCAGGCCTGGCCGCATTTTCCCGCCGCTTTCAGCAGACGCTTTGCCCACTGGCACGGTAGTTCGGCCACAAAAAACCGCCCTATTGGGGGCGGTGGACTGCAGCCGGAACCACCTCAGAAGCCCATCACTTTGGCCACCTGGGCAGTGTCCGCTTCCAGGCCGGTGTGGAAGCGGGCTTCGTTGTGTTCAATCGCCGTGGTGGGGTCCTTGAGGCCATTGCCGGTGAGCACACACACCACGGTGGCGCCCGCCGGCACGCTGGTGGCGCACTGCAGCAGGCCGGCAACGGAAGCCGCGCTGGCCGGCTCGCAGAACACGCCTTCCTCACTGCCCAGCAGCTTGTAGGCCTCGATGATCTCGGCGTCGCTCACGGCCTTGAACTCCCCGCCGCTCTCACGGCGCACCCGCAGGGCGTTATCGCGGTTCACCGGGTTGCCGATGCGGATGGCGGTGGCGATGGTGTCGGGCTGCTCCACGGTGTGGCCCAGCACCAGCGGAGCCGATCCCGCGGCCTGAAAGCCCATCATCCGCGGCAGACGGCGGCAGTGGCCGGCTTCGCGGTACTCGTTGAAGCCCATCCAATAGGCACTGATGTTGCCCGCGTTGCCCACCGGGATGCACAGCCAGTCCGGGGCCTCCCCGAGGGCATCAATCACCTCGAAGGCAGCGGTTTTCTGCCCCTGCAACCGGTAGGGATTCACCGAATTCACCAGGGTGATCGGGTACTGATCCGCAACCTCGCGCACGATCGCCAGGGCGCGGTCGAAGTTGCCTTGGATGGCGATCACTTCCGCGCCATAGAGGAGCGCCTGGGCCAGCTTCCCCTGGGCCACATAGCCATCGGGGATGAGCACAAAGGCGCGCATGCCTCCCCGGCGGGCGTAGGCGGCCGCGGCGGCCGAGGTGTTGCCGGTGCTGGCGCAGATCACGGCCTCGGAGCCCGCCTCCTTGGCCTTGGAGATGGCCATGGTCATCCCCCGGTCCTTGAAGGAGCCGGTGGGGTTGAGGCCGTCATATTTGAGATACACCTTCACGTCCCGGCCGATCCGCTCGGCGATCGCCGGGGCGGGTATCAACGGCGTTGCCCCTTCCCGCAGGCTGATCACCGGCGTGCTCTCTGTGACTGGCAACCAGGGGCGATACGCCTCGATCAGGCCAGGCCAGTCCTGCATCGTGGCTTTGGCAGGGCCAGGCCCCAAGCCCAGGCGCCGCAGGGATTGGAGCAGTGGCAAGGGAAGGCTGAGCGTGGCTGAGCCGAATCTACGGCTCGGCTTGGGGCGGCTGGTCGCCGCTGCCGTTGCGCAGGCCGTCGAGGGGTGACTCGGAGAAGAAGCGCACAAGCTCGCTCACGGAGCTGGCCTTGTTGATCAGGGCCATCAGGGCGGGGATATCGACCTGCAGGTCCTGGGCGGGGTAAGCGCGCAGGAAGCTGATCGCCGACAGTGCGCCGTCGCCTTTCACCGTTCCCATCACCAGGGCGGAGCGCAGGGCCGGCAGGCCCGCGTCAGCAGCCTTGAGGGGGAACACCACCTGGGCCAGGCGGCTGAGCAGGGCCTCGCCGATGCGGGTGTTCAGAAGGCGGCTCATCAGCGTCACCGGCAGGGTGATCGACTGGTTGAGCAGGGCCGCCATCTGCTCCGGATCCTGGTTGCTGAAACGCAGCACATCCGCCAGCAGGCCCCTGGGCTGGCCGGTCTTGGCCAGCCATTCCAGGTCCGCCACCTGGATGGACCGGCGGAAGGCGCCGCTCACGAACACCAGACTCTCAGCTGCCTGGGCGGCGGGAGGGATCACCAGTCCCAGATTGAGACCGAGACCAAGGGTGAAGGCCGCCAGGGATGTCCGCAGGCGCCGTGGAATCGAGCGTCGTGTCATCGCCCAAAACTAGATGTAATTCAGCCGGATGCCATCGCTGCCGCAGGCCGTGCCGGTGTGCCGATCGTGGGGCTCACCAGCACATCCCGCAGCAGGCGCACCACGCCCCGTTCGGCCAGCCCCCGGGCCAGATTCACACCCATCCGGCGCAGTTCCGGCTCCCCCAGCAGCCTGGGCAGACGGCGCAGCAGCAGCTGGGGTTCAAACCCCGGCAGGGCGCGCAGGATCACCAGCAACTGGCGGATCGGTTCCAGCTCCAGCAGCGGGTCGGCACCCGCTTGCAGCCGGCGGTGGCGCAGACCGGGGGGTTGGAGCCGTTCGGGCAGGCGCTTGCCCAGTCTCAGGGTGGTCTGCCAGGCGAGGCCATCGATGCGCTGCACCATGCCATCCACGAGTTGCTGACGCAGCAGGCCGCCGTTGGCGGAGAACAGAAAATCGAGCACCTGATCCAGCAGCCCCTCCAGATCGAGCTGGCTGCCCTGGGCGGCGCTGGCGATCAGGTTGTCGAGGCGCTGCCAGCGGAACACCTCGCCGTCGAACAGCATCTCCTTGAGGCTGTTGCGCAGGCTGGGGTCGGGATCCTCCATCAGCCGGCGGGCGAAATAGGGGTAGGCGGCGCCGAGGATCTTGAAGTCGGGATCCACACTCAGGGCGATCCCTTCCAGTGTGACCAGCGAGCGGATGATCAGGGCGTAGTAGGGCGGCACCCGGAAGGGGAAGCGATACATCACGCCGCTGAGGTCGTCGGTGACGGCCTTGAAGTCCATGCGGCTCACGCCCATCTCCAGGGCCTGGCCGAACACGCTCTCGAAGGCCGGCACGATCGGCTCGAGGTTCACGTCTTCCGCCAGGAAGCCCAGGCTCACGAAGTCTTTGCTGAGCTTGCCGAAGTTGCGGTTCACCAGGTGCACCACCGCCTGGATCAGGCCGGTGCGGCTCTCGCGGCTCACCTCGCTCATCATGCCGAAATCCAGGTAGGCCAGGCGCCCATCGGCCAAGGCGAGCAGGTTGCCCGGGTGCGGGTCGGCATGGAAGAAGCCGTGCTCCAGCAGCTGCTGCAGGGAGCAGTTCACGCCCACCTGCACGAGTTCATCGGGATCAATGCCCAGCTCGCGCACCGCCTCGAGGTTGGTGAGCTTCACGCCATCGATCCACTCCATCGTGAGCACCCGCCGGCTGGTGGCCTCCCGGTGAATGCGGGGCACGGCGATGCGGGGGTTGTGGGCGTGCAGCTGGGCGAAGGTCTCGGCGTTGCTCGCCTCGTTGCAGTAGTCCATCTCCTCGAACACCCGCTTGCCCAGCTCATCGATCAGGGCCACCAGGTCGGAGCGGATCAGGCCCACGTTGCTGTTCAGCCAGGCTGCGATGTTGCGCACGATGTAGAGATCGAGTGTGATCTGCTCGCGCAGCCCTGGCCGCTGCACCTTCACGGCCACCTTCTCGCCGTTTTTGAGCACGCCTTTGTGCACCTGGCCCAGGGAGGCTGCAGAAATCGGTTCGCGGTCGAGCTGGGCGTAGATCGCCTCCACCGGCTGGCCCAGGTCCTCCTCGATGCAGGCCATGGCCAGGGCCGGATCGAAGCCCGGCAGCTGGTCCTGCAGCTGGGCCAGCTCTTCCAGCAGCAGGGGCGGCACGATGTCGGGCCGGGTGGAGAGGGCCTGGCCGGCTTTGATGAAGGCGGGGCCGAGGGAGGCAACCAGATCGGAGGCCTCCCGGGCTCGGGCCCGGGCGTGTACCGGATTCTTCAGGCGCTGGCTGAGCCAGTCGAAGCCCACCCCCAGCAGGTAGAGGCCGATCGGTACCAGGGTCTGCCAGAGACGCCGCAGCAACCGCTGCGGGTGGCCGGTGTAGATGCGGGTGATGGCCGCCGGGTCGTACTCGAGCAGGCCGGCCGCCTCAAGAAAATCGCTGGTGCTCGTCGGGCCGTTGTCCATGCTCTGGTGGTGCCGGCTGGCCGGGGGGCTCCTTTGCGTCACCCCCTTCTAAAGGAAAGGCAGGGCCGCTACGGTCGGGGCGAACACCTGTTCCCTGCCCTCGGCGGTCGTGCTCACCGGACTGCGCCTGGAGAACATTGCCCTGATCGAGCAGCTGCAGCTCGATTTCAGGGAGGGTTTCACGGTGCTTACCGGTGAAACCGGGGCGGGCAAGTCGATCCTGCTGGATGCCCTGGATGCCCTGCTCGGCGGCTCGGGGCCGCGGCTGTTGCGCCAGGGGGCCGAGCGCGGCGTGATCGAAGCGAGCTTCAGCCTCTCGCCTCCTCTGCAGGCCTGGCTGGAGCAGCAGGAGCTGGAGGGCGACGAGGCCGAACTGCTGCTCAGCCGTGAGTGGCACCTCAGCGAGGACCGTCTCAGCAGTCGTCACCGCCTCAATGGGGTGGCCGTGAACCGCGCCCAGATCCAGGAGCTGCGGCCCCTGCTGCTGGATCTCACGGTGCAGGGCCAGACCCAGCAGCTGGCCCGGCCCGGTCAGCAGCGGCGCTGGCTGGATCGCTTCGCCGGTGCGCCCATCCAACAGCAGTTGCCGGCGGTGGCCGCGGCCCATCGCCTCTGGAAGCAGGCCGCCGCCGATCTGGAAGCGGCCCGGCGCAACTGGCAGCAGCTGCAGCAGGAGCGGGAGCGCCAGGAGCAGCTGCTGGCGGATCTGGAGGCTGCCGCCCTGGAGGATCCGGCCGAGCGGGAGCGGCTGCAGGCCGAGGAAAACCGCCTGGCCCATGGGGTGCGCCTCCAGGAGGGGGTGATGACCCTGTTGGGGCGGCTTGTGGAGGGAGCCGAGGAGGTGCCCTCGGCTTTGGACCATCTGGCTGCCTGCGAGGCGGAGCTGCAGCAGATGCAGCAGTGTGATCCCGGTCTGGCGGAGCTGGCCGGCCGCTGCAGTGATGGCCTGGCCCTGCTTCAGGATCTGGCCCGCGACCTGGATCGCTATGGCGCCGCCCTGGAGAGCGAACCGGAGAGCCTCGCGCTTCTCCAGGAGCGGATCGCCCAGCTCAAGGCCCTCGAGCGCCGCCACGGCAGGGATCTGGCCGAGCTGATCGCCTGGCGGGATCAGTTGCGCCACCAGCTGGCTCCCGGTGGTGCCCAGGCCTCCCTGGACGCGCTGGAGGCGGCCGAGCTGGCGGCACGGGGCCAGCGCGATCAGTGCAACGGCGCCCTGAGCGAGGCGCGCCGGGCAGCGGCGACCCGGCTCGAGCAGCAACTGATGGAGGCGTTGCGCCCGATGGGGCTGGCCAATGTGCGCTTTGTCGTGGCGATCGACCCGGCTCCTGCGGGGGAGGAAGGGGCCGATGCGGTGCAGTTTCTGTTCTCCGCCAACCCTGGCCAGCCCCTGGCCCCCCTGGCGGAGGTGGCCTCCGGCGGCGAGATGAGCCGTTTTCTGCTGGCGTTGAAAACCTGTCTGGCCGCGGCGGATGAGCACGTCACCCTGCTGTTTGACGAGATCGATTCCGGCGTGAGCGGCCGGGTGAGCGGGGCGATGGCCGCCCTGCTGCGCCAGCTGGCCGCCCGCCGCCAGGTGTTCTGTGTGACCCACCAGCCCCTGGTGGCCGCCGCCGCCGATCACCACTTCCTGGTGAGCAAGGAGGTGGTGGCTGGAGCCACCCACACGCGAGTGTCCCACCTGCGGGACACTCAGGCCCGCCAGGCCGAGCTGGCGGAACTGGCCGGGGGCGGCCACCGCGAGGCGCGCAGTTATGCCGCCAGCCTGCTGGAGCAGCACAGCTGAGGCTGATTTGATCCCGGCTTCAGTATATCTCAGGATCGAAAGACTTGAATCAGGAATCACCCATAGAGTGCCGCTGTCTTGGAGTGGAGGGTTTGTTTATGTTGTTCCATGCTTGACGATTCGGATCCCATTGGCGCATGCCAATTCGATCGATTTCCATACTTGGTTTGCTTTTTCATGATGCTGAACCGGGCTATTGATCCACACCTTCCTGCCCTGGCTCGCGTTTGTGGGCGAACCATGATCCTCACTTTCCTCGTGGTCCCGGCAGCTTCATCGTTTCCGATAAATTTAAATTCATCGTCTTGGGGGAGTCAAATTTCCAATCGCATTCTCGATGCAGGTGTATTGCCGATGATTGGTGTCACTCTCCTGTGCAGTGCCTGTTTTTTGGAATCAGGCGTGGATTCAAGGCGTCATCCCAATGCTGCCTAACGCCTGCTCCGTCACCGGGAGTCATCCCGGTGGTTGATTCAAGTGGGTATGGAAAGTCTGATTCTTCTTGCCATCTTGCAGGTTCCTTTGTTCATTGGAAATCTCAATCAGATTGATCAACAAAGAACTGTCGAAAGTTGGCAAATAAGTGCTCAGCTTATTGCAGCAGGGCAGGCTTAGCGCCAGGTACCCTAGGAAATCGTAGATCAAACATGGAAGCGGTTTACTTCTTCAGGTCAGGTATCCTCCAAGCAGATCAGCATTGATCGAGAGCAGCCACGTGAGGCCCTGCTTGAACGGATCCATGTCCAGCAGCAGAAGGCCAATCTGGGCGTGAATCAGAGAGGCAATTAGGCACGGTTTGCACTGTTTCGCAATCTGGGACGCAATCTCCTGCTCTGTCTGATTTATGTCACTGGTTACTGGGGGCCTGGGTCAGCGTCTGGCATGAATCGGTCCAGCTTCAGATCGCGTGCGGTATCGGGCGGCTCCCCAGGATGGGGCGGCCATAGAATTCGCCATTCCCGATCCGGCCGGATGCCCCGCGCCCAGAGCAGCCAGGCCGTGCCTCAGAAGGTGCCTCAGAAGGTTGTAGCCAATCCCCCTTGCCAGTCCACCCCGGCGCTCACCCTGCATGAGAAAGCCGCTCAGCGGCAGGCCCTGCTTGATGGCAGCCGGGTCTTGAGCGGCGGCTCCCTGGAGGATGTGATCCGGGTGCGGGGTGCCCGCCAGCACAACCTCAAGAACGTCGACGTCACCATTCCGCGCAACCGGATGGTGGTGTTCACCGGCGTGAGCGGCAGCGGCAAGAGCTCGCTGGCCTTCGACACGATCTTTGCCGAGGGTCAGCGCCGCTACGTCGAGAGCCTGTCGGCCTATGCCCGCCAGTTCCTGGGGCAGGTGGACAAGCCCGACGTGGATGCGATTGAGGGGCTCTCACCCGCCATCTCGATCGACCAGAAATCCACCAGCCACAACCCCCGTTCCACCGTGGGCACGGTGACGGAGATCCAGGACTACCTGCGTCTGCTGTTCGGCCGCGCCGGCGAGCCCCACTGCCCGGAGTGCGATCGCTCGATCCGGCCCCAGTCGATCGACGAGATGGTGGATCAGATCCTCCAGCTCCCCGAGGGCACCCGCTACCAGCTGCTGGCACCGGTGGTGCGCGGCAAGAAGGGCACCCACGTGAAGCTGCTCAGTGGCCTGGTGGCCGAGGGCTTCGCCCGGGTGCGCATCAACGGCGAGGTGCGCGAGCTGGCCGACAACATCGAGCTCGACAAGAACCACAGCCACCACATCGAGGTGGTGGTGGATCGCCTGGTGGCGCGGGAGGGCATCCAGGAGCGGCTCACCGATTCGCTGCGTACGGCCCTCAAGCGGGGTGATGGCCTGGCCCTGGTGGAGGTGGTGCCCAAGGCCGATGAGGAGCTTCCCGAGGGCGTGGAGAAGGAGCGCCTCTATTCCGAGAACTTCGCCTGTCCGGTGCATGGGGCGGTGATGGAGGAGCTCTCACCGCGTCTCTTTTCGTTCAACAGCCCCTATGGCGCCTGCGCCGACTGCCATGGCATCGGCCATTTGCGCAAGTTCACCCCGGAGCGGGTGATCCCCGATCCCGCCCTGCCGGTGTACGCCGCGGTGGCTCCCTGGGCGGAGAAGGACAACTCCTACTACTTCTCCCTGCTCTATTCGGTGGGCGAGGCCTTCGGCTTCGAGATCAAGACCCCCTGGAACCAGCTCACGCCCGAGCAGCAGGACGTGCTGTTGAACGGTTCACGGGAGCCGATCGCCATCCAGGCCGACAGCCGCTACCGCAAGGCGCAGACCTATGTGCGCCCGTTTGAGGGGATCCTGCCGATCCTGGAGCGCCAGCTGCGTGACGCCAGTGGCGAATCGGTGCGCCAGAAGCTGGAGAAATTTCTGGAGCTGGTGCCCTGCGCCAGCTGCCAGGGGCTGCGGCTCAAGCCTGAGGCCCTGGCGGTGCGGGTGGGGCCCTACCGGATCCACGAGCTCACCAGCAGCAGCGTGGGCGAGAGCCTGCGGCGCATTGAGCAGCTGATGGGTGTGGGCGAGAGCGAGGGGGCGGAACCCCTGCTCAGTGCCCGCCAGATCCAGATCGGCGAGCTGGTGCTGCGCGAGATCCGCATGCGTCTGCGCTTCCTGCTGGATGTGGGTCTCGACTACCTCAGCCTCGATCGTCCGGCGATGACGCTCTCCGGTGGTGAGGCTCAGCGCATCCGCCTGGCCACCCAGATCGGCGCCGGCCTCACCGGTGTGCTCTACGTGCTCGATGAGCCCAGTATCGGCCTGCACCAGCGCGACAACGACCGCCTGCTCAACACCCTGATCAAGCTGCGCGATCTGGGCAACACCCTGATCGTGGTGGAGCACGACGAAGACACGATCCGTGCCGCCGACCACATCGTGGACATCGGCCCCGGCGCCGGTGTGCACGGCGGCCACATCGTGGCCGAGGGGGATCTGGAGGCGCTGCTCGCCGCCGAAGACTCCCTCACCGGCGCCTATCTGAGCGGCCGCCGCACCATCCCCACGCCGGCAGAGCGGCGTACCAGCGGCACCCGCAAGCTCACCCTGGTGAACTGCCAGCGCAACAACCTCTCCGGCTTCAACGTGGAGATTCCCCTGGGCCGGCTGGTGTGCGTGACCGGCGTGAGTGGCAGCGGCAAGAGCACGATGGTGAATGAGCTCCTGCACCCGGCCCTGGAGCACCAGCTGGGTCTGAAGGTGCCCTTCCCCTCCGGGCTGGGGGAGTTGCGCGGCATCAAGGCGATCGACAAGGTGATCGTGATCGACCAGTCGCCGATCGGCCGCACGCCCCGCTCCAATCCCGCCACCTACACCGGTGCCTTTGATCCGATCCGCCAGGTGTTCGCCGCCACGGTGGAGGCCAAGGCCCGCGGCTATCAGGTGGGCCAGTTCAGCTTCAACGTGAAGGGCGGTCGCTGTGAGGCCTGCAGCGGCCAGGGCGTGAACGTGATCGAGATGAATTTCCTGCCCGATGTGTATGTGCAGTGCGACGTGTGTAAGGGCGCCCGCTACAACCGCGAGACGCTGCAGGTGAAATACAAGGGCTTCACTATCGCCGATGTGCTGGAGATGACGGTGGAGCAGGCCGCTGACGTGTTCTCCGCCATTCCCCAGGCGGCCGATCGCCTGCGCACCCTGGTGGATGTGGGCCTGGGCTACGTGAAGCTGGGTCAGCCGGCGCCCACCCTCTCCGGCGGTGAGGCCCAGCGGGTGAAGCTGGCCACTGAGCTTTCCCGCCGTGCCACAGGGAAGACCCTCTATCTGATCGACGAGCCCACCACCGGCCTGAGCTTCTTTGATGTGCACAAGTTGATGGATGTGATGCAGCGCCTGGTGGATAAGGGCAATTCGATCCTGGTGATCGAGCACAACCTCGATGTGATCCGCTGCTCCGACTGGATCATCGACCTGGGGCCCGAGGGTGGGGACCGGGGCGGTCAGATCGTGGCCTGTGGAACCCCAGAAGAGGTGGCTGCCCATCCCACCAGCCACACGGGCCGCTATCTCGGCCAGGTGCTGGCCCAGCACCCGCCTCTCGCTTCGGCAGCCTGATCCGGCTGGGCGGCATGCACACCAAGGATGGTGGTTGCGTTTCAACCGACACACCATCCATGGTGAAACAGTCCTAAGGTCACGAATCAATGCGTGATTCCCAGCACCTCCATGCTGTCCATGCCCGCCGCCCCATCCTCCAGCGTCAATCCCCAGCTCACTCAGGAGATCACTGGGGAGATCACCGAGGCGCGCTCCGGACTGGGAACCCTGGTGAGGGCGTTTGCCAGCAGCCTGGTGTTGGAGCCGGTGAGCGATCCCGAGCCAGCTCCTGTTGTGTACACCGCGGCGATTCACACCTCAGCTGATCTGGTGAGTTCGTTGATCGGAATCACCGAATTGAGCCGCGACCAGGGATTCAATCGCCATCCGGAAACCATTTACGGCGATGGTGGTCGCAATGCCACGTACCACGTGGATCACAGCTCCCTGCCGATTTCCCTGAGTGTGAACTGCAATCCACTTCGCCAGACCGTGGCCATCGCCGTGAGCGGTTTGGACAGTGAGGAAACCCTGCGATGTTTCCAGGCCTTGGAGCTGACTCTGTTCGGCAGTTGCTGAACCAGCTGACCAGCAGCTTTGCCATCCGCTGGCCATTCAAGGGCAACTGATGCCCTGATCCACCCATACCCTGGATCTGCTGCCTGTGGTTTTGCCATGACCAAGCTCCCCCGACTCGCTGCCACTGGATCTCGGAGAGCTGTCGAGCGTCATGGCTGCTGGAAAGCCACCCTTGCACTTGCGCTCGTCACTGGAATGGCTGCTGGCGGCAGCGCTGTTGCCCAGGATCTGTTCATCTATCCCTCGGGGGGTCAGAGTGCTGAACAGCAGCGTCGCGACAGCCTGGAGTGCCGGCTGTGGGCCATCGACCAGACCGGATTCGATCCCACCGCTCCGGTCCAGGGCAGCCCGGCTGCGGGCCCCCAGCCTGCCGAGGTGCCAGTGCAGGGCCCGGGAATCGTCCGCAGCACCGCGAGGGGTGCTGTGGTGGGGACGGCGGCTGGCGCGATCGCCGGCAATACCGGCCGGGGTGCTCTGGCGGGGGCTGCCGGGGGAGCCATCCTGGGCACGGCCCGTATCGGCGATCAGCGCCGAGCTCAGCAGCAGGTGTCCAACGACTGGGCCCGACAGCAGCAGATTCGGGAGGCGGAACAACAGCAACTGCTCATCTATCGCCGCCAGATGTTCAACCGCGCCGTCACGGCCTGCATGGAGGGCCGGGGTTACAGCGTGAGTTAGTCACCGAGCTGGGCCTGCGGTCTACTTGCACCTGCTGCCTAAACCTGCGCTCTAAACATCGGTGGTTCTGGCTTCTTTCGGCCGATCGTTGGCAATCGTGCCGAAATCCTGGGGATGCGTCATTCTGATCCGATCCGGCCCCAGCTCTTCCGATGTTGCGCCGCCTGTGTTCCGGTCTTCTTGCTCTCCCCCTGGTGCTGATGGGGGCCACTCCTGCCCGGGCGATCGACCGGGTTGAACTTCAGCTCCCGCTGCTGGAGGTGAGTTTCACGGTGAGCTTGAGCGAGCTGGAGGATCCAGAGGCCCTTTGGCAGGGTGACAGCGATCTGGCTGACCTCAACCGTGCCAGTGGTGGTGCCCTTGGCCGGCAATTGCAGCGGGTGTTCAACGCGCCGATGCCGGTGCAGACGAGGAACGTGGTGGGCCAGGTGGTGGGCACGCCACTGCTGGAGCAGGCCCTCCTGGCCGCCACCACCCTGGGCCGGGTGGATGGGATGCCCAAGGATCTCAGCGGCAGTGATCTCGCTCTGGCCCTGGAGCGAGCCAGTGCCACCGGAGATCTCACCCTGCTCACCTTCCTGAGAGCCCTGCCCGGGGAGTCCGTCACCGTGGATCTGCCCCATGCCGTGAGTGCCCTGCAACGGATGGTGGCCCAGCGCCGGCAGGCCGAAGCCCTGCTGGCCAGCACCCCGGCCGCCGCCGTGGCTCCCGCGGCACTGCGTCCAGGTCGCTTGCCGGTGCGACGCAGTGAGATTCAGGTGCCGGCCCCCCATCGTGGCGCCCCCCTTGAGGTGGTGGTGATCGAGCCCGAGCGCGACGGCAGGGGGCGGGTGGTGCTGATCTCCCATGGGCTCTGGGACAGCCCCGAGAGTTTTGAAGGCTGGGCGCGCCATCTGGCCAGCCACGGCTACAAGGTGGTGCTGCCGCGCCATCCGGGTAGTGACAGCAGCCAGCAGGAAGCCATGCTCACCGGCAAGGTGCCGCCTCCCAGTCCCGACGAGCTGCGCTATCGCCCCCTTGACGTGTCCGCCACGATCGACGCCCTTGGCGTGTCTGAGGTGGTGATGATCGGCCACTCCTGGGGGGCCACCACGGCCCTGCAGGTGGCCGGTGTTCAGCCCAGTTCGAACCTGCTGCAGAAGCGTTGCCGCGATCTCAACGATCCGGACCGCAACCTCAGTTGGGTGCTGCAGTGCAGTTTCCTGAGTGCCGCCGATCGTGCTGGCCTGGCCGATGATCGGGTGAGGGCGGTGGTGGCCGTGAGTCCGCCGGCGAGTCTGCTGTTCGATTACGGCGCAGCCCGGACCATGCGCGCGCGCGCCCTGTTGGTGACCGGCAGCAGGGACTGGGTGGTGAGCCCGGATCCGGAGGCCCTCGTGCCCGGTCAGCGGGCCCAGGGTCTCGGTCATCAGATCGTGCTGGCCAATGGCGGCGATCACTTCAACCTGCGGGCCCCGGCGGAGGGTGATGGTGGTCCTCTGCGTGCGCTGCTGCTGGTGTGGACCGATGCCGCCTTTGCCGCGGGTCCCCAGGTGGCTCCGGGTCCCCAGGCCAAGCCCCTGTTGCCCGCGGCAGGCTGGGGCAACGATCAGATCCCCCTGGTGCTGGTGCCCTGAATGTTGGCATTCGTGAACAGAGCGGCGACGCACTGATCCCAGCAGTTCGCCGCAAAACCCCTTGACAACTGGCGCGCTGGCCCTTCGCAGCGCTTGCCAGTTCGGAGATCCCCAGCCTGTCTTCGCTGACGAGAACAGCGATTGCCGCTAAGCAGGAGCACAACCGCTTGCGCTGTTGACGTTTCAGGAGCAACCCGTGCCTGCCATGGCTGGTCTTTACGTTCTGCACCTGCACCTGCACGGGCTGTTGCGATCCCGTGACCTCGAACTGGGCCGCGACGCGGACACCGGCGGCCAGACCACCTATGTGCTGGAACTGGCCCGTGCCCTGGCGATGCGTCCTGAGGTGGATCGGGTTGAGGTGGTCACTCGCCTGATCCGCGACCGTCGGGTCGCCCTCGATTACGCCCGGGCCAGCGAGCCGATCTCGCCCGGGGCCTCGATCGAGCGCATTCCCTTCGGTCCGTACCGCTACCTGCGCAAGGAGCTGCTCTGGCCCCATCTCGACGAGCTGGCTGATGCGCTGAGCGAACGACTGCTGGCCCAACCGCGACTGCCCGACTGGATCCATGCCCACTATGCCGATGCCGGTTATGTGGGGGTCCTGCTGCGCCGCCGGCTGGGCATTCCCCTGGTGTTCACGGGCCATTCCCTGGGCAGGGAGAAGCGGCGCAGGCTGATGGCCGCTGGCCTGGAGGTGGGGCAGATCGAGCAGCAGTACGCCATGGCCCAGCGCATTGACGCCGAGGAGCTAGCCCTGGCCCACGCCCATCTGGTGGTGACCAGCACGGCGCAGGAGCGCGACCACCAGTACAGCCGCTACGGACGCTTCCGCCCCGAACTTGCCCGGGTGATTCCTCCCGGTGTGGACAGT
Organism: Prochlorococcaceae cyanobacterium; assembly: GCA_044347105.1. Taxonomy (GTDB): domain Bacteria; phylum Cyanobacteriota; class Cyanobacteriia; order PCC-6307; family Cyanobiaceae; genus NIES-981. The sequence continues at coordinate 47,885 of JBIIXY010000003.1, forward strand.
CGTCAGTTCCACCCGCCCCAAGGTGGTGTGGAGGAAGGGGCGGTCGCCCAGCTGATGGAGCCTTTCCTGCGTGACCCCACGAAGCCGCCGGTGCTGGCCATCTGCCGTGCCGATCACCGCAAGAACATCCCCGCCCTGGTGGAGGTGTTCGGCCGTTCCGAAAACCTGCGCCAGAACCACAACCTCGTGCTGGTGCTGGGTTGCCGCGAGGATCCCCGCCAGCTTGACAAGGCCCAGCGGGAGGTGTTCCAGCAGGTGTTCGAGCTGGTGGATCGCTTTGACCTTTACGGTCAGATCGCCTACCCCAAGCAGCACCAGCGCCAGCAGATCCCGGAGATCTACCGCTGGGCCTCCAGGCTGGGCGGTGTGTTCGTCAATCCTGCCCTCACCGAACCCTTCGGGCTCACCCTGCTCGAAGCCGCCGCCTCTGGTCTGCCGGTGGTGGCCACCGACGATGGCGGGCCGCGGGACATCCTGGCCCGCTGTGAGAACGGCACCCTGGTGGATGTGTCCGACCTGGACGCCCTCCAGACGGCGATCGAGGATTCCTTTGGCCAGCCGGCCCAGTGGCGTCGCTGGCGGGACAACGGCATCGAGGCGGTGAGCCGCCACTTCAGCTGGGATGCCCATGTGTCCCACTACCTGGGGGCAGCCCAGCAGGGCTGTCTTGAGGCGGCCCGCCAGCGACCTGCCCTCTGGTTCCGCAACGGCATGGATCCGCTGGGCTTTCCCACGCCCACCGTGCAGACGCCGGTGCCGCAGCGTCTGCTCGTGCTTGATCTCGATGCCAGCCTGGCCGCGCCGGATCCCATCAGTCTCGCGGAGTTGCGCCGCCGCCTCAGTGCCGATGGGGAGCTGGCGATCGGAGTGGTCACCGGCCGGAGCTTCAAGGCGGCCCGCCTTCGCTATGGCGAGCTGCACCTTCCCGATCCCTGCCTCTGGATCACCCAGTCCGGCACCGAGATCCACACCAGCACAGCCGAGGACAATCAGCCCGACCGCCACTGGCAGGCCCAGATCAGCAGCCACTGGGACCGGGCTGCGGTGGAGTCGGCGATGGCCGAGCTGGAGCTGCGGCTCCAGCCCCAGCCCGAGGCGGATCAGGGCCCCTTCAAGGTGAGCTACCTGCTCAGGGAACCCGATCAGGGCATCCTGCCCGTGGTGCGGCAGACCCTGCGCAGCCATCGCCTGATGGCCCGCCCCCATCTGTTCCAACACTTTTACCTCGACGTTCTGCCACTCACCGCTTCCAAGACCGAGGCTCTGCGCTATGTGGCCCTGCGCTGGCAGCTGCCGATCGAGGCGATTCTGGTGGAAGCCAGCCAGCAGGGAGATGGAGAGCTCCTGCGAGGGCTCTCCCTCGGGGTGGTTCCCCAGGACCACGACCCCGTGCTTGAAGGCTTACGCCATCATCGGCGGGTGTTCTTCTCGAGCCGGCCTCAGGCCTGGGGCTTGCTCGACGGTCTCGACCACCACCGGTTTCTGCGGCGACAGCCGGGGTCTCAGGCGAGCGGAGCTCAGAAGTAAGTGCGCGGGGCCTCGTTGGGGCCACCGTCCACCTGCCCCCGTTCGCCCTTGTCGCTCTCTTCGGCGGCTTCAGCAACAGGCTCGCTGCCGTAATGGGGATTGCTGTCCGGCATCCAGTAGCTGAGGTCTTCGTGCCAGAACAGCCGCCCCGGCAGCTGACTGGTGCTGAGATCGGTGCGGGTCATCGCCGCCAGCAGCTGGCCGAATTCCACGGGTGTGAGATCGGTGTCGATGTCCTCGCCGGCGATCTGCAGCAACTCCGGCAGGCGGGCGAGGGTGGTGGGCTGGACGAGCTTGCTGAACACCTTCCGGAACACCTCCCGCTGGCGTTCCATCCGGCCGATGTCCCCCATTTCGTCGTTGCGGAAGCGCAGGTAACCGATCAGGTCCTGGCCCTTCAGCAGTTGGCGGCCGGGATAGAGATCGATGTAGAGATCCTGGCGGGAATCCACGTAGTACATGCGCTTGGGCACATCCACCTCAATGCCGCCGATCGCGTCGGCCACCCGCTCCACCGCGCGCAGGTTCACCTTCAGGTGACGTTGGATCGGAGTCTGGAGCAGATCAGCCAGTTCCCGCTTGGCGGCCTCCATGCCGCCGAAGGCGTAGAGGGCATTGGCCTTGAGCACCCCGAAGCGCTCCGACTCGATGAAGGTGTCGCGGGGCACCTGCAGCAGGGTGGTGGCACCGTTCTTCACCGCCACGGTGAACAGCACATCGGTGTTGTCGCCCACCTCATCCACGCCGATCACCAGGATCGGCTTGTTGCCGAAGCCGACCAGAGAGGAGGTGAGCCGGCCGATCAAGTCGGGGCCATCGCGCAGGGCAGCCAGCGTCCCGCTCAGCGCATTGGGCAGCGGCCCGCTGAGGGCATAGCCCAGCGAGAGCCCCAGCACGAAGGTGAGCAGGGGAGCGGGTTTGCGGCGCGGCGCAGACGTTGCCTTGGTTGGTTTCCTGGGTTGTTTGCCGGCACCCGCCTGTTCGCCAGCCTCCTGCAGGGTTGCCGTAGCTCGGCGGCCCCCCACCCAAGGACGCCGGCGGGCCGAGCGGCCGCTGCGGCGAAGGGGGAAACGGGGCTGCGGTTGGGCCTGGCTCATGGCGGGTCCTGATGGCGGCACCATAAGGGTCCTGGCCAGGCCGCACCAGGGGTCAGTCAGCCACTACCTGCACCTGGCCCGCGGCCCGGTCGGCCCTGGCGCGGGCCTCTGCTTCGCTGGCCGCGCGGGCCAGGGCCACGCCCATGCGCCGCTGGGGTCGGGCCTCCGGCTTGCCGAACAGCAGCACCTGGGTGTCGGGCTCGATCAGCGCCTCGGCCAGGCCGCTGTAGCGCACCGGAGCTCCAGCCTTCTGCGCCAGGATCACCCGGCTGGCGGCATGCCCGAGGCTGCGGATCTCCGGGATCGGCAGCCCCAGCACCGCTCGCAGGTGCAGCTCGAATTCGCTCAGGTTCTGGCCCATCAGGGTCACCAGGCCGGTGTCGTGGGGCCGGGGCGACAGCTCCGAGAACACCACCTCCTCGTGGCCGGGCTGGCCACAGAGGAAGAATTCCACGCCGAACAGGCCGGCGCCGCCCAGGTTGTCGGTGACGGCCTGGGCCATGGCCTGGGCGGCGGCCAGCTGGGCGCTGCCGATCCGGGCCGGTTGCCAGCTGCACTGGTAGTCGCCCCGCTCCTGCAGGTGGCCGATCGGCGGACAGAACAGCGTGGGCCCCTGCCACTGCTTCACGGTGAGCAGGGTGATCTCCAGCTGGAACTCCAGGAACTCCTCCACGATCACCCGGGCTCCCTCCCCCCGGGCTCCGGCCATCGCCGCCTGCCAGGCGGCGGTAAGGCCATCGGGACCGTTCACCACACTCTGGCCCTTGCCGGAGGAGCTCATCACGGGCTTCACCACCACCGGCCAGCCCAGGGGCGCGGCTGCGGCGGCCAATTCCTCGGCGCTTTCCGCATAGGCGAAGCGGGCGGTGCGCAGCCCGAGCTCGCTGGCAGCCAGATCGCGGATGCGGTCGCGGTTCATCGTCACCGCCGTGGCCCGGGCGGTGGGAATCACCGTGATGCCCTCGGCCTCCAGTTCGGCCAGGGCATCCACCGCCAGGGCCTCGATCTCCGGGATCACCAGGTGGGGCCGGTGGCGGCGCACCAAGGCCTTCAGGGCCGAGGCGTCGCCCATGGCCACCACTTCAGCCAGATCTGCCACCTGCATGGCCGGAGCGCCCGGGTAGCGGTCCACCGCAATCACCCGGCAGCCCAGCCGCTGGGCGGCGATCGCCACCTCCTTGCCCAGCTCGCCGCTGCCCAGCAGCATCAGGGTTGGCGGGAACGGTGGGGTCATGGCTGCGGCGCCTGGCTTGGCTGATCCTGCCCCAGGCCGGTGGTGCTGCTAGAGAGGGCGGCAGCAGCGGCTGGCGAGGATGGCAGCTCTTGGACTGGCAGCTCTACGGATGGATGGGACCCTGGCCCTGAGCACGGCCGCCGATGCGGCTGCCGGTCTGCCATTCGGTCTGGACATCGCCACCCTGCAGAACGCTGTGCTGATCTACCTGGGCCTCTCCTCGCTGGCGTTTGTGCTGGTGTGGCTGGTGGGCTTTCTGCGCAGCCGCTGATCACCGCCTGGCCTCACCGTCCTGGAGCAGGGTGAGCTGGCGTTCGGGGGGTTCCTCGCTCACGAAGCCGTAGGCCTCGAAGACGGCGGGATCCGGGTGGGTGATCCGCTGGCCCTCGCTGCCACGCTCCAGCTGGAAGCCCTCATCCGCCATCCGCCGCATCAGGGCGGCCGCCTCCTCGAAGCGGGCGGCCATCGCCTCCAGGCTGGCGCAGTCGCCGGTAAGACCGGTTTCCCTCCAGGTGAAGTAGGCCATCGATCGGGCTCCGGATGCGGGATGGGGTGTGATCTGAGGTTGGCAGGGCTCAGGGCAGCAGCACCAGGCCAAGCGCCACCAGTGCCAGGCTTGCGCCCCAGAAGCGCAGCACCACCTGCTGTTCCGGCAGGCCGCCGAGCTCGAAGTGATGGTGCAGCGGTGCCATGCGGAACAGGCGGCGGCCCTGGCCGGTGGCGGGATTCTTGGTGGCCTTGAACACCCACACCTGCAGGATCACCGACACCGATTCGGCCAGGAACACCCCACCCATCAGCAGCAGCGGCCAGAGGCTGTTGGCGAGCAGGGCCACGGCGCTGAGGGCGGCCCCCATCGCCAGGGAGCCCGTATCGCCCATGAACAGCCGGGCGGGGTGGCGGTTGTGGGCCAGGAAGCCCAGCCAGCAGCCGGCCATGGCCGCACAGAAAGCCGCCAGGGCGGGGTCACCGCCATTACCGCGCAGCATCAGCTGCAGGCCCATGCCGGTGAACACCACAGCGCCGCAGCCGGCCGCCAGGCCATCGAGGCCATCGGTGAGGTTGGTGGCGTTGCTCTCGGCCAGAAACACGAACAGCCCCAGCGGCCAGATCAGCAGGCCGAGGGGCAGCACCCAACCCAGGGGCAGCGCCACATCGCCTGGAGTGCCACCACCCAGCCACTGGCCCTGGGCGGCCCAGATCAGAAAGAGCAGGGCGGCGCCGGCCTGCAGCAGCAGCTTGCCCCGGGGGGTGAGCCCGGTGTTGGTGCGGCGGGTGAGGCTGCGCCAGTCGTCCACGGCCCCCACGGCCATGTAGGCCAGGGTCACGGCGGCAACGGCCAGCAGGCGGGGATCCGCCGGGCTGATCAGGCCACCCACGATCACCCCCACCGGCACCACCAGCAAGCCGCCCATCGTGGGCGTACCGGCCTTGCTGTGGTGAGCCTGGGGGCCTTCCTCGCGGATCACCTGGCCCAGCTTCAGCTGGCGCAGGTGGGGCACTCCCCAGGCGGTCACGGCCCAGCTGATCAGCCCCGCCACCAGCAGCGGCAGGCTGAGCATCGAATTGGCCACGCTGAGGTCGCTGAACAGGCAGGCTGCGAGCAGCAGGGCGCTGAGCAGACTCGCCGCCAGGCGGTGAGAGAGGGAGGGAGTAGTCACCAGCTGGTTCCTGGGGAGCGGGGTCCGGAGCGCCCCCAGTCTCCCCGATGCTGGTGGAGCAGCACCCGCCGGGAGTTCAGTCCTCCCAGTCCTCCTCCTGGGGCTCATCGGCCTGGGTGTATTCCTCCTTCTCACCCATCAGGGCGGACAGTTCTTCCTCCTCCACGGTGCTCACGTCGGTGGCAGCGTTCTCCTCATCGGCCACCAGCCGGCCGCTGGTCTCCAGCCAGCTGAGCAGGTCGGGTTCGTCGCGCAGGGGCAGCACGGGCGCGGGCTCCTGGCGGTTGTAGCGGGTGAGGGAAGGATTCACCCCATCCAGGCGCGCGAGGCTGGTGGTGGAGAGATTGCTCATGCGTTGCGGCGTCCGTCAGGCTGCAGGGGTGTAGCGATCAGCGTGGCTGGGATCAACCTTGCCAATCAACCAATCTAGCTTCAACGGGTCGACGCCCTCCGCCTGGCGCCGCTTGAGGGATGGGCTGGCGGATGTGCTGCCGGCATGGGCCCTTGCCCTGGCCCTCAGCGCCACCCTGGTGGCCGCCGGCAGGCGCCTGCCCGAACCCCTCGCAGCAGAGGGCCTCTGGGTGGCTCTGCTGGTGCTTGGGCTGCCGCTGCTGATGGGCCTGGCGCTGGCCGCACGCTGGCTGTTCGCCGCTTCGCCGGAACACCACGACAGGGGAGAATCAGGCGACTGAGCACTGGGAGTGCCTTGATGGGTCGGGCCAAGAGGGCTGTTCTCGCCTATTCCGGTGGTGTGGACACCAGCGTCTGCATCCCTTACCTGAAGAACGAGTGGGGCGTGGAGGAGGTGATCACCTTCGCCGCCGATCTCGGCCAGGGCGATGAGCTCGAACCGATCCGCCAGAAGGCGCTCGATTCCGGCGCCAGCCAGTCGATTGTGGGCGACCTGATCGAGCCCTTCATCACTGAATTCGCCTTCCCGGCGATCCGCGCCAACGCCCTCTACGAGGGCCGCTATCCCCTCTCCACGGCCCTGGCCCGGCCGCTGATCGCCCGCCGCCTGGTGGAGATCGCCCGCGAGGTGGGTGCCGATGCGGTGGCCCATGGCTGCACCGGCAAGGGCAACGACCAGGTGCGCTTCGATGTGGCGATCGGCGCCCTCGCTCCCGATCTCAAGGTGCTCACTCCGGCGCGGGAGTGGGGCATGAGCCGCGAGGAAACGATCGCCTACGGCGAGCGCTGCGGCATCCCCTCGCCGGTGAGCAAGAAGTCGCCCTATTCGATCGACCTCAACCTGCTGGGCCGCTCGATCGAGGCCGGCCCCCTGGAGGATCCCAACGTGGAGCCCCCTGAGGAGATCTACGCCCTCACCGTGAGCGTGGATGCCGCTCCCGATCAGCCCCAGGTGGTGGAGATCGGCTTTGAGCAGGGCAATCCGGTGAGCATCGATGCCGTGCGCCTTGATCCGGTGAGCCTGATCCGCCGCGCCAATGCCCTGGCCGGCCGCCACGGCTTCGGCCGGCTCGACATGATCGAAAACCGGGTGGTGGGCATCAAGAGCCGGGAGATCTACGAAACCCCGGGTCTGCTGCTGCTGATCAAGGCCCACCAGGAGCTGGAGAGCCTCACCCTCGCCGCCGACGTGCAGCGCAGCAAGCGCCAGCTCGAGCAGCAGTGGGCTGACCTGGTGTATCAGGGCCTCTGGTATGGCCCGCTCAAGGATGCGATCGATGGTTTCATCGAGCGCACCCAGCGCACCGTGAACGGCACGGTGAAGCTGAAGCTGCACAAGGGCAACGCCACGGTGGTGGGCCGCAGCAGCAGCAGCGACAGCCTCTATGTGCCCACCATGGCCACCTACGACGCCGGTGATCAGTTCGATCACCGCGCCGCCGAGGGTTTCATCTACGTGTGGGGCCTTCCCACCCGGCTCTGGGCCAACCGCCAGCGCCGGGCTTAGGCAGAACGGCGCAGGCCGAAGGCGTGTTGCAGGGCCCTGCCCAGGCGGGGCTGGCGTCGCTGCACAGGGGGCAGGGCGGGAAGGCTGAGGGGTCCCGGGGGACCCTGCAGTTGCGCCAGTTCCTGGCGCAGTTGCTGGGTTTCGCTGAGCAGGCGCTCGCGGTGGGCGAGCAGAGGTTCCATCCGCTGGGCGAAGCGGCGCTCAAAGATCCCGGGAAGCTCGTCCAGCAGCTGTTTCATTGCGGCCAGCTCCTCGCGGGTGGCGGCGAGCTGCTGCTCCAGGGACTGCTGCTGCCAGCGCTCCTGGTGCGCAGAAAAAACCCCCTCGCTCTCCGTGCCGGCTGGCGGCCAGGGGGGAGGAGGGGGATTGGGGGTTTCAGCCATCTGAGCGCCCATCGGCGAGGTGCCTGGATGCGAGGCCGCAACCCTAGGCTCACCGCCGGCGCAGCGTCTGTTCAGCTGGGGATCACACCGTTGCAGGTTCGGCAGCGGCAGGTTCGGCCACGCTGGTGGGAATGGCCCGGGGGGCGGGAAGGGGGCCGTCCTGCTTGACGGTGAGATAGCGGATCACGTCCTCGGAGAGGCGCATCGCCCGCTCGAGCGGAGCCACCTGCTGGCCGTCGCCGTTGTGGCTCAGTTGCACGTAGATGCCTTCCCGGTGCTTGCCGATCGTGTAGGCCAGGCGACGCTTGCCCCGCATCTGGCAGTCGAGCACCTCACCACCGGCCTCGAGCACGATGTCGCGGTACTTGGCCACATGGGTTTCCACCTCTTCCTCCGGGATGTCCGGACG
>JBIIXY010000139.1:0-5262 GCA_044347105.1 Prochlorococcaceae cyanobacterium
AAGACCGCACAGCTCCCTGAGAGGCAGAACTCCCCATGAGGTCTATACTGAGACCGAACCCTGTTACTCCCGTCCGGAGTTAACGATGTCAGGGGCTGGAACTGTCCAGAAAAAGGCACCCACCTCATTCAGGCGGCGCACCAGGCTGTTGATCAGCTGGTCCTGGGTGAAGGACACCTCCACCTCACTGGAGAGGCCGCTCTGATAGCGCAGGCGCACGTCACGGAAGGCCTCGATCGCCGCGGCCACCCCTCGGCGGGCGGAGCTGAGCTTGGCCAGGCTCGCCTCGTGGGTGAAGAAGGCCTGCTCGATCCGCAGGCGGATGTCGTTGCGGGAGGCCGCGTATTGCTGGGCCGTTGCCGCCGCCTGTTTGGCCAGGGCCCGGGCCTGGCCGGCGGTGGTGCCCGCATCAAAGAGCAGCCAGGTGAAGGTGAGACCCACCGACCAGTCCCAGCCACTGGCGGTGCTCAGGGGCAGCACGGTGGCACCGCAGCAGCCTCCGCCGTTCACCTCGATCGCGCTGAAGCGGCTCTCGGCCGTGCCGCCGCCGGCATTGGCGAACAGCGAAAGGGTGGGCAGCAGCCCCGCGGCCGTGGCCTGGCTCTGCTGGGCCAGGGCCGTGCGCGTGGCCAGGATCGCCTCCAGCTCGGGGTTGCCCCGGTAGGCGGCCAGCAGGCTGGCTTCCAGGTCGAGGGGCCAGCGCGGCTGCACCACGATCGGGTCGCTGGCACTGGGGGTGATGCTGGCGGGCAGGTTGAGCAGCACGGCCAGCTGGCGCCGGGCCACGGCCCGATCAGCCAGGGCCTGGATCAGGCTCTCTTCCCCTTCGGCCTGGATGGCCCGGCGCCGCAGCACATCCAGGCGGGGCACCAGGCCGGCCTGCTTGAGGTCGAGGCTTTCCTGGAGCACCACCAGGTCGTTGCGCAGGTTGGCGTCGTAGACCCGCACCAGCTGCTCCTCGCGCTGCAGGGCGTAGTAGGCCTCACTCACCTGCAGCTGCAGGCTGCGCAGCTGGTTGGCATAGCGGTTGCGCTGCTCCTCCAGCACGGCCCGTGCGGCGCGCACCGTGGGCGTGCGGCTGAAGTCGAGCAGGGCGTAGTTGAGTTGCAGCCCGCCTTCCAGGCTCGCCACGCCCGTGTTGAAGGAGGCGCTGCCCCCCTTGGGCACATAGAAGGGCCCGTCGATGGCGGTGGGCGGACCACCGTTCGGCGAGGGGCTGAGCACGCCGTTGGGCTCGAACAGCGGGCCGAAACCCAGGTTGTCGTTGCCTTTGCGGGCTCGGGTGGTGAGGGTCCCTCCGGTGTAGCTGCCGCTGGCCACGGCGCTGATGGTGGGCCAGTAGCTGCCCATGGCCGCCTGGAACCGGGCCAGGGCGGCCGCCACCTGCTCCCGCTGGGCCTGGAGACTGGCGCTGTTGGCGAAGGCGATGGCCAGGGCCTGCTCCAGCCCCAGCGACGCCACGCTGCCCGCGCGCAGCTGCTCGGGGGACGGCAGATCCAGCGGTGGCGGCGCCCCCGCCTGTTCGGGTTGCAGCGGTCCGCCGGGGGGTTGATTGGCCCGGATCAGATTGGCCGGCAGCTCCGGGGTGCTCAGCAGGTCGCGCACCGGGGGCTCAGGCTCTGCCGGCAGGAGGGTGTCGAGGGCCCGCAGTTCCGCATCGAGACGCTCCCAGCTGCGCTCCAGCCGCTCCACGTCCACGGGGGGAGTCCGTGGGGCTCCCAGGGCCGGTCGGGAACCGGGCCAACCGCCTCCCCAGCCGATCAGGGGGAGCAGCAGCAGGGCCAGGGCATTGATGCGGGAGAGCACCTGGCGTTCGGATCAACGTCTCAACAGTTATCCTCCCGAACCGGGCCAGTCATCCTGGCGCAGGGTGGGCAGCCCGCGTTCTGGGTCAGCCGACGATCCCTGCCCAGCTCGCCTCACCATCGCGGATGGCCCGCTCGGCCTGGCGGCAGAGCATCAGGCGCACGGCGATGCGCTCCAGCCGTTCGCTGGCGGCCGTGTTCACGGCGGGGTTGTTCAGCTCCAGGTTCAGCTCCAGCCAGCTGCCTGGCAGCCGCAGGTGCTGGGGCGGTGGCAGGGGCAGGCCGGGGCCGCTTGCGCGGATCGCCCGTTCCCACTGCCGCAGCTGGTCGGCCATGGCAGCCAGCAGATCGGCCTCGGCCCGGTGCAGCTGCTCCAGCTGGGGCGCAGGCTCCAGGCTCGGCGCCGCCCGCTCCATGGCGCGCACCAGGGTCACCAGCCGGGAGGCGGTGGCGTCCAGGCTGGCCAGCAGCAAGGCGGCTGGATGGCGCTGCGGAATGCTGCCCAGCTCCTGCAGCAGGATGGGTTTGAGGGCCCGCATGGTTTGAAGCTGGTTGCGCAGGCTGGGGCAGGTGACCTTCCGGGAGGTCTTGGCAGAGGCCTGGCCTGCCGGATGCTCCCCGCCATCGGCCCGCTGCAGATCCTCCGCCAGCTGGCGCAGGGCCAGCTGCAGCTGCACCAGCAACGCGGCGTAGGCGCTGAGCATCCTGTCGAGGGTGCGGGCGGGCCAGAACAGGCGCAGGCTGAGCAGGGTGAGCAGCACGCCGAAAGCGGTCCAGAAGAACCGCAGCGGCAGCCAGCTGGCCAGGCTGCCCTCGTGCACCAGCCAGCCCATCACGATGATCATTCCGCCCACCTTGTAGCCCACCTTGAGCTGCAGCAGCCCCCCCAGCAACCGCAGGGCGCCCAGGGTGAGGGCCAGCCCGACGGGCATCGGCAGCCCCGTCAGCCCTAGGTACCCCACCAGCAGCACCACAGCGCCGAGCACGCTGCCAAGCAGGCGCTGACGCCCGAGCTCGAAGGCGCCGCCATAGCTGCCTGTGGCCACCGACAGCACCGCCAGCGCCGCGTACTGGCTGTCCTGCATCCCTGAGAGGCTGGCGAATCCGTTGGCCAGACCCGTGGTGATGGCCGTGCGCAGGGCGTTGGTGTTGATCACCGCGCGGATGCGCGGCGCAGGCCGCCCAGACAGGCGTGCAAGGGGCGCCACTCTTCGGCCAGGGCAAGCAGGGGGAGCAACGGGAGATCCCGCTGGGCGGCCAGCTCTTGCCAGAGCTGGTGCTGACGCGGTGGGGTGGGCAGCGGGTCCCCCAGCAGTTGCTGGCCCAGGCCCAGCACCGCCCGCCGCAGGGGATCGGCAGTGCGGATCTGCTGCTCCGGCAGCTCGGCGAGCAGCCGCTCCCAGGCCAGCCAGTGGAAGTGGGTGAGCTGCCACAACCGCAGCCGCTGCGGCCAGTTGGCCTGCGCCAGCAGGTGGCGGCGGGGGCCGGCCTGCTCCTGGCTCAGCAGCTGCTCAAAGCGCTGCAGCGCGCCGGTGAGGGGCGCCGGATCAAGGGGGCGGGGCCGCGACTGGTCCCGCTCCAGCCAGTTGCCGTAGCGCTGCAGCTGGCTGCTGAGCTGCCGGCGCAGGCTGTCCTCCGCCTCCGCCATCTCCACCTGGGCGTTGAGCGGCCAGAACAGCAGCCCCACCCCGATCGCCACCAGGCAGCCCACCGCCGTATCGAGGGCGCGGTTGAACACGTAGTCCCAGTTGAGGGCCATATGGCTGGGGATCATCAGAAACATCAGGGCCGTGATCCCGGCCGTCCCCAGGGCGCTCTGCCAACCGAGCAGCTGCAGCAACGGCACCATCAGCAGCAGCGACACCAGCACTCCCACCCAGCCGCTCAGCACGGTGTGCACCAGGAAGGTGATCAGCCCGCCCAGCACCGTGCCCATCACCCGGCCCGTGGCCGCCTGCAGGGTGTGGTCGTCGTTGTCATCGACGACCACCACCACGGCCAGGAGCGGGTACCAGAGGAATTGGATGCGCTCAAAGTGAACGGCGATCGCTGCCGTGATCAGCGCGGCCACCGCCAGCTTGATGCTGTTGCGCGCCAGGGCGGCATCAAGAACGGCCATAGGGCACGGCCTCAGTACACGTACTGGCCGTCGATGTCATCACGGTTGGCGCGACCCTCGACGGGATCCGGCCAGTAGGCCTCCCAGTAGCTGATGTCGTCGTGGATGAAGGGGTAGCCATCCAGCCGCTCCACATCCAGGCGCGTAGGCCCCATGGCGGTGATCAGGCCCCCCAGTTCCATCGGGCCGAGGTTGGTCTGCACGTCCTTGCCGGCCAGGGCCAGCAGCATCGGCAGACGCACCAGCTGGTCCGGCCGGGTGAGCTTGCGGAACAGGGCCTGCAGGGCCAGCTGCTGGCGCTCCACCCTGCCGATGTCGCCCATCTCGTCGTGGCGGAAGCGCAGGAAGCCCTCCAGGTCGCGGCCGCGCAGGGTCTGCAGGCCGGGCTGCAGGTCGATCACCAGCCCCTGGGTGTTGTCCGCATAGTTCATGCGCTTGGGCACGTCCACTTCGATGCCCCCGAGGGCATCGGCCATCCGGCGGATCGCGGCCAGGTTCACCACCACGTGGTGACTGATCGGCCGGCCCAGCTTGCGCGAGAGTTCGCGCTTCACCAGCTCGGTGCCGCCCAGGGGGTAGAGGGCATTCACCTTCTGGGGGCCGTAGCCCTCGGGCTCGATATAGGTATCGCGGGGGATCTGGGTCACCTTGGTGATGCCGCCGTCGATGCGCAGGCTGGCGATCACATCGGTGAGTCCACCTTCTTCGTCGGTGCCGAGCAGCAGGATGTCCTGGTCGCCCACCCGGCTCCAGGCGGCGAAGGGGTTGGTGATGCGCGCGTTGCTGCCCAGATTGTGGTTGCTCAGCCACTCCACCAGCGGCACGGCCAGCAGCAGTCCGCTGCCCAGACCCAGGGCCATTGCCAGCAGCACCGGAGTGCGGCGGTTGGGGCGAGGTCGGGCCTGGCCTGGAATCCTGGTCATCGGCACAACGCTATTGCACGGCGCCGGGCTTTCCCTGTGTTCAACAGGACAGTTGGGGCCTCTCATAGGGCCAGGGTCTCCCCAGCCCGCAGACCCGCCTGCACCCGCCAGAGGTTGGCGTAGGCGCCGTCGGCGCTGATCAGCTGTTCATGGCGGCCACTCTCCACGATCACTCCTCGCTCCATCACCATGATGCGGTCGGCGTGGCGCACTGTGGAGAGCCGGTGGGCGATCACCAGAGTGGTGCGCTCAGCGGTGATGGCATCGAGGGAGCGCTGGATCGCCGCCTCGGTTTCGTTGTCCACCGCCGCTGTGGCCTCATCGAGGATCAGCACCGGTGGATTCTTGAGGATGGCGCGGGCCAGGGCGATGCGCTGTCGCTGGCCGCCACTGAGGCGCTGGCCCCGCTCGCCCA
>JBIIXY010000045.1:0-16196 GCA_044347105.1 Prochlorococcaceae cyanobacterium
CCACCTGCTGGGATGATGGCCCCACTCCCTGGGCGATTCCCGCCATGGCTGGCATCTCCGATCGGGCCTTCAACACCGCCTGTGGCCGACTGGCCAGCCTGCTGGGGGTGAGCCTGGCCTCAGCGCGCCGCAAGGTGGACATTCGCGCCGCCCGCGATGGCATTCGCGACAACGCGGGCAAGCTTGCCCTGGCGGAGGCTTTGCTGGCCGAAGCGCAGTCCAGCGGTCACGACAACCACACCCTGCTCACCTCCCTGCTGGAAGCGGTGGGCAGCGATGAGAACTTCATGGTGGAAGACTGAAACGCAAGCGCTGCCGCCGTACCGGTCGGGCCTCAGCGGTTACCACCGCTGGAGTGCTCGAAGAGCAGGTGAAAGCGCTGGCGATCCAGCTCTGCCATCACCGGCAGGCAGCCGAAGCAGCGCTCGGCCAGCTCCCAGCGGCCCTCCCGCTTCAACATCGCCTCCAGTTGATCGCGGGCCGGCAACAGGTACCGAACGTCCCCTGCCGCATAAGCCAGCTGGGCTTCACTGAGGTCCTCCACGCGGCCCCAGTCGGAGCTCTGGGCCTGCTTGTCCAGCTCCACCCCCACCAGCTCCTGCACCACCTCCTTGAGCCCATGCCTGGGGCTGTAAGTACGCCCCAGGCGGCTGGCCACCTTGGTGCAGAAGATCGGCGCCACGGTGATGCCAAGGTTCTCGGCCAGGGCCGCCACATCAAAGCGGGCGAAGTGAAACACCTTCTCGATCGCAGCGTTTTCCATCAGCGCCTGCAGGCGTGGAGCCTGGCGCTGCCCCAGGGCCAGGCGGATACAGCACACGTTGTCGTGGTCGTCGCAGATCTGCACCAGGCAGAGCCGGTCACGGCCATGGATCAGGCCCATCGCCTCCGTATCCACCGCCAGAGCGCGGGCCCCGGCGTAGAGCGCCGCCCACTCGGCGTCCAGGTCGCCGTCAAACACGGCGAAACGGGCAGGGGCGGGCAGGTTGCTGGAGGGGGCGGCGGTCATCGAGGGGAGGGAGCAAGGCCAGGTGCCCCCATCGTGACAAGCCATCGGTCTGCAACCTGGGGGCAGAATGGCGCCATGGCCACCACCGGCTCCACCCTGCTGCTCACCCTGCTCCTGGCCATCGGCCTGGTGTTTTTTCTGCGGGCGGCCAGCAAGGACCGCACCACCACCGTGGAGGTTCGTTCCTCCAAGCCCCCTCTGGAGGTGCTGCCCCGTCTGAGCGACTGGCTGCAGCAGCGCGGCTGGCAGGCCGAGTTGAGCGACCCCGAGCGCCGCACACTGCGCTTCCGCGGCCAGGTGAGCTCCAGCCTCCCTCTCGCCGTGCTGCTCTCGCTGCTCGGGGGCCTGGGAGCTGGCTGCCTGGGCCTGGTGTTGCGGCAGTTGCTCCCCCAGCTGGGCTGGTGGCCCCTGCTGCTGATCGCCCTGGGCCCCCTGGCCGGCCTGCTCTACCGCCGCCGGGCCAGCCGCAATGAAACCGTGGAGCTTCGGCTTGTCAGCCATGATCTGGCCACCGGCAGCGCCCTGCGCCTGCGGGCCCACCGGGACGAGCTGATTGCCATGGAGCTGGAACTGGGCCCCCAGCTGGGCCTGTTCAGCGACAGCAACCTGCTGAGCTCGCCGATCTGATGCGCTTGATTCACCTGTCCCCTGCCTTGCTGGGCAAGCGCAGCGTGCTGGCCACGGTTCTGCTGTTCTGCCTTGGCCTGGGGCTGGCGGCCGCGGCCCAGGCTCCTGCCGCCCTCGACCCCGACCCGCTCACCGGCCCCCGCAGTCGGATCAGCGACCAGAAGGACTGGCTGGGCGTGCTGCCGGTACCCGCCCAGACCGAGATCCTGGTGCTGGCGGGCCATGCCGATTCCCAGAACATGCCCGGCGCCGGCACCGCCGGCGAGGCGGTGGACCTGCGCGGTGCAGCCCCGATGCTGCCTGGCATCCGCGATGAGCTCTTCTGGAACCTGCTCACGGCGCAGGCGGTGGTGGAGCTGGGCCAGCAGCGGGGCCTGCGCATCCGCTTCTACGAGCCGCCCCTGCGCAGCATTACCGACGGCAACGATCCGCGCACCAACTGGAGTGTGGGCAAGGCCCACGCGGCTGCCGGTGGCTACGCCCTGGAAATTCACTATGACGCCTATGGCCCCGACGGCGTGGGGTCCGGCCTGATCCCCCCACTGCACCGCCACACCACTCGCCTCGACGAGAGCCTGGCCCAGGCCTTCGGTGCTTACCCCCTTCTCTACCGCGAGGGCCTTGGGGCCCCGCGCCGGGGCATCGCCATTCTGGAAATCGGCAAGCTCGAGGGCACGCTGGAGGCTGCCCTGCGCGATCCCCGGCGCCGCCAGGCCACGATCAATGCGATCGCCCTGCGGGTAGTGGAAGCCCTGGAACGGGGGCTTGAGCCTGCTCCCAGCATGGCCAACCCAGGCCAGCCGCTCACGGTGGGCGCTGATCCTGAGGCCGCCTCCCCGCGGGTCAGCGCACCGCGCAGTGGGGAGCGCAGCGGGCCTCCAGCGCGGCGTCGCTGAGCCAGGCCTGGGGCCGGGTGAACAGCTCGGTGAGCAGGGCCTCGCGGCTGCCAGCCTCCGGCTGATAGCCGTATTCCCAGCGCACCAGCGGCGGCAGCGACATCAGGATCGACTCGGTGCGGCCGTTGGTCTGCAGGCCGAAGATCGTGCCCCGGTCAAACACCAGGTTGAACTCCACGTAGCGGCCCCGGCGGTAGAGCTGGAACTCCCGCTCCCGCTCGCCGTAGGCCGTGTGCTGACGCTTCTCGGCGATCGGCACATAACTGGGCAGGAAGGCGTTGCCGCAGGCACTGGCCAGGGCGAACAGCTGCTCCCAGCCCTGCTCGATCGGCCCGATGCGGTTGCTCTCGGCCGCAGCCGGGCCGTTGGGGTCCTGGCCCTTGTAGAGCACGCCGCCGGGATCCTGGTAGTCGTAGAAGATGCCGCCCACGCCGCGGGTTTCGCCCCGGTGCTTCAGATAGAAGTATTCGTCGCACCAGGGCTTGAACACCTGGTAGTAGGCCGGATTCACGCTGTCGCAGGCCCCCTTGAGGGTGCGATGGAAGTGCTGGGCGTCGGCCAGGAAGGGGTAGTAGGGGGTGAGGTCGGCACCGCCACCGAACCACCACACCGGGCCCGCCTCGAAGTAGCGGTAGTTGAGGTGAACGGTGGGGATGTAGGGGTTGCGGGGGTGCAGCACCATCGAGGTGCCGGTGGCAAACCAGCGGTGGCCCTTGGCCTCCGGCCGCTGGCTGAGGATCGAGGGAGGCAGCTCACTGCCCTCCACCTCGGAGAAGTTCACCCCGCCCTGCTCGAACACCCGGCCGCCCTTCATCACCCGCGAACGGCCGCCGCCGCCCTCGGGGCGCACCCAGCTCTCCTCGGCGAAGCGGCCTTCACCATCGAGCTGCTCGAGGCCAGCGCAGATGGAGTCCTGCAGACCCATCAGCAGGTCCTTGGCCCGCTGGCGCGAGTCGGTCGGCGGGGCCTCCAGAGCCTTGAGCATCAACGACTGCGCCCGAAGGGCGCTCGAAACCCCCTCACCTTTTCAGGCCGGCGGGCCGGCGCACAAGCGATCGAGAGGCTCTGTCATGCCGCCTTGCCCCGGATCACCATCCCTAGGATCAGAACCCCTTGGACCGACCTGATGGCAACGCTGGAGCAGGCCACCGCAGCCCTGGGTGCCCTCCGTGACGCCGGCAGCGGCCGCAGCCTGCTGGAGCTGGGCTGGATCGAGCAGCCGCGCCTGCAGGACGACCGCCTGATCTTCCGTCTCAGCCTGCCCGCCTTTGCCCAGAGCCAGCAGGGGCGCATCGCCGCGGAAGCCCGGGAGGCCGCGCTGGCCATCGAGGGCATCCGCGATGTGCAGATCGAGGTGGGCCAGCCCGCCGCCCACCAGGGAGCGCCGATCGGGGCCGCCGGCCATGGCCCGGCCCCCGGCCCCGGCGGCCAGCTGCCTGCGCGCCAGCCGATTCCCGGCGTGAAACAGGTGATCGCCGTGAGCAGCGGCAAGGGCGGCGTGGGCAAGAGCACCGTGGCGGTGAACCTGGCCTGCGCCCTGGCCCGCCGCGGTCTGCGGGTGGGCCTGCTCGACGCCGATATCTACGGCCCCAACGCCCCCACCATGCTGGGCGTGGCCGACCGCACCCCGGAGGTGCGCGGCGAGGGGGCAAGGCAGGTGCTCACGCCGATCGAGAGCTGCGGCATCGCCATGGTGTCGATGGGTCTGCTGATCGATGCCAACCAACCGGTGATCTGGCGGGGTCCGATGCTCAACGGCATCATCCGCCAGTTTCTATATCAGGTGGATTGGGGTGAGCGCGACGTGCTGGTGGTCGACCTGCCCCCCGGCACCGGCGATGCCCAGCTCACCCTCGCCCAGGCCGTGCCCATGGCCGGCGCGGTGATCGTCACCACCCCCCAGCAGGTGTCGCTGGCCGATGCCCGCCGAGGCCTGGCGATGTTTCTGCAGATGGGCGTGCCCGTGCTGGGCGTGGTGGAAAACATGAGCGCCTTCATTCCTCCCGACGCCCCGGAGAAGCGCTACGCGATCTTCGGCAGCGGCGGTGGTGCGGCCCTGGCCGCCGAAGCCGGTGTGCCCTTGCTGGCGGAGTTGCCTCTGGAGCTGCCGGTGCGCGAAGGGGGCGACAGCGGCCGGCCGGTGGTGCTCTCGGCCCCCGAGTCGGCCACGGCCCTGGCGTTCATCGACCTGGCCGACCGGGTGCATTCGCTCCAGCCCGTGCCAGCCTGAGCCCATGCTCACCCTGCCGGGCCGCAGCCGATCGATGTTCGGCGGGCAGTCACGCAGCCGGCGCAGCCGCCTGGCCTCTATCGACTGGATCCTCTGGGGCATCCCTCTGGCGATGGTGGGGCTGGCCGGCGTGCTGATCGCCAGCACCCAGCGCCAGGCCGACTACGCCGACTGGTATCAGCACTGGATCACGGGAGCTGTGGGCCTGGGGGTGGCCCTGCTGCTGGCCAGGCTGCCGCTGCAGCGGCTGCAGCCCCTGCGCTGGCCGATCTATTTCGCCATCGTGGTTGGCCTGCTGGCTGTGCGGGTGATGGGCACCAGCGCCCTTGGTGCCCAGAGCTGGATCAACATCGGCGGGTTTTACCTGCAGCCTTCTGAGTTTGCCAAACTCGGCGTGATCGTGCTGCTGGCCGGCGTCCTGGCGCGTCATCCTGTGGAGCGTCCGGTAGATCTGCTGCGACCCACGGCTCTGCTCGGCTTGCCCTGGTTGCTTGTGTTCATCGAACCCGATCTCGGCAGTTCCCTGGTCTTCGGCGCTGTGCTGGTGGTGATGCTGTTCTGGGCCCGCATGCCTGGAGCCTGGGTTGTGCTGCTGCTCTCGCCATTGGTGGCTGCAATCGTGGCGGGCACCGTTCCCTGGCTGTTGATCGGCTGGATCCCGCTGATGGGCTGGCTGGCCTGGACAGCCCTGCCCTGGAAACGTTTCGGCACCGGCATGGTGATCGGAGTTCAGGTTCTTTTCGCCGGCGCCACACCCTGGCTCTGGGAGCACGGGCTGAGACCCCACCAACGGGCACGACTCACCCTGTTTCTGGATCCAGGTCAGGATCCCCTCGGGGGGGGCTATCACCTGCTGCAAAGCACGGTGGGCATCGGCAGCGGCCAGCTCTGGGGCACTGGTCTGATGCGTGGCGCCCTCACCAAACTGCGCTTCATTCCGGAGCAGCACACCGACTTCATCTTCAGCGCTCTCGGTGAGGAAACAGGCTTCATCGGCTCGGTGCTGGTGGTGCTGGGCTTTGTTCTGCTGATGTGGCGGCTGCTTCAGATCGCAGGCCGGGCCCGCACCGACTTCGAATCTCTGGTGGTGGTGGGCGTGGGCGCGATGCTCATGTTTCAGGTGGTGGTGAACATCAACATGACCATCGGCCTCGGTCCGATCACCGGCATTCCCCTTCCCTTTCTGAGTTACGGCCGCTCCGCCATGCTGATGAACTTCATGGCCCTCGGGCTGTGCGCATCCGTAGCCAGACACGGCCAGGCCAGCCGGGGTCGCTGGTAGCGATGGCTGATGCCACCCTCCAGGACGTCCGCACCTGTCTGACGGCGGGAGTGCCGCCTGGTCGCAACGATGACGACTGTGCCCGTCGCCAGTGGTGGGCGGCCCTGGCCACCCTGCAGGACGATCTGCTCCTGCCGGCGGCGGACAGCCGGGGCATCTGGCTGGCGGCCCCCTTGCCGGCTCTTTATGAACCCCAGCTGCTGGATCGGCTGCAGGGCTGGGTGTGGACACCGGCTCCGATCGAAGGATTGATCGGCCCCCAGCCACCACGGTTGCCGGGCAGTGGCGGGGTGGCGGAGCGCAGCGGCTCCAGTGGTGGTGGTTTTCAACAGCTCACCCTGCTGACGGAGGACGGCACCGACCCCCTGCTGCTCGTGATCACGCCCAGCGTGCAAGCCGGGCTCTGTCTGGATGGGCCTGCGGGTAGGCGGCGACTGGTGGTGCGCTTTGAACCTGCCGTGCTGAGCGAGGCCCTCGCCTTGATCCATCAACATCTCGCAGCGCGGGACGCCCGCCAGGCCAGGCAGTTACGGCTCGAGCTGGCGGGGCTCGGCGACCTGCGCAGCGACCCGGAGCTGGGCCTGCGCTTCTGGCCCAGGCTGGCCGACCGGCTGGCATCCATGGCGCCCAGCGTCACGCTGCGGCCGGTGCTGGACCGGTCGACCAGAGAGGCCCAGGCAAGCGCCGGGGAAGAACTGGCCCTGCTGGAGGCCCTCACCCACGAGGTGCGCACGCCCCTGGCCACCATCCGCACCCTGATCCGCTCCCTGCTGCGCCGCCAGGACCTCTCCACGCTGGTGCGTCAGCGGCTGGAGCAGATCGACGGCGAGTGCAGCGAACAGATCGACCGCTTCGGCCTGATCTTCCTGGCCGCGGAACTGCAGCGCCAGGCACCGGAGCAGGGGACCCTCCACGATGGAAGTGCTGGAGAGACGCGGCTGGCCCGCACCGACCTGAGCGCCCTGTTGCAGCAGCTGGGCGAGCTCTGGCAGCGGCAGCTGCACCGGCGCAGCCTGCAGCTCGACCTGCAGATCGCCCCGGGGCTGCCCCCGGTGCTCAGCGACCCGGCCCGGTTGGAAACCATGCTGGGGGGGTTGATGGATCGCTTCAGCCGCGGCCTGCCGGCGAGCAGCACAGTGCGCGTGAGCCTGCAGCCCGCGGGCTCACGGCTGAAACTGCAACTGAGCAGCTCCGCCTGGCCCGGCGGGGGCTCCCAGGCCGAGGCCGAACGGGGCAGCCGCCGATCAATCGGCCCGGTGCTGAGCTGGAATCCCAGCACCGGCAGCCTGCACCTCAGCCGCCACGCCACCCAGCAACTGTTCCGCAGGATGGGGGGGCGGCTCACCGAGCGCAGTGGCAGCGGCCTCACGGTGTTCTTCCCGATCGGCTGAGTCCGGGCCCATCCCAGCCCCAGCCAGCGGAGCGTTTGTTGACGGGGTGTGAAGACTCACCGCCGTGCGCGAACAGGGTCAAAACCACGGTGCTAGCTTCCCGCTGAACAAGTCTGCCGACACCTGAATCAGCCATGACAGCAACGGCGCTCAGCGGTCAACTCCCGAAGTACATCGGCAGCACAGGCGGCCTGCTGAATTCGGCTGAAACAGAAGAGAAATACGCCATCACCTGGAGCAGCTCCAAGAACCAGGCCTTTGAGCTGCCCACAGGGGGCGCAGCCGAAATGAACGAAGGCGAAAACATCATGTATTTCGCCCGCAAAGAGCAGTGCCTGGCACTGGGCACCCAGCTTCGCACCAAGTTCAAGCCCCGGATCGAGGACTACAAGATCTATCGCATCTACCCTGGTGGTGACACGGAATTCCTCCATCCCAAAGATGGTGTTTTCCCTGAAAAAGTGAACGAAGGCCGCACCATGGTGGGCCACAATTCCCGCAGCATCGGCGCCAATCCCAACCCGGCCAACCTCAAGTTCACCGGCAAGAACACTTACGACGCCTGATCCCCGAGCGGCACCAGCAGTTGCAACGGGGCCCAGTGCCCCGTTTTTTTTGGAGTTCTGCGCCGCCTCCACCCTGAGCGGATACGACCGGCGCCTATAAAGGCAAAGCCTGCAACCGCTTCCCTTGGACACCGGTGCCCCGGATCAGGCCTTCCGCGATCAGGTTGCCGCTGGACACACCTTCATCCCGGTGTGGAAGCGCTGGCCGGCCGATCTGGAAACCCCCCTCACCACCTGGCTGAAGGTGGGCGCCACCAGCGACCATGGCGTGCTGCTGGAGTCGGTGGAGGGGGGCGAGCGGATCGGCCGCTGGAGTTTCGTGGTGGCCGATCCGCTCTGGACCCTCACCAGCCGGGGAGACCACAGTGAGCGGGTCTGGCGCGATGGTCGCCGCCAGAGCCTCACGGGCAACCCCTTCGTGCTGTTGCAGGAGTGCCTGGCACCCCTGTGCTGCGGCCCTGTGCCCGACCTGCCACCGGTGGGCCAGCTGTTCGGTTTCTGGGGGTACGAATTGATCCGCTGGGTGGAGCCGAGCGTGCCGGTTCACCCTGCCGCCCAAGGGGCGCCGCCGGATGGCTGCTGGATGCTGGCCGACAGCCTGCTGGTGTTCGACCAGGTGAAGCGCCAGATCACCGCCGTGGCCTACGCCGATCTGAGTGAAGGGGCCGATCCGGAGCAGGCCCACCGTGCCGCCAGCGACCGGATCGCCGATCTGGAGGCCCGGATGCATGCACCCCTGCCTGCAGGCGTCACACCCCTGCAGTGGCACGACGCACCGGTGGCGGCGATCGGCCAGCTCCTGCAACCGGTGAGCAACCGCAGCCAGGGCGATTTCGAGGCTGCCGTGGTCCAGGCCCGGGAACACATCGCCGCGGGGGATGTGTTCCAGCTGGTGATCAGCCAGCGGCTGGAAACCCGCATCCAGCGCGAGCCCTTCGAGCTGTACCGCAGCCTGCGGATGGTGAACCCGTCGCCTTACATGGCCTTCTTCAACTTCGGCGGCTGGTATCTGATCGGCTCCAGTCCAGAGGTGATGGTGAAAGCCGATCCACTGCCCGCTGGGGGAATCAAGGCCTCCCTGCGGCCGATCGCCGGCACCCGGCCCCGGGGAGGCGATGAGGCGGAGGACCTGGCCCTGGAAGCCGACCTGCTGGCCGATCCCAAGGAGCGGGCGGAGCACGTGATGCTGGTGGACCTCGGGCGCAACGACCTGGGCCGGGTGTGCCAGCCCGGCAGCGTGGCCGTGACCGACCTGATGGTGATCGAGCGCTACTCGCACGTGATGCACATCGTGAGCCAGGTGGAGGGGCTGATGGCCGAGGACAAAACCGTTTGGGATCTGCTGATGGCCTCCTTCCCCGCCGGCACCGTGAGCGGGGCTCCCAAGATCCGGGCCATGCAGCTGATCCACGCCCTCGAGCCAGATGCGCGCGGGCCCTATTCCGGGGTCTACGGCGCTGTGGATCTGGCTGGAGCCCTGAACACCGCCATCACCATCCGCACGATGGTGGTGCTGCCCAGCGGGGAAGGGGACTGGCGGGTGCAGGTGCAGGCCGGAGCCGGCCTGGTGGCCGATTCCCAACCGGAGGCCGAATACCAGGAAACCCTCAACAAGGCCCGGGGCATGCTCAAGGCCCTGGCCTGCCTCCAGTGAGCACCACCTGCCGATGACCGCAGCAGCGATGACCCCGCCTCTGGCCAGCCCGTCGTTACTCAAGGGCTTTGAGGTGGAGCTGTTCACCGGCCGGCCCGACGGCCGCGTGGTGGGCTGCAGTGCCGAGGCGGCAGCCGCCTTGGAGGGCTTCGTCACGGAGCCCGACCTGCGCAACCTGGAATACATCACGCCACCGGCGAGCGACTACGCCAGTCAGTTGGCATTGCTGCTGGAGCCCCGCCAGCGGCTGCGCCCCTGGCTCGCCGAACGGGGCCTCACCCTGCTGCCGGGCAGCACCCTCAGCCTGGGGGACAGCTCCCGGTTTGAGCGTTCAGATCCCAGCCACCCGTACCACGGCTACATCGAGCGCACCTACGGCACGCGGGTGGTCACCGCCAGCGTTCACATCAACCTGGGGCTCACCGCCGGCAGCGGCTTCGAGGGCATGGATGCCCTGTTCGCCGGTCTGCGGCTGCTGCGCTGCGAAGCCGCCCTGCTGCTGGCCCTCAGCGCCAGCTCACCCTTTCTCGACGGCCGAGCCACCGGCGCCCACTCCCAGCGCTGGCTGCAGTTCCCGCTCACACCGCCCGAGGTGCCGCTGTTTCGCAACCACGCCCATTACGTGGCCTGGATGGAGGAGCAACTGGCCGTCGGCAGCATGCAGAACGTGCGCCACCTCTGGACCTCTGTGCGGCCCAATGGCAACCAGCGGCCCCACGACCTGAACCGGCTGGAGATCCGCATCTGCGATCTGGTCACCGACCCCCTGCTGCTGCTGGCCATCACCGCCTTCGCTGAGCTGCGCCTGCTGCAACTGGTGGCCGATCCGCATCGCTGGGATCCCCTCCAAGCCAGCGCGCTCACCCCCGCCGCCCTGGCAGCCCTGGCCAACCGCAACGACCAGGCCTGCGCCCGCGCCAGCCTGGATGCCCAGCTCAGCCATTGGCGGGATGGGAGCCCGATGCGCTGCGGCGACTGGCTGGCCGCCAGCCTGAGCGAGCTTCGGCCCCTGGCCGAGCAGCAGCGTCTCACCGCCACCATCGACCCCCTGAGCCAGGTGCTGCAGCAAGGCAATCAAGCGATGCGCTGGCTGGACAGGCATCGGGCGGGCGAGACGATTGCCGGAATCCTGGGGCAGGAGGTGGCGACCATGGCGGCCCAGGAGCAGCAGCTTCGCCCCCACCCCGAAGCGCCCCAGTCCGCTACCTGCCACACAGACGCAGAGACTGGTGCTTTGGGATGATCCATCCATCCCGCACTGCCAGTTCGTCCCCCATGCGGCAGTTCGTGCCTCCCGTTGCCGAACCTTCCCCCAGGGCCACCCGACTGCTGGGTGAACGCCTGGAGCTGGTGGAGGACCTCTGGAAGGCCGTGCTCCTGAGCGAATGTCCACCGGAGCAGGCCGAACGCCTGCTGCGCCTCAAGCATCTCAGCGATCCCTCCGAGAGCGGCGAGGGACTGGCCCAGGCGGGCAGTGAGGCGAGCGCCGGCATCGTGCAGCTGATCCGCGAGATGGATCTGGCCGAAGCGATTGCAGCGGCTCGGGCCTTCTCCCTCTATTTCCAGCTGGTGAACATCCTCGAGCAGCACATCGAGGAGGACAGCTATCTCGACAGCCTCAAGCATCTCAACGAGCCCACGGTCGCCGATCCCTTCCTGCCTGCCCTGGCCAGCCAGAGCGAGCCCGCCACCTTCCGCCAGCTGTTCGAGCGCCTGCGCAGCCTCAACGTGCCGCCGGCCCAGCTGGAAACCCTGCTGCGCCACCTCGACCTGCGCCTGGTGTTCACGGCCCACCCCACCGAAATCGTGCGCCACACGGTGCGCCACAAGCAACGTCGGGTGGCCAGCCTGATCCAGAAGCTGGAGCAGGGCAGCGGTCTCAACCCCCTGGAGCGCCACAACCTGCG
Source organism: Prochlorococcaceae cyanobacterium (assembly GCA_044347105.1). GTDB lineage: Bacteria > Cyanobacteriota > Cyanobacteriia > PCC-6307 > Cyanobiaceae > NIES-981. Next base: position 11,563 of record JBIIXY010000045.1, read on the forward strand.
CCAGCAACTGGAGGAGGAAATCCGTCTCTGGTGGCGCACCGACGAACTGCATCAGTTCAAGCCCACCGTTCTCGACGAGGTGGACTACGCCCTGCACTACTTCCAGCAGGTGCTGTTCGACGCCATGCCCCTGCTGCGTCAGCGGGTGAGCACCGCCCTGGCCCAGAGCTATCCCGATGTGGAGGTGCCCCGTGATGCCTTCTGCACCTTCGGCTCCTGGGTGGGCTCCGACCGCGACGGCAATCCCTCGGTCACACCGGAGATCACCTGGCGCACAGCCTGTTATCAACGTCAGCTGATGCTGGAGCGCTACATCCGCTCCGTCACCGATCTGCGCGACCAGCTGAGCATCTCGATGCAGTGGAGCCAGGTGAGTCCGGCCCTGCTGGAATCGCTGGAGCTCGACCGCCTGCGCTTCCCCGAGATCTACGAGGAGCGGGCAGCCCGCTACCGGCTGGAGCCTTACCGCCTGAAGCTCAGCTACGTGCTGGAGCGTCTGCGCCTCACCGAAAGCCGCAACCGCCTGCTCGCCGATGCCGGCTGGGAATCCCCCTGCGACAGCAGCAGTGGCAACGTGCCGCTGCCCGGCGGCAACCTGGGGGCGAGCACGAGCCCAACGCTCCAGGAGCTCCACTACGGCTCAGTGGACGAATTCCGCGGCGACCTGGAGCTGGTGCTCGAAAGCCTGGAGGGCACGGGGCTGAGTTGTGAGGCCCTGCAACACCTGATCAGCCAGGTGCAGATCTTCGCTTTCTGCCTGGCCAGTCTCGACATCCGCCAGGAGAGCACGCGTCACAGCGATGCGCTCGATGAGCTCAGCCGCTACCTGCAGCTGCCCGTGCCCTACGGGGAGATGGACGAACAGCAGCGGATCGCCTGGCTGCTCTCCGAACTGCAGACCCGCCGGCCCCTGCTGCCCGCCGCCAGCCTGTGGAGCGAGGCCACTGCCGAGAGCTTCGCCGTGCTGCGCATGGTGAAACGGCTGCAGGCGGAGTTCGGCACCCGCATCTGCCACACCTACGTGATCTCGATGAGTCACACGGTGTCCGACCTGCTGGAGGTGCTGCTGCTGGCTAAGGAAGCCGGCCTGGTGGATCCGGTGGCCCAGCGCTCCTCCCTGCTGGTGGTGCCGCTGTTCGAGACGGTGGAAGACCTGCAGGGGGCACCGGCGGTGATGGAAGCCCTCTTCCAGCAGCCCTTCTACCGGCAGCTGCTGGCCGGCCGTGAGGGCCAGGAGCCGCTGCAGGAGGTGATGCTCGGCTATTCCGACAGCAACAAGGACTCCGGCTTCCTCTCCAGCAACTGGGAGATCCACAAGGCCCAGATTGCCCTGCAGCGCCTGGCCACCCGCCACGATGTCGCCCTGCGCATCTTCCATGGCCGGGGCGGTTCGGTGGGCCGCGGCGGCGGACCGGCCTACCAGGCGATCCTCGCCCAGCCCAGCGGCACCCTGCGCGGACGCATCAAGATCACCGAGCAGGGGGAGGTGCTGGCGTCCAAGTACTCCCTGCCGGAACTGGCCCTGTTCAACCTGGAGACGGTGACCACGGCGGTGATCCAGAACAGCCTGGTAAGCACCCCGGTGGACGACACCCCCAGCTGGAATGAGCTGATGGGCCGGCTGGCCGCCCGCTCCCGCGACTTCTACCGCACCCTGGTGCACGACAACCCCGATCTGGTGGCGTTCTTCCAGCAGTGCACGCCGATCGAGGAGATCAGCAAGCTGCAGATTTCCAGCCGCCCGGCCCGTCGCAAGAGCGGCGCCAAGGACCTCTCCAGCCTGCGGGCGATCCCCTGGGTGTTCGGCTGGACCCAGAGCCGCTTCCTGCTGCCCAGCTGGTTCGGCGTGGGGGCAGCTCTGCAGGAGGAACTGGAGCGGGATCCTGCGCAGATGGAACTGCTGCGGCTGCTGTACCAGCGCTGGCCCTTCTTCCGCATGCTGATCTCCAAGGTGGAGATGACCCTCTCCAAGGTGGACATCGACCTGGCCCACCATTACGTGCAGGCCCTGGGCCGCGACAGCCATCGCCAAGCCTTCGAACAGATCTTCCAGACCATCGCCGCTGAGTTCAGCCTCACCCGCGATCTGGTGCTGCAGATCACCGGCCATGGGCGCCTGCTGGATGGGGATCCGGCCCTGCAGCTGTCGGTGGATCTGCGCAACCGCACGATCGTGCCCCTGGGCTTCCTGCAGGTGGCGCTGCTGCGCAGGCTGCGCGACCAGAACCGCCAGCCGCCGATGAGTGAACCGGGCAGTCCGGGCCACGATGGCCGCACCTATTCGCGCAGCGAGCTGCTGCGCGGCGCCCTGCTCACCATCAACGGCATCGCCGCAGGCATGCGCAATACCGGCTGATTCGCCACGAGGTCACCCTGGGCTCCCTGTTGCTCCCCTTCCGCCATCTCACCCCCGCCCCGCGCCTGCGGGCGGGCTACCGCCTGGTGAGCGATGGTCAGCCTGCAGCCGAGGCTCTCGACGCCCTGCTGCTGCAGGCCGCCGATCAGCCCCGCGGGCGGGAGCGCTGGCAGCGGGTGCTGGAGTGCAGCCTCTGGCACCTGCACATCGAGACCGATGGGGGCCAGGTGGTTGGTTTCGTGCGCGCCACCAGCGACCGGGCCCTGAACGCCAACCTCTGGGACCTCTGGGCCGATCTCCGCGACCCCCATCCCGACGAGCTGATGCAGGCCCTGGTGCAGGCTGCGCTCGGGCGCATGCGCAGGGAACTCCCCGGATGCAGCATCTCCTTATCGGCACCGCCCGGAGCCCAGGGGGCCCTGGAGCGCTGTGGCTTCGTGGTCGACCCCAATGGCATCCGGGCCATGGGCCTGGCCCTGCAGCAGAGTCCCGACGCCTGAGCCGGAGGCTTCCAACCAAAAATCCCCTCCACAGAGGTGGAGGGGATCAGCAACTCCCGGACTCTGCCTCAGCCAACGAGCATGGAGGGACTCGAACCCCCGACCCTCAGAACCGGAATCTGATGCTCTATCCAACTGAGCTACATGCCCGCGCGGGTGGCCGAAAAGGAACCTTGGCGGGTGGAGGCTTGATGATCCGAGAGACAGGCCGGATAGCAGCCTGATGACGAACTCAGGAGATCGAACCGGCGGAGCACGTCCAGGAAATGTCGCCATGGTTTGAATCCATGACGGGTTCCCTGGGTTTGATTCCGCCTTCTGAACCTGACGTTCAGCCCTGAAAGAGCCCGATCCGGGCTCATCTGGGATGGATCTACCTTAACTGCTCATCGCACCAGGACCATCCGGCTGCAACGCCTCAACCTGCAGCAGTTCCGCAATATCGAGCGGCTGGAGCTCAGCCTGGACGCGCCGCGCCTGCTGGTGGTGGGTCCGAACGGCGAGGGCAAGTCGAACCTGCTGGAGGCGGTGGAACTCCTGGGCAGCCTCCGCTCCCACCGCACCGGCAGCGATCGCGACCTGATCCGTCACGGTCAACCCGGCGCCGTGGTGCGGGGTCGCACCGCGAGCGACGACCTGCTGCAGCTGGAACTGCGGCGCCAGGGGGGGCGCAGGGCCAGTCGCAACGGCAAGCTGCTGGAGCGGCAGCACGAGCTGCTGGGCTCCCTGCGCTGCGTGGGTTTCAGCACCCTCGACCTTGAACTGGTGCGAGGGGAGCCGGCTATCCGCCGCCACTGGCTCGATCGCGTTGTGCTGCAGCTGGAGCCGGTCTACGCCGACCTGCTCAGCCGCTATGGGCGGCTGTTGCGCCAGCGCAGCCAGCTGCTGCGCCGGAGGCTTGGCGGGGAGGGGCTCGAAGCGCTGCTGGACAGCTTCGACCTGCAGATGGCAGTGATCGGCACCCGCCTGCACCGCCGCCGCCACCGGGCCCTGCGCCGCCTGGAACCCCTGGCCGCCGCCTGGCAGAGCCGACTCAGCGGGGGGCGGGAGGCCCTGCAGCTGCTCTACCGCAGCGGCACCGAACTCCAGGACCCCGCTGAGGAGGAGCCCTGGCGCCAGGCCATGACCAGCCAACTGCTGGCCCAAAGGCCGGAGGAACTGCGGCTGGGGCAATGCGGCGTTGGCCCCCAGCGCGACGAGGTGGAGCTGCTGCTCTCGGAACAGCCCGCCCGCCGCTACGGCTCCGCCGGCCAGCAGCGCACCCTGGTGCTCGCTCTCAAGCTGGCGGAGCTGGAGCTGGTGCAGCAGGTGGTGGGCCGGCCGCCGCTGCTGCTGCTCGACGACGTGCTGGCGGAACTCGACCCCCAGCGCCAGGGGTTGCTGCTGGATGCGGTGGGGGATGGCCACCAGTGCCTGGTGAGCACCACCCATCTCGATGCCTTCACCGGCGGCTGGCGCCAGCACTGCCAGGTGATCCGCATGCAGGCCGGCAGCGCGCTGCCGTCGGTCGACACGTAAGGTGTGACGCTCATTCGGCCGTGTTCGATGACCCAGAGCCTGCCCTGCCTCCACCCCAACCCGGGATGGACCGGAGCCACCCTCACCTCTCCCGAACCGATCACCGCCAAGGGAGCGCCCCCATCCGCAGCCAGTTCCGACACGGTGGGCAAGCACTGCATCCTCGAGCTCTACGGCTGCGACAGCGCCAGGCTCAACGACGAAGCCTTCCTTAGGGACACCATCACCACCGCCGCGAAACGGGCTGGTGCCACCCTGCT
>JBIIXY010000140.1:0-5159 GCA_044347105.1 Prochlorococcaceae cyanobacterium
TGGAGCTCGGCGATTACCTCTCCCCGGAAGGGGTGAGCTGCCGGATCAGTTCCTGGACCCGCCAGGAAGACCGTTCCCTGCCCCTGCGGGGCAAGATCAGCGGCGCCTACATCACCAGCTCCCTTGCAAAAACTGAAGCTGTGAAGAGCGGTTTCGACGAGGCCCTGCTGCTCAACAGCCGCGGCAAGGTGAGTGAGGCCAGCGGCATGAACCTGTTCATCGTGCGCGACGGGGCGTTGATCACCCCGGGCGTGGATCAGGACATCCTGGAGGGGATCACCCGCGCCAGCGTGATCGAACTCGCCAGGGCCATGGGCATCGAGGTGATCGAGCGGGCGGTGGACAAGAGCGAGCTGTTCGTGGCCGATGAGGTGTTCCTCAGCGGAACCGCCGCCAAGGTCACACCCGTGCGGCGGGTGGAGACCACCGAGCTGCCTACGGCCCGTCCGGTGATGGAGCAGATCAGAGAGCGGCTCACGGCGATCACGGAAGGGCGCGATCCCGCCTATGACCACTGGGTTTCGCGCGTGCGCATCGACGGCTGATGGTGGTCTCCAGCTCCGTGATTGATCAGGCCGCGGCAACCAAAACGCGCAGCGGATTTCTCGAGCGGCTGCACGCGCCCGAACGGCCCGTGCTGGTCTTCGATGGGGCTACGGGCACCTCGCTGCAACAGATGGATCTCGGCGCCGACGACTTTGGCGGCGCGGCCCTGGAGGGCTGCAACGAGAACCTTGTCTTCACCCGTCCCGATGCTGTGCAGGCGGTGCATCGCCAGTTTCTGGAGGTGGGCGCCGACGTGATCGAGACCGACACCTTCGGGGCCACCTCCCTGGTGCTGGCCGAATACGACATCGCTGACCAGGCCTTCGCCATCAACAAGCGGGCCGCGGAGCTGGCCCGGGAGATGGCTGACGCCTACTCCACGCCGGAAAAACCCCGCTTCGTGGCCGGCTCAATGGGCCCCACCACCAAGCTGCCCACCCTGGGCCATGTGGATTTCGACACGATGAAGGCCTCATTTGCCGAGCAGGCCGAGGGCCTGCTGGCGGGTGATGTGGACCTGTTCATCGTGGAGACCTGCCAGGACGTGCTGCAGATCAAGGCGGCCCTGCAAGGCATCGAAGCAGCGTTCCGCAAGACGGGCCAGCGACGGCCGTTGATGGTGAGCATCACGATGGAGACCACCGGCACGATGCTGGTGGGTTCCGACATCGCCGCGGCGCTGGCGATTTTGGAGCCGTTCCCGATCGATGTGCTCGGCCTCAACTGCGCCACCGGGCCGGAGCAGATGAAGGAGCACATCCGCTACCTCAGCGAGCACAGCCCGTTTGTGGTGAGCTGCATCCCCAACGCCGGTCTCCCGGAGAACATCGGCGGGGTGGCCCACTACCGGCTGACGCCGATCGAAATGAAGATGCAGCTGCTGCACTTCGTCGAAGACCTGGGCGTGCAGGTGATCGGCGGCTGCTGCGGCACCACCCCGGCCCACATCGGCGCCCTGGCCGAGCTGGCAGCGGCGATGAAACCGGCCGACCGTCCGGTGCGAGGTGCCGCTGTCCCGCCTGAGGCCCCTTCGGTAGAGGGTCTGGCTGATCCCCGCCCCAGCCTGAACATGGAGCCGGCGGCGGCGTCCATCTATGGCACCACGCCCTACCTTCAGGACAACTCCTTCCTGATCATTGGAGAACGCCTCAACGCCAGTGGCAGCAAGAAGGTGCGCGAGCTCCTGGCCGAGGAGGACTGGGACGGCCTGGTGGCCGTGGCCCGCAGCCAGGTGAAGGAAAACGCCCATGTGCTCGACGTCAACGTTGACTACGTGGGGCGCGATGGCGAGCGCGACATGCACGAGCTGGTGAGCCGGCTGGTCACCAACGTGAACCTGCCGCTGATGCTCGATTCCACCGAGTGGCAGAAGATGGAGGCCGGGCTGAAGGTGGCCGGTGGCAAGTGCCTGCTCAACTCCACCAACTACGAAGACGGCCCGGAGCGCTTCTTCAAGGTGCTGGAACTCGCCCGCGATTACGGCGCCGGCGTGGTGATCGGCACGATCGACGAGGAGGGCATGGCCCGCACGGCCGAGAAGAAATTCGCCATCGCCCAGCGGGCCTACCGCGATGCCCTGGAATACGGCATTCCGGCCCGCGAACTGTTCTACGACCCCCTCGCTCTGCCGATCTCCACCGGCATCGAGGAGGACCGCAACAACGGCGCCGCCACGGTGGAGGCCATCCGGATGATCCACGAACGCCTGCCGGGCGTGCACGTGGTGCTGGGCGTCAGCAACGTGAGCTTCGGCCTTTCACCGGCAGCGCGGATCGTGCTCAATTCCGTGTTCCTGCACGAGTGCTCCCAGGCGGGCATGGACGCGGCGATCGTGAGCCCGGCGAAGATCCTGCCCCTGGCCAAGATCAGCGAGGAACACCAGCAGGTGTGCCTGGATCTGATCTACGACCGGCGCCACTTCGAGAGCGATGAGCCTGGTGCCATCTGCACCTACGACCCACTCACCGCACTCACCACCCTGTTTGAGGGCGTGAGCGCCAAGGAGGCCCGCGCCTCCGGCCCGTCGCTGGCCGATCTGCCGATCGAGGAGCGGCTCAAACAGCACATCATCGACGGCGAGCGCATCGGCCTCGAACCCGCCCTCGATGAAGCCCTGCAGAGTTATCCACCCCTGCAGATCATCAACACCTTCCTGCTGGATGGCATGAAGGTTGTGGGTGAGTTGTTCGGCAGCGGTCAGATGCAGCTGCCGTTCGTGCTGCAGAGCGCCGAAACGATGAAGTCGGCCGTGGCCCACCTCGAACCCTATATGGAGAAGGTGGAAGGCGAGAGCTCGGCCAAGGGCAAATTCCTGATCGCCACGGTGAAGGGCGATGTGCACGACATCGGCAAGAACCTTGTCGACATCATCCTCACCAACAACGGCTATGACGTGATCAATCTCGGCATCAAACAAAGCTGCGAAGCGATCATCGAAGCCCAGCAGGAGCACCAGGCCGATTGCATCGCCATGAGCGGCCTGCTGGTGAAGTCGACCGCCTTCATGAAGGACAACCTGGAGGCCTTCAACCAGGCCGGTATTGCGGTGCCCGTGATTCTCGGCGGTGCTGCCCTCACCCCCCGCTTCGTGAATGGCGACTGCCGCGCCGCCTACCGAGGCCAGGTGATCTACGGGCGCGACGCCTTTGCCGATCTGCGCTTCATGGATGCGCTGATGGAGGCCAAGGCCGCCGGCAGCTGGGACGACCATCGCGGCTTCCTCAACGGAGCCCCCGATGGTCTGGGGCTCAGCGAGCGCAGCACGGTCGACGCCGATGGAGCCAGCGGCGAAGACCCTGGCGCAGAGGCTGCGGACTCCATCGAGCCGGCTCCCACCACCGGCCCCAACGACAGCCGCTCCGAGGCGGTACCCGAGGAGCCCGCGCTGGTGCCGCCGTTCTGGGGGAGCCAGCTGCTGAGCGAAGCCGACATCGATCTTCAGGAGGTGTTCGCCTACCTGGATCGCAATGCCCTGTTCGCCGGCCAGTGGCAGCTGCGCAAGAGCCAGCAGCAGTCGCGGGCTGATTACGAAGCGATGCTGAGGGAGAAGGCCGAGCCGGTGCTTCGGCACTGGATCGAGCGCTGCCTCGAGGAGGAGTTGCTTGAGCCCCGTGTGGCCTACGGCTACTTCCCCTGCGGCCGCCTGGGCAATGCCGTTGTGTTGTTTGATCCGGCCGGTCTGAAGCCTGGTGTCTCGCCGGGCGAAGCGGGCGATGAGCTTGGACGATTCGCCCTGCCACGCCAGCGCTCCGGAAACCGCTACTGCATCGCCGACTTCTACCGCGACCTTGACGCCCAGGCTTCGGGCGGCGGCCGTCCTACCGATGTGCTGCCCATGCAGGCGGTGACCATGGGCGAACGGGCCTCCACCTTCGCCCAGCAGCTTTTCGCCGCCGATCAGTACAGCGACTATCTCTATTTCCATGGACTGGCCGTGCAGATGGCCGAGGCGCTGGCCGAGTGGACCCACGCCCGCATCCGCCGCGAACTTGGCTATGCCGATCCAGAGGGATTCCCCCTGCGCGACGTGCTGGCCCAGCGCTACCGGGGCAGCCGCTACTCCTTCGGCTACCCGGCCTGTCCCAATGTGGGCGACTCGCGTCAGCAGCTCGCCTGGCTGGGCGCTGATCAGATCGGCCTGAGCATGGATGAAAGCGAGCAGCTCCATCCCGAGCAGAGCACCACGGCCCTGGTGGCGTTGCACAGTCAGGCCCGTTACTTCAGCGCCTGATCGGGCCCTGGCGTTGGAGTGCCAGACCTAGCCTGGTCGGGCCCCAATTTACCAATCGATGGCAATTGCAGGTCCCGACGGCGTGGACGCGGCGATCAAGGCCGGTATCGACCTTGACGGAACACCGATTCCAGCGGAGATGCTCGCTCTCTACAGCGAAGTCATGGAATGCGAGAGCCAGCGTGCCCGCAGCGGCGTGAAGAAGTCGATGCGCAATCGGATCGTCAAGACCGGCTCCAAGCACTTTGACCAGGCCACCCTCGACGCCAGGCTGCGGCAGGCCGGCTGGGAGGGACTCAAGCAGAAGGAAATCGCCTTCTTCTACGGCTGAGCAGCCTCAGCTGCACATCTCCTCAAGGGCATCGATCACCTCCTGCTGGAACTCCTCCAGATCCGAGGAGTCGCTCAGATCGATGCCTTCACCAGCGGCGTTCTGGCTGAGCTCCTGGAAGTGGAAAGCGCCCTCTCCGTGGGCCAGAAATTCCATCGCGGAGGGCTCGCCACTTTCCTTATAGGCATCGCAGAGGGCCAGAAAGGCCGCATCTTCGGTGAATTCCCAGCTCATGAAGGGGGTGCGCACAACGACGGACGAACCGCCTGAACGACCTTTAACGCCTCACCCCCGCAATCCGTCAACCACCTGGGCCAGGTTTTCGCCTGGATCCTGATCCGTCCAGCAGTCCCCCATCCTGTTCCTATTGCGTTTGCCATGACCAGCACGTCCGAGTCCCAGGCCGCCGAGAGCCCTGCAGCCCTGAATGTTCTGGGGGAACCTCTGGCGCTGTGCAGCTGCGAACCCCTCACAGGCTGGTTCCGTGACGGCAGCTGCCGCACCAACGCGGCCGACCTCGGCCGCCACACCGTGTGCTGCGAGGTCAACGAG
>JBIIXY010000141.1:0-5057 GCA_044347105.1 Prochlorococcaceae cyanobacterium
GGGCCTGCGCAACGGCGGACCCACGCCCTGGCAGGTAACGCTGGTGCAGGGCCAGGAGCTGCAGGTGGAGCCGGGCCGGAGTTGCAATCTGGCGGCCGTGGCAGCCATCGTCAGCGACGATGGTCTCATCCGGATCGAGCGCTGACCCCGGAGCCGCCCGACGCGTTGCTGCCCCGCTGATGCCCCCCTTCCCCAACGTGCGTCTGGCCAACCGGCCGCTGCACTTCATCTACCTCTGCGACTGCTCAGGCTCGATGGCCGCCCAGGGCAAGATGCAGGCCCTCAACCAGGCCATCCGCCAGTCGCTGCCGGGCATGGCGCGGGTGGCGCGGGAGAACCCCGAGGCGCGGGTGCTGGTGCGTGCCGTGCGCTTCGCCGACCGCGCCCACTGGCACATCGCCGAACCCACACCGGTGGCGCGGCTGCAGTGGCACGACCTGCAGGCCGGTGGGGTGACGGCGATGGGCGAAGCGCTGGAGCTGGTGGCCGACCAGCTGGCCTCACCGCCGATGGAAGAGCGGGCGCTGCCGCCGGTGCTGGTGCTGATCTCCGACGGCCAGCCCACCGACGACTTCGATACCGGACTGGCTCGCCTGCTGCGCCAGCCCTGGGCCCAGAAAGCCGTGCGCCTGGCGATCGCTGTGGGCCACGACGCCGACCAGGAGGTGCTGCAGCAGTTCATCGGCCCGGAATCCAGTGCGTCCGGGCAGCGCCGGGACCCATCCTCCCGCTCACCCCGCCGCCCCCTGCAGGCCAGCAACGCCACCGCCCTGGCCCAGTACATCCAATGGGCCTCGACCGCTGTGGTGGGCGCCGCCTCCATGCCCGCCAGCCGGGTGGAGGCGCACGGCGAGCCTCAGGGCAACATTCCGCTGCCCGATCTGCCCCCCACCCTGCTCGATCCGATCGGCGATGTGGGGCCCGTGGTGTGGTGAGCGCCGCTGCTGACGGCGGCTGGATTCCGGCCTGGCACTGCACCGTGATCGGCGCGGCCCACCGGCGCAGAGGCGTGGTGTGTCAGGACTTCTCCCTGGTGCGCCAGCTGCGCTCACCGGCAGGCGCCAGCCTGCAGCTGCTGGCGGTGGCCGATGGCCATGGCGCTGAGCGCTACCGCTACAGCGATGCCGGCAGCCGCCTGGCCTGCGAGCAGGCCGCCGCAGCGGTGCGGGCGGCGCTGCAATCCACCCCCCTGCACAACCTGAAGGCCTGGCGGCAGTTGCTGGCCGAAGACCTGCCCCTGGTGATCCAGACCCGCTGGTTGGCGGCGATTGAGCGGAACTGGCAGCAGCGGCCAGCGGGCGAGCGGGAGCCGTTCTGCTCATCGCTCTACGGCAGCACGCTCGGCCTGCTGCTGCTGGCACCCGGCTGGTGGGGATGCACCGGTCTGGGCGACTGGGATCTGGTGCAGGTGAGCAGCGCTGGCAGCCAGCTGCTCAGCGAGGAAGCCCCGCTGCCAGGCGCCGGCGAGGCCACAGCCAGCCTTTGTCTGCCGGAGGCGAGGGCGCGCTGGGCCGAACGGGCCCTGCTGCGGGCCATCCCCGCAGCCAGCGCGCCCTTTGCCCTGCTGATCAGCACCGACGGGGTGCGCAAATCCTGTGCCACCGACGCCGACTTTCTGGAGCTCTGCAACCAGATCATGGGCATCGGTGACAGCCAGCAGCTGCCGCAGGGCCTCGCGGAAATCAGCGCCGGCGGCAGTGGCGACGACCTCTCGATCGCCGCGGGCCGCTGGTGCCCAGCGGAAGGGGAGTGCAATGGGCCCAGGCGCGCCGCTGCTGCGGCCTTGCCCCCGGTCCACCAGGCCTCCCGCCGCCAGAGAATGCCGCTCACGAGCCTTTTGCTGGTGCCGGTTGTGCTGGCCCTCGGCGCCGCTGCCTGGTTGGCGAGGTCGGAAGGCTGGCGCTGGTTCTCAGCAGGTCAGACCCCAGCCGAGCCGGCCAGCCCATTGCCCGCCGTTCAGCGGGAGGCGGAGCGGCTGTGCCGGGACCCTGGACTGATTCGCGGAACCCTCAGCCAGCGCAGCCAGCAGTTCAGCCAGCTGCGCGCTGGGGCCGGCGTTCGTCAGCAGCTGCTGGCGAACGCCGCTCAGGACCCCATGGGGGCATTGATCGCCTGGAGCCGGCCGGCGCTCACCCCCCCGCCCGTGGGCGGCAGTGCGCAGCAGACCATGCCCTCTGCCCAGCCAGCCAGGCCATTTCCCGTGCCGGGCAGCTGCACGGACCTCGATCAGGCCCTGGCTCAGCAATGGCACGGCCATGGCCCAGCCAGCGGACCCCTGACGACAGGCCATGGAGCAAAAGCCAAGCCCTTGAGGCCAACAGCAGCGCCTGCAGCAGACTGGGCAAACCGATAGCGGAGGCCGCCCATGCCCCTGATTCAGCGCGACCTTCCCTATCCCCATTGGGAGTTCAGCGATCCGAGCACTGGTGATCTGCTGCGCCTGGTGCCCGAGCGCGGCGGCCTGATCAGCGGCTGGTGCTGTGGGGACCGGGAGGTGGTGTATCTGGATCTGGAGCGCTTCCTCGATCCCGCCCAGTCGGTGCGGGGCGGCTTCCCGGTGCTGTTCCCGATCACAGGCGGGCTGCCGAACAACGAGCTGCCCCTCCCCCAGGGCACCTTCACACTCCCCCAGCACGGCTTCGCCCGCAACCTGCCCTGGCGGATGGACCCCCTGGCCGATGGCCGCGGCGTGGCCCTGGAGCTGAGCGACACCACCAAAACGCTGCAGGCTTACCCCTTCCAGTTCCTGCTTCGCCTGGAGGTGCGACTGGCACCGGGCGCCCTGGAGATCGCCACCACGGTGACCAACCGCAGTGCGGAAGCGATGCCATTCAGCTTCGGGCTCCATCCCTACTTCAACCTCTCCAGCCTGGAGGGGGTGCGCTTCGAGGGACTGCCCCAGGAGTGTCTCAACCACCTCACCATGGCGCCGGCCGCCACGGCTGAGCAGGTGCAGCGCCTGGCCAGCGGCATCGACCTGCTGGTGCGCCCCACTGGCCCGGTGCGCCTGGTGGACGAGGCAGCCGGGACCACACTCGAGCTCCAGCTCAGCCATCCCTTCGATCTGGTGGTGCTCTGGAGCGAACCACCACGGCCGATGGTGTGCATCGAACCCTGGAGCGGCCCTCGGCAGGCGCTGCTCAGCGGCGACCGCCGCATCGAGCTCGCTCCAGGGCACAGCACCGAACTGCACACGCGCTACGTGCTGCAGCGCAGCTGAGCCAGCCAACCGGCCGGTCAGTTCAGAACCACTCCAGCACCGCCTCCTGCTTGCTGTTCACCCGCGCTTCGGGCGTGCTGCGCGCAAACTCCAGCCGGATCGAGCGCTCCTGCTCCCCATCGGCCGCCACCGCCCGGATCGGATACAGCTGCTGGCCATCGCGGAAGGGCACCTGCACCCGGAAGGTGCCATCCCTGTTCAGTGGCACCTGTTGATCACCGATGAACAGGCTCGCGCTGGGTTCGGTGGCGCCGTAGACGATCAGCTCGGCATCGGCCACCAGCCAGAAGGAGCGCGGCTGGGCCAGACCACGGCCCGATTCGCTGCGGCCGCTGGCCCACAGCCCAGCCCCGGAGGCGGAGGCCAGCTGATCACCGCCCAGCGCGTCCGCGGCGCCCTGCTCCTGCCACACTTCCGAGCCCAAACGCAGGCGGCGCGGGCTGGCGGCGATGGCCTGGCGATAGTGAAGTTCGTGCTCCACACCGCCCCCGCTCGGCGCTGGCGCCATCGTGGCCAGCACCGCGGGCAGCACGTCGAGGGAGAAGGGCACGAACAGATCGGCCACCACATCGCTGGGTCCACCGGCGGGCATCCGCGCCACCGAGGAGAAGGCCAGGTGCATCCAGCCACCCGAGGCCAGCCGGTAGCCCAGCTCCACCCGGTAGTCGCGATCGCACAGCGGAAGGGGGAGGTACCACTCCCGGGCATGGCCATCGACCACCACCTCCTGCAGGGCGTGGGGATGGCTGGAGCCAGGTTGCAGCCCGGTCACGTCGCTCACCCGCAGGCAGAGCTCACGGGCACCGGCGGCGGCGGCGCGTTGCTGATCGCTGCTGCTCACCTCCCAGAACACGTAGGCCCACTGAGGATCACGGGGCAGGAAGGTCACTTGGCTGGCTCCCTGCACTGAAGCTGCAGGCTGATCTCCTGGAGGGTGATCGCTGGCTGCTGAACTCTCTTCCGGCAACACCTGGAGCAGGGCGTCGATCAACTGCGAGCGGCTGAGGCGGCTGTAGACGCTGCGGAGCGATGTGGAGCTGGCCAGCTCACGCAACTGGGCCATGGTGCGGCCGGCCAATGACAACAACTTATTGGCAGCAGTTGAGCCCATGGCAGCGCATGAATAGTTACGAAATTGTCGCCGGTCCCGAGCCAGGCAGCGCCGCTCTGTCAGCGGATGGCGATGGGCCGGGATCATCGGAACGCCTTTTGCCGCGAATGCAGGCCGGTTGAGCAGATTTCGTGTCAGCGGACACAGACCTGTTCGCTGATCCACGCCCGGGCAAGCCCCTGAAACCCATGAAGGCTTGTGTGTTCTTGAGCAACAGGGGATCAGTGAATCGTTGGATGGAGGTGATCTCCCCATCCCTGAGCAGCGGTGACCGAGAGCCCGGAGCTGCAATCCGTGCAGTGGCAGCTGCCTGCCGGGCTGCTCGAAGCACTCGAACAGCAGGCCGCCATTGAGCAGCTACCGCCCGATCTGCTTGCAGCACGGGTGCTGGAGGCCGGCCTGATCGAGCTGGGGATGATGCCCAATGGTCGCTGCTCCGTGCGCACCGGCCTCTGCGGCAGTGGACCTTTGCCCCTGCCGGTGCAGCAGCAGTCGAGCGGGCTCTGATTCGGCTCCCCCCTCCCCCGCTTGCGCACCCTGCGTTCTGCTTCTCCTTTCGAGCTGTTCGATCGGCTCGAGCAACAGCTCAGCCAGCAGCGGCACCGCTGCTGAGCGAGTTCCGCTACGGCACCTGGAGCCGCAGCTTCCGCTTCCCCCAGCCGATCGAGCGCGAGCAGCTCCAGGCGGTGTACCGCGATGGCCTGCTCACCGTCACCGCCCCCAAGG